>CANIIC010000037.1 GCA_947467395.1 Bryobacterales bacterium
CCGTTCGTAGCAACGAAATTACTGGAAGAGGTGTAGCAATGAAGTCCCTGGCGTTCCTCTGTCTCGTCGCAGTGACGTGCTCCGCACAGTGGAACGTGCCGACTTCGGGGATCCCGCGCACCGCCGACGGCAAGCCGAATCTCACCGCCCCAGCGCCGCGCCTCGCGGACGGTCGCCTGGACATCGGAGGCATCTGGGAACCGGTCGACAACCACTTGGTCATGGACATTGCCAGCGATCTGAAGCCCGGCTCAGTGCCCTTTCAGACTTGGGCCGAACAACTCTACAAGCAGCGCCGCGCCACGGAAAGCAAAGACGACCCCATGGGCCGGTGTGTTCCTGCCGGCGTTCCACGCTCGAACGCGGTCCCTTATCCCTTCAAGATCGTACACACGCCCATCATGACGCTGGTCCTGTATGAAGCCGTGCAGAGCTTCCGCCAAATCTTCACCGATGGCCGGGCGATACCAAAGGATCCCAACCCCGCCTGGCTGGGTTACTCAGTCGGTCGATGGGAAAAGGATGCGTTCGTCGTCGAAAGCTCCAACTTCAACGACAACGTGTGGCTCGATATCTTTGGCCACCCCGCCACCGAACAACTCCGCGTCACCGAGCGATTTGTCCGCAAGGACTTCGGCCACATGGACATCGAAGTCACCATCGACGACGCGAAAACCTACACGAAGCCCTGGACGGTGGTGCTGCCCCTGCGCTACCTGGCCGATGCCGACCTGATCGAATATATCTGCTCGGAAAACAACAAGGATCTAGAGCACTTGGTGGGAAAGTAAACGATGCGTCGCTTACTCCAAATCCTGAAGGGAATCGTGGCGGAACTGTCTGACCAGAGCGCGTACCAGCGCTACCTGACGGCCCACGGCGAAGTGGAATCTCCAGAAGCTTGGCGCCGCTTCCAGGACCATCATTGGGCCGCGAAGTCGCGACGTGGCCGCTGCTGCTAGCCTAGGCCGCCGACTGAACTTCAACCACCCCAGCCTCGCTCGACGGCTGAGGGATCGAATGCCCTTCCTCGCGCAGTCCTTCGACGTGAAACTCAACCGCCTCGCGAATCAGTTGCTCCACTTCGGCTCGCGATTGACCCGCCACAGCCACCCCTGGCAGATCGGGCACATATGCACCCCAGGAATTCGGACCTTTTTCAAAGATGACGGTGTAGGTCATGCGCTCTCGATTTTACCCAGCGGACCGCGTCTCAGTTCGCGCGAGGCTCCGAAACTCTCCGCAGATCCGGAACAACCGCCACTCTCCCGGCGCCCACACTCGGCACCGCCCGCACCGGACTGGCCACCCGCAACACCGGCGGAGCCTTACTCACCACTGGAATCGGGCGGATCATTACGCCACCGCGAACATCACCCGAGGGCGACGCTCCACAACTGGCTCCACGACACGCATGGGCATGTCCTCCCAGTCATTCCCATGAACTTCATCGCGCGAAGCCTCCCGGTACGCTGCCGAAAAGTGCCCATGCATCCGTGAGCATGCCGGCTCCGGATACAACTGCACGAACAATTGCGCCACCATCTTCCCCCGCAGCCCCTTGCACGTCCGCGCCAGCTCAGTGGCCGTTTGCCCCGTGCATTCCTCGCAGCTGAGTCCAGTCTCTCTGCAGGATGCCTGCGTTCTGTTTTCGGTGTCGAACATCGCAGGACCAGTATCGGGTGAAACCCTTACTCCCTCAAGGAAACAGGGGAGGGTTTGGCCTAACTCAAATGCGGGTATCCCCGATCCCCCCATTCACCCCGTATCCCGACCAAAACCCCGGCTGTTATCATGGCCTCAGGATGCTCATGCGCTGGCTGCTCCTCTTCTTACCGGCGCTCGCATTCGCCGCGAGTCCCGATTTCCGCCTGGAACGTACCCCTGTGTCCGGTGGGGCCGAGCTCCTGACCATTTTCGCCACCGTTCCCGCCCGCCCCGACCCTGTGCCGCTGGTCACCGTCCTCCACGACACCCTGGGCGACTCGGAACCGTCCAACGACCGCCTGCGCTACATCTGGACGATCACCTCCGCCAGCCCGTCCGTCTTCCAGCGCGCTGCCGGAGCCATCCCCTTCTTCTACTGGCGCCCCAACCTGGGCAAGAAGGCGAGCAAGAACCCGAAGCCGGTCATCGACCTGGGCAATACCCGCAGCATCGTCTGGAACTCCATCGCCCAGCAGCTGGCCCAGATCGCCGCCATGGATCCAGAAGGCGCGCTCGTCCGCGCATCCACTCGCAGATACAGGAACAACCTGGCTGACCGTCGCCGTGTCCACTTGATGGGCGGTCTCGCCGTCGTCTCCCAGTTGGAGAAAATGCCGGAAGTTCGCAACCTGCTCACCGAAGAAGAGCTGTTCGAAATCCAGGCCCGCATGACCCTCGCCGGCCAATCCCTCGGCGGCCTCGTCACCGCCGACAAACTCCCCGACGCCTACTTCAAGCAGCGCGAGAAGACCCAGGAAACCCGCGGCCACAACTGGGAACTTCTACGCCAGCGCGCCGAAGCCAACGGCCTGTACTTTGATCCGCTCGGCATCGGCGAAACGCCGACCCACGCCATTGTGTGGACCGCCCGCCAGGACGCCTCGCGTGAGAACGCCGAATTCGACGGCAAGTTCCTGAACATCTCCAGCCCCTTCGGCGATGCTCGCGTTAAAGACTGGACCGGCATTTCCGTCACGCGCTATTTCGACCCCAGTGGACGCCAGGTCCCCGAAGGCACTGCCGACGCCACGCCGCGCGAACTCATCCCGCTGGCCCTCTACGGCCTCGATTATCCGAAGATACCGCTGCTGTTGATCGACTTCCGCAGCACCCACTCGCCCAAGCGCCGCGAGATGCTGGCGCGCGCCACTTCCGATCTACTCATGGGCGTCATCGGCTACTCGCGCTGGGGCAACTGGCCCTATATGGCCGGTTCCTTTGTTTGGAACTTCACACGCACCCGTCGAGGCTCGGCCACGAACCTCCAGGCCCGCTTAAATTCCTACTCCACAGTGCGCCGCTGGGTCGCGCTCGATCACAACCTTCCGGAAACGCTCCGTGAGGATCTGCAGAAACGGCTCGACGTGCTGGGCGTGAACCCGCTCGAAGAAAGCGTCCAGGATGAGTTCCGCGTGGCCGACCGCCAGTTCGCGGCCCTCGTCGCTTCCGCCTCCGATCCCAAAGGGCTCCTGTCCCGTCTCCAGAAAGACCGCTCCGCCGAACTCACCGCCTACGAACACGGCCCCCGCGCGCGCACCGGTTTCAAACTCGCGCGCATCGCCACCTTTGGCATCTACAAACATCGCGAGCGCGAACAGGGCGACGAACTCCTCGCCGCGCTCGACTGGAGCCGCCGGGGCGAACGCGAGATGCGCTACCTGAACACGCTCGCCAAATCCGGCCTCGACCCCGGCCCCGCCGACGTTGCCAACGTGACCCGCGCCGTGAACACACTCAGCTCCATCCATATTCCCGCCCGCTCCGCCAAGGAAGTCGCGGCCCTCATCGAACGGTTCCATGCAGCGGGCAATTAAAGCAGCCTGCATCGCGATGCTCGCCATCCTGCCCGTCTGGGCGGAGGTCCAGCGCGTCGTCGTCCTCAAGATTGATGGCCTCCCGCCGCGCTTGCTCCAGAGACACAAGCTCCCGTGGATCGAACGCGTCTTTGGCGAAAACGGTACCCAGCTCGACAATTTTTACGTGCGCGGACTCAGTCTCTCGGCGCCCTCCTGGTCCATGCTCGATACCGGACGCCCTCTCGAAATCCACGGCAACGTCGAATACGATCGCTACACCCTGCGCCCCTATGACTACCTGAACTTCGTCCCGCTCTACTTCAGCGCCGCCACCTCCAGCCGCATCGACATGCGCGGAGTCGAACTGCTCGATGAGATCGGCGTGCCTCTCTTGCTCGACCGGTTCCCGGCCAGTCAACGCCACCAAACCTTCCAACTCCTGCAACGGGGCGTGCGGTGGGAAACCCTGAAATCTTCCCTCAAGCGCCTGGTCGCAAAAGCGCCCACCCAGCTACTCGACGAATGGGTGGTCGGTATCTCCATCACCGACACGCTCGACAAGCAGTACGAACACGAGCTCCTGCTGAAACTCCAGGACCCCAACATCCGCTACCTCGACTACTTCACCGGAGCCTATGACCACGTCGGCCATCTCACCAACGACATGGTTTCGCAGAACCGCTCGCTCGAAGAAATCGACGCCTTGGTCGGTCGCGTCTGGAGTACCATCCAAAAGACGCCGCTCGCCTCCACCACCGCGCTTGTCCTGATCTCCGATCACGGCATGAACACAGAAGCCGGTGTCATCAGCCAGGGCTACAATCTGGTCGATTGGTTCAGCAGCAAGTCGGGCGGCGCGCACCACGTCCTGACCAACCGGCACCCGCTCTCCGAGTTCAAAGTTAAAGGCCTCGACCCCTTCGTCTCCGCCGTCGTCACGCCCAGCGCGCAATCCGCCTACCTGGCGGGCCAAGGCGAAACCTACCCAACCGTCATGCTCGACCTCGACGGCAACGAACGTGCCAACATCGGTCTGCGCAACAACACCTTCAACACGCTCCACATCTTCCTCGACCAGCTGCTCAATAAGAAACTCCCCCCAGCCACCCGCACGGTCGCGATCGATGCGTTCTTCGAAGAACTCGCCAAAGTCCGCGTTGCCTGGACCCGCGACCTCGAAGACCTCAACCTCCAACTCGCCGAACTCAGCGCGCGCATCGAGGCGGCGAAAGCCTCCGTCGCCCGGCACCCCAAGAAGTGGACCAAAGCCCAGATCGCACAGGGCATCGACAAAACCGCCCGCCGCGAGGCTCGCCAGCTCACGCTGATGATCGAAGACAACCGCGATTACTCCACCTATATGGAGACGATCCAACGCCTCCTCCAGCTCACCCCCGCCGACTTCGATCCAGGCAGGTTCAAACTGACTGACCTCATCCCGGCCCGCTCACTCGGCCCTTCCAACTCCGTGTGGGATCTCCAGAACTACGTCACCGGCCCCGGCCAGGAAGGCTTCGTGCTCACGCCCGAGGGCAATTTCGATTGGAACCGCAGCTTTACCCGCGTGAATTACTTCGACGCCCTCCGCATCCTTGCGGTCCGCAACAACGTCCAGCCTGGCGGCGGAGCACAACCCATTGACTTCGTCGCCGTCAACACGCGCGAAGGCATCTGGCTCTATGGCAACAACGATCATCAGGCCTTGATCGAGCGCAACGGCCACAAGCTCCGTTACACGCCCATTGCCAACGTAACCGGCAACCCCGACGGCTCCCTGCAATACGAGCGCCGCGAATGGGCCCCCGGCTTCCCGCTCGCCTACTTCGAAGACCCGGATCTCGCGGCCTCGCAGGACTGGCTAAAGGACTGGCACACCGAACAGGAGTGGCTCACCGCCACGCACCGCACCAAGTACTCGAACGCCATCGTGGGCCTCGCCGCGCAACTCGATGACTCCGTCGCCAGCACGCGCACGCCGTATCAACAGCGCAAGCACGACCTGCGCCGCGCCGACATGCTGATCCTCGCCACCGACCACTGGAACTTCAACGTGCGCGGCTTCAACCCCGGCGGCAACCACGGATCTTTTTTCAGGGACTCCACTCATTCCGTGCTCATGTTCGCGGGCGGCAACCAAACCGGCATCCCGCAAGGCGCCCACATCGCCGAGCCCTACGACAGCCTCAGCTTTGTGCCCACCATCCTCACCTTGATGGATCGCCCCGAACCCGACCTCCCCGGCCCGGTCATCAAGCCCCTGCTACCCGCACGCTAAACTGACCTCGTACCCATGAATCAAGATCAGCTGCGCAGCTTGCTCGAACAGGTCCGCTCCGGCTCCGTCGAAATCGACTCCGCCCTCGACCGCCTGCGCCACTTGCCGTTTGAGGATCTCGGCTTCGCCAAGGTCGATCACCACCGCGCCCTGCGCCACGGCATCCCTGAAGTGGTCTTCGGCAAAGGCAAGACGCCCGACCAAGTCTCCGCCATTGTGCAATCGTTGCTAAATCGTGCGCAGAACGTCCTGGTCACTCGAGCCGCACCGGAAACCGCCCTGCGCCTGCTTGACGAAATTCCCGATGCCGAACACTTCCCCGCCTCCGGAGCCGTCCGCGTCTGGCGCGACCGCACCCCGCAAGGCAAAGGCAAGATCGCGATCGCCTGCGCAGGCACCAGTGATCTGCCCGTAGCCGAAGAGGCACGCGTGACGGCGGAAACCATGGGCAACGAAGTCGATTCCATCACTGACGTCGGCGTTGCCGGCATCCATCGTTTGATGGCCCACCGCGAGCGCCTGGCCGAAGCCCGCGTCGTGATTGTCTGCGCCGGCATGGAAGGCGCGCTCCCCAGCGTCGTCGGTGGCTTAGTCGCCGCTCCGGTCATCGCCGTCCCTACCAGCGTCGGCTACGGGGCGAGTTTCCAGGGCCTTGCGGCCCTCCTAGGCATGCTCAACAGCTGCGCCAGCAATGTGACCGTAGTCAACATCGACAATGGCTTCGGCGCGGGCTACGCCGCCAGCCTCATGAACCGTCTCTAACGACGAATTACGGTTTCGGCTTAATCTTGATCCAGTCGGCAGACAACGCCCCGATCAAGATCGCACCCACTCCGATCCCAACCTGCTCCCACCACTCCCACGACCCATGCCGGTACGTCACCATCACGGCCCCGGTCTGGTACGCCTCCGCTCCCGACCACACCATCCAGATCCCCACCAGCATCAGGATGAGCCCAAACCACCAACTCTGTCGCTTCTTTTGCTCTTCCGTGGGCATCCTCATGGTGCGCCAAGTCTAGCAGCGCACGCTACCAGCGGTTGGGCTTGTCGGAGCCACTCGGTGTCATCCAGCCAGCCAGCAAAGCGCCAAAAAAGATTCCCAGCGCGCCGATCGGCAGCGCTTCCCACCACTGCAGCGTCTGCGCCCCCACCATGTGAATCGCTTCGCCCTTCAGATAGGAGTAACCCGCCTCGAACATCATCCCAATTCCGGCGATCAAAATGACGATGCCAACCCAGGCCGAACTGCGGGGATTTTCGTCACTGGAATCAGGCATCTTGCGATCAGTCTAGCAAAGGGCCCGTTCAGAACCGCTATGATGCAAGAATTGAAACGTAGGAGTTGCCATGCCCATCTATGATTACGAATGCCAGGACTGCAAAGAGCGCTTCGAGGCCCTGATCCTCAAGAACTCTCCCCCGCCCACTTGCCCCGCATGCCAGAGCGCCAAGCTGGAGCAACTCATCTCGCTGTTCGCCGTCGATTCCGAAGGCACCCGCGAGAGTAGCCTCAAAGGCGTTCGTGCCAAAAATAATTCCGTCCGCAAGGACTACGCGATGGAACAGATCCGGCACGAAAAGGAACATCGGCACTAGCCCTGGGTTGGGGTCCCCACGACCCCGTGCGTTTTGGTGCATCATATATCGAGGAGGTAGTTTAACTACATGAAAGTTCTGCGGATCGTTTTCGCGATGAGCATGGGGATCTTGGGTGGCGTGTTGCTCGCCCAGACCGAATCTGATTTCTCTGGCTGGATGAAGCAAGTTGCCAAGTCGAATGGCGCGCTGAAGGGCGCGGTTGCGGCCAAGGATGCCAAGGCCGTTGCTGCTGAAGCCAAGGCCCTCGACACGGTGTTCGCTTCGGTCGAAGCCTACTTCAAGAGCCACAACATGGCCGATGCCGAAGGTATGGCCAAGGCTGTTCACGCCAACACCACCAAGCTGGCCACTGCCGCTGCTGCTGGCACGATCGACGAAGCCGCTGCGACGGCCGTCGGTGGTAGCTGCGCGGGTTGCCACGGCGCTCACCGTGACAAGGCCGGCGACGGATCTTACAAGATCAAGTAAGGTCTTCCAACCTGCAATTCTTAACCGCGCGGAAGCGTCCCGGGATGCGATCTACCTTCCCGGTTCGCTTGCCGCGCGGTTCGTTTATCTCCTGGCCTTCTTCGGCCGATCTCCTTTTAAAGCATGCTCCACGATCTGATTCGAACCTGGTTTGAGTGGTCCCGCGACCTCGGCTATCTCGGCGTCTTCCTCATGATGGCGCTCGAAAGCACCATCATCCCCGTCCCCTCAGAGATCATCATGCCCCCCGCAGGCTACTGGGCGGAACAGGGCCAGCTCTCGCTCATCGGCGTCATCCTCGCCGGAGGTTTCGGCTCCACCTTCGGTTCGACTCTCTGTTATTGGTTCTCGCGCACTCTCGGCCGTAGCGTCCTCGAGAAGTACGGCAAGATGCTGTTACTCCCGCCCGAACGCCTGGAACTCGCCGAACGCTGGCTCAAGGATTTCGAACTCGGCGGCGTCTTCTTCGCGCGCTTGCTCCCCGTCGTGCGTCACCTGATCGGGTTCCCCGCCGGCTTGGTCCGCATGCCCCTGGGCCAGTTCATCGCCGTCACCTTCGTCGGCTCGACGCTGTGGTGTACCATCCTCGCCGTCTTCGGCGCGCGTACCATCGGCCGCCAGCCCGGCCTCCTCAACGATCCAGACGCTCTCTCGCAAGCCGTCAAAGACAATCTGATGTGGATTCTTCTCCTGGTCGTCGGACTCGGTGCCGGCTGGCTGTTCGTGAAATGGTTCAGCAAACGCGGCAAGCCAGCATAGTTTTGAGCTTCTCCAGCCGGCCCTGTCGCCACGCGGAGATATACTGAGGTCCAATGAGACGCATCTGCTTCGCTGCCTTATTTTCCTTCGCCACAGCACAGGCCCAGTCGTCCAACCCGCTTGTGTCCGAAGCCCGCTTCCCCTGGACCGTCGTGCGCACGAATCTGATCAAGATGGCGGAGAAGATGCCCGAAGAATTCTACGGCTACCGCCCCACTCCGGAGATTGAAACCTTCGCGCAGCGCTTGGCTCACATCGTCGGCGCCAACCTCGGCGTTTGCACGGGACTCCTGACGAACACGGCTCGTCCCATGACCCGTTCCAGCGCCGCAACCAAAGCCGATCTCATCGTCGCCCTGAACGAATCCATCGCTGCCTGCGACAAAGCCTTCGATGCCACCACCGATCAAAACGCCCTGGAGCAGATCACGTCTCGCCTGGGTGGCCCCTTCCCCCCGCAGCCTACCCGCAGCCGTCTCGCGACCCTCAACAACATGGTTCGCCACACCAACGAAGTCTATGGCTACATGTCCGTGTATCTTCGCCTGAAAGGCGTCGTGCCGCCATCCAGCCTGCCTGAGTAAGCAACCAGAATCAGTACTGACTCACCGTCAACCGCACGCCGCCCGACCGGGCGTAGTGCACCACCACCGATAACTCCGTCCCCGCCGGGAAAGTGACCGGGGCCTGGAATACGAACGGCGTCGGCCATTCCTTCGAAGGTTCCCGCGCCAGCAACAGCACCTCCGTGCTTCCATCCGGCTTGCGGGCCGACACCTCGATCGACTTCGCCCCCGCCTCGACCTCGGGCCGCAGCGCCACCACGGACGTCTGCCGCGTCAGCTTCATCACCGCACGCACGCGCTCGCCTGCCGCAGCCGCAATCAGCGTCAGATCAGAGCCCATCGCCGCACTGCTCGCATCGGCCCAATACAACCCCAGCGATCCTGGATTCGCCGGTCTCGCGCCCTTGTACTGCAACTCCACCACGATGTGCGCCCCCGCCGGCAACACGAACGCGCGCGTCCCCGGCAGCTTCAGAAATCCGTACCACGGCGTCCAACTCCCAATCCACTGCCCCGTTTCCCGAACCTGGAACGACGCCGCCTGCAGGTTCTTGCGATCCGCGGGTAGAAACTCCCAGCCGCGCAATCGGCGCGCACTCTTCAGTCCCAGGTCGATCACAAACGTCGCCGGAACTTTCTGGATCTCCGACGGCTGCCCCAACTTCCGATGCTCGAAATCCGGACGCGCCCGCACCTCCGCCGGCCGAGCCGCATCCGCGCCCGTCACATTCAAGAACACCGTCCCCGAATTCCGTGGCCCCAGCCCTTCCACCCACGAAATCACGAACTGCGATTCGCGCAACGTCAGACTGTTATCATTGGCGAACTGCCCATACCCCGGCACCGCCGGCCATGGCGGCATATGCCGCGCAATCGTCTGCGCATGAATCTGACGCTTCTTCAACCACGTCTGATCGAACGTCTCCAGCGGAAACGACGGCCCGCCCTCCGCGTGGCACATCACACAGTGTTTATCCAGAATGCGTACGATCTCGCGATCGAACAGCACCGTCGTCGTCAGCGTCTCATGCGACAACAGCGGGACTGCAAGCAGGAGCAACCACCACAACTTCTTCATTGCGGCAGAGCCTCAAACGTGAACGCGAACGTGTACAGCTTGTCATGCCGGCGAAACTGCGTCCATGCCCGATAGCGCCCGGGCTTCGGCATCAGCCCCTCAAACGTCACATTCGGCCCGCCCCGCAATGCTTCCAGATCCGCACCGGGCGGAATCAAAAACTGCGGCGGACCACCGTCATCATCCGGCCGCGCCAGAATGTCCAGCGGATGCGAGTGAACGTAATCCACCATGTCTTCACTCATGATCAGCGTGTGCCCGAACGCCCCCAGGTACGTCTGCAAATCCGTCACCGGCAGCTTCGTCTTCGCATCGGTCAGCTGAAAATTCAAATGGCAGTACAACCCCACCAGGCATGGCCCCGGATCGTAGGCCAGAGTCGCGGTCAGATCTTCCACCGTCTTCGTCAACACCTTGTCCGGCACCAGCCGAGCGCTATCGCCCTCCAGATCGCCCGCATAACCAGCCGTCACCAACGGCCTCGCAATGAATTGCGAAGACCCACCCGAAGGCATGAAATCTGAAAGAACCTTGTAGTAGCCCGGCTTCGGCAGCATCGCCTCAATCGTCCAGGACCCGTCCGCCTGCTGCTCGGGATGAATGTGTTCGAAAAACGTCATGTCCTGGCTGATCAGGAACAAGTGGTACTGCTTCTCATGCACCGTTTCAAACTTCTGCACCGGCACACCCGTCCCCGGATGCAGAATCTTGAACCGCATCCGCACGGGCTGCCCCGCACGCACCACCGCCGGCGACGTCGTAAACTCCAACCCGTAGTCGCGTACATCGAACGGAGCCGCCTTCACCAGCGCCATGCCACACTTCGGACACACGCCGGTCAGGTCTTGTGTGTAGTCCGGATGCATCGGACATACCCACGCCGTCTCTTCTTGCGCCGGCTGAAAATACCCCGGCGACGAACACACCGCCACAATCGCCAGCACAATCGCGGCAACAGCCGGACGCAATCTACCGATGCGGGCTTGTAGCATTGCCCTCATACGTCCCCGTCCCCACACCCGGCAACTCATCTGCCCGCGGCCCCGTGTACTTCGCGACGTGCAGCCCCGTGTTGTTATCCACCCAGTAGATCAGTCCATCCTTGAACACCGGATACGTGCGCGCAATTCCCTGCGGAGCTGGCAGAGCGTAGCCCACCTCGCGCGGATTCATCGGCAGCGAAATATCGATCACGCGCAGCCCGTGCCCGTACCAGGTGTTGAACACCAGATTCTTGAACACCGTCGGATTGTGATTCTGCTGCGCCACCTGCTGCCGCCGCTGCCCGTTCGGTTCGAGGATCGATTGCGTCAGGCACTCTTCCAGCGTGTTGTCCGGAATCGCAAACGCGCCAATCATAATGGGCGTGATCTCAGACTCGACACTCATAATGCGTGCGTAGTTCAGCGGGCACCCTCCGTTCTCATCGCTCAGCCACACATACGCCGGACGACCCTTCGTGTTCCCCTTCACCATCGCCGGACGATTCGGCACAAAGATCGCGCTATGCGTCCCCGTCGGCGTCGCGTTGATCGGAGGATACACATCGAACCGCGACCGCGTCAGCAACACCAGATACCGTTCGGCCTTCGCTTGCGCCGAAGCATTCGACGCCAGAAACGCCTTCAAGCCCGGATCGTTATTGATCACCATGTGGATGCAATCGTTCGCCAGCGCCGGCAACTTCGCCGCATCGATCACGCCATTCGGAGAAACCACCGTCGACCGACCATTACATCCAGCCTGCCCCGCCGCCAACTGAGCATTCGTATGCGTCGCGATTGCCTCCGTATCCAGCACATAGAAGCCCGCCGTCGTCCCCGCGACATACGCGCGCTCGCCATCGTCCAGCACCGAGAGCGAATGCAACCGGTTCTGCTCGTTGTTCTGGAAGTTTCCCGCGCGGCCCAGCAGGTTCTTATTGTCGCTGTAGTCGATAAACCGGCCATCGGAAAACAGCCCCGTCGCATCGGCCTTCTCATTCACCGGCGGCCCGCCGACCTCCTGCAAATCGAACCCCGCCAGCGTCACCGGCTTCTGCAACGGTTCGCCGGTCACTTCATCAGTCACCGCCAGAATCGTCAGATCCGAGGTCTTCATCCCAGGCCGGTCCGGATCCGGCAACCCCGACGTCCAATTTGTCATGTACACCAGCACGCGCTTCTGATTCTTCGGATCCTGCCACATAAAGAACTCATGCGACTGCCCACCGAAGTCGATCTCATCGCTCTTGTGCGTCGGCAGGCACGTCTGCGGATCAATCGTGTAGGTCTCCATCCGCCCGATCGTATTCGTGCCCGCGTTGCGCACCAGAATGTAGCGATCCTGGCCCTGAGCGTTCTTATACACCAGCGACCGCAACTCGCGATCGTCAAAGCCCTCATTGCCCAGGAACATCGCCGGGATCTCACCCACCTGCACGGGAGCATCGTGCTCCGGGTCCGCCTGTATCTTGAAAATGTTGATCGCGTGCTTGAACCCCGCTCCGTTCTGGTGGCCAACGAAGATACAGTTCCCCGCGATCCCCAGCCCGCGCCCGTCGCCGGCGCCATCCATATCCCCGCCCGACCACACGCCCGTCGTCACGTTCTTCACCGAAGGCACCGTCACCACCCAGTGGATGTGCCGCATGTTCCGAAACAAGTGCAGCGTCTCTTCGAGCAACGCTGCCCCCTTACGGGCATCCGCCTCAGACGCCGTCGGATCGACCTCGCCCTTCGCATTCACGCGCACCGTGGGCATCTTATCCATCGGCGTATCGAACGTGGAAGGCTGGCACCCCGCAGGGTCTTTCGTGTAATCGGCACATTGCGCAGCCAGTGGAGACAACGAGGCCGCAAAGAGCAGCAAAGGAAGCAAGAATCGACGGTTCAGCATCACTCGCCTATGCTACTGCAACACGCCCCTCCTTGCACCCGATCCACGCTTCTGCTGAAATCTGCGGTGGAGCGAACGATGACCCGACCCTTCTGGCTGACCCTGATCCTGACGCTGGCCCTGTCCGCGTTGCCCGCCTTCGCCGAAAGCGCCTTCGAACGCGAATACAAGGACCGCGCCGCCATCGAAAAGTTGATGTGGACCTACGCCCGCGCCCTCGACACCCAGAACCCCGACGCCTACGTCTCGACGTTCACTCCCGACGGCCAGTTCGGCACCGGCCCCAACGCCACCAAAGGCCGCGACGCGCTCTACAAGCTGGTAGACGACCTCCGCAAAACCCGCATCGCCAACGAAGCTAAGAACGGCAAGCCCGACCCGGCGATGTTCCACACCTCCATGAACGAATACCTGGAGTTCGTGGACAAAGACCACGCGATCCTCCGCGCCTACTGGACGACGACGTTCGCAGGCGACGCCCCCCGAGCCCCCGGTCGCATCGCCGCCGTCGGCTGGGAACGCAACCAACTCGTCCGCGTCAACGGCAAGTGGCTCATCCAAGTCCGCGACACTGCTCCGAAGCCGGAGTAGCTAGCAGCCACCTCCACACCGTGAATTGGGACGAACGTCCAAGCGAGGTTAGCCAACAGTCCGCCGGCTCATCGCAACTTTGCAGCACCGCCCGTGTTCGAATCACCAAATGACGCCGCTTCGAATTGTGTTGCTTTTGCTTGCCTTGGTTTGGCCTTCTTGGGCACAAAGCCTGGTCCCCGGGGACTATCGCGGCTCGATCCAGTTTGGCGGCCGGGTTCGAACCTACACAATCCACGTGCCACCAGCCGCGCGGTGCCAGCGGCTGACCTCGCTCGTGATGTTCTTCCACGGGGGCGGAGGCAATGGAACCCAGGCACAATCCAGCTACCAACTGGATCCGATCGCGGACCGCGAAGGTTTCTTTACCGTCTATCCCGACGGTGCCTCAGCAATCCCAGCACTCGGCGTCCTCACCTGGAATTCAGGCTACTGCTGTGGGTACGCCTACGACAATAAAGTGGATGACGTCAGATTTGTAAGAGCCCTGGTCGCGGACCTGAAAAGCCGGTATCCAATAGATCCGGACCGGATCTACGCCACGGGCTTTTCCAATGGCGCGATGTTGTCGCATCGGCTCGGCGCCGAACTCTCCGACATTTTTGCCGCCGTCGCCCCAGTTTCGGGTTCCATCGGGGGGATCACGGGAGGCGTCTCCTATACAATCCCGCCGCCTGCCCGCCCCGTGCCAATCCTCATCATGCACGGCACCTTGGATCAAAACATCCCGTATCTGGGTGGAATTGGGACGGAATCACAAATCTCAAACCGAACCGACAAGTCCGTGGCCGACGCGGTTGCGTTCTGGACGACCAACAACCGCTGTTTGACAACACCCGCATCGAAGCGCTCGGGCAATGTGATGATCGATACCTACTCGGGATGCGGCAACGACGCCGATGTCTCTCTCTACAGCATTGTCGATGGCAAGCACGCCTGGGCCGGAGGACGGATGCCGGTAGTGCTCACCGGCGATGTGCCGAGTTACGACTTATCCGCCAGCGAAGTGGTCTGGAGTTTCTTTGAAGCGCATCCCCGCGCAAAGAACCCCACTGCTCCAGCACCTGAGGGGTCGACACCGCGAATCGCGCCCAACGGCATCCTCAATGCGGCAAGTTTCCGGAAAGGGGCCATCGCTCCAGGTGAATTATTGACAATCTTCGGCTCGAATTTAGGCCCCCCGACCTTGGCAACCTATCGGTTATTGACCGGCGGGCTACTCGATACGACCATCGCCGGCACCAGGGTTCTGGTGGACGGCGTCGCGGCGCCGATGTACTACAGCCTCGCCGGACAAATCAGCGGGTTCGTTCCCTATGCGGCGGGGCAGAAGCAGTGTGTCGATATTCAGGTTTCCTACAACGGGCAAACTAGCGACCCAGTGCGTGTGGCTGTGGCAGGCGCTCAGCCGGCGCTTTTCTCGCGCAATTTTAGCGGGACTGGGCAAGGCGTAATCTTCAACCAGGACGGCACAATCAACGCCTCGTCGAATCCGGCTTCGCGCGGCACCATTATCGCCATGTACCTGACCGGTGACGGGCTGACGACTCCAACCGGTGTGGACGGAAAACTGGGTGACCTGAATCCTACCAAACCGGCACTGCCCGTTGCGGTCTACCTAAATGGGCTTCCAGCGGAACTGGTGTATGCGGGCGGCGTGAAGGATACGGCGGGGGGCGTGTTCCAGGTAAACGCACGTATCCCCATGCAGGTGCCCGTTTCAGATGCGGTCTCGGTCATGGTGAATGTTGGCTCCGGGGCAACACCCTTCGGTGTGACGCTGGCAACCCGGTGAAGTTGCAAAATGGTTCACCGGCGTTCCCGGCCGCTCCAGCCACTCTTTCGCCCGTCCCTTCAACAACATCCCACCTCCGTCAGCTCCCATCCGCCGAAACGAGCCCTACCCTGCCCTCAGAAGTTTCTTCCTGGCCAGGAAGCGTTGCAATACAGTGAGCTGAACTCCCGGAGGCCGTCAACGCCTCGCGGTGTCAAGCAAGGCTATGACATCGACGGGAGACCGTTTGAGATCGGTCTCAGCAATATGGGCACGTAAGCCCATCTTCAGAAGGGTGTTTTCGAAAGGGAGCAGAGCGCCGGGCTGGAACACAAGCCTACCTGATCTGCCCCAGAATCCCCTGAATCATCGGCGGCCGGACACGCACCGCGATAACCGGAAGGCCCCGGCCGCCCCAACGCTCACGGCCTTATTGTGTCCGCACCACGAACATCCTTGGACACGTCCAGCAACCAACCCGTGAACGACTCCATCACTCGAGATACGTAGCGGCGCTCCAACCGGACGTAACCGATCCGTCGCGTCGCCTTTGGTTCAATAGGGATCAAGCGGCAGCCGGCGGCGGCTCGTCGCGCCATCTCGGGAACAAGACTCACCCCGAACCCAGCACGGATCAGTTCGAAGATACTCGCAAACTGGTCTGCTTCGAATTGCGCAGCGAACCGGGCGCGAGCTCGGTCGCAAATGGTCAGCGTCTCGTCCCGCAGGCAGTGGCCGTCTTTCAGAATCAGCAGCCGCTCGTCGGAAACCCTGCGCAGCAGCACTTTTTCCGCATCGGCCAGAATGTGTGTGTTCGGCACCGCCAGATGAATCGGCTCGCGAAAGAGTTCGCGCATCACCAGGTTGTTCCCCTCCACCGGGAGACTCAAGATGGCGATGTCAATCGCTCCATCTTCAATCTGCCGGATCAGCTCCCCGGTGGTCGCTTCCCGCAGGTGCAGGTCGATCTCGGGAAACTTCTTCACAAAATTGCTCAACCGAGACGCCAGGAAATAAGGCAGAATCGTGGGAATCGCCCCAACCCGCAGCTCTCCGCGCGAATCCGTTCGGACCGTTTCCAGGTAGTGGGGTAACGCGGCAGCGTCCTGCAACATGGCCTGCGCCCTCGGCAGCAGCGCTTCGCCCGTAGGCGTGAGCTCAAGCCGCCGGGCAAGCCGTTCGAATAGCACAGATCCCAACCCTTGCTCCAACTTGGCAATCTGTTCCGACAAGGACGACTGAGCGACACCCACTTCTTCAGCAGCTTTCGTAAAGCTCCTCAGCCGCGCCACCGCGCAGAAACATTCCAACTGCCTCAGGTCGAACTTCCAACCACGCTCTTCCATAGGAATCTCCGATAACAGTCATCGTCACAATCGGATTGACCGATGTCAAGCCAAACCCTATTCTTGGCATGGAGGCACCACGGACGGGCAAATACTCCCCTTTCTAATGGAAGCGCCCCGCACTCGGAACATTTGACCGTTTGAAATTGAAGCAGATTCACTGTTTGGATCATCAAGGAGTTTATGAGCACAAAACTGAAGCTGGGCGCTTTCGCCGCCTTTGCGCTGGCAACCATGGTTCAGGGCCAGCCAACACCAAACCAATTTTGGTGGCCTGACCGGATCGACCTTTCGCCACTCCGGCAGAACGCCGCCGAATCGAACCCGTTGGGTCCAAAGTTCGACTACGCTAAGGCCTTCGCAACTCTGGACCTGAGCGCCGTTAAGAAGGACATCGCGCAAGTTCTCACCACCTCCCAGGATTGGTGGCCCGCCGACTACGGCAACTACGGACCGTTCTTCATCCGCATGGCCTGGCACAGCGCCGGCACGTATCGCGTGAGTGACGGGCGCGGTGGCGCGGGCGGCGGTCAGCAGCGCTTCGAGCCTCTCAATAGCTGGCCGGATAACGCCAACCTCGACAAAGCGCGCCGCCTGCTCTGGCCCATCAAGCAGAAATATGGTCAGAAACTCTCCTGGGCCGATCTGATGGTCCTCGCCGGGAATGTCTCCCTGGAATCCATGGGCTTTAAGACCTTTGGCTTTGCTGGAGGACGCACCGATGACTGGGAGCCCGAACTGGTCAACTGGGGACCTGAGAAAAAGTTTATGGACGATCAGCGGTATAGCGGCGATCGCAAATTGGAACAGCCGCTGGCCGCCGTTCAGATGGGCCTGATCTACGTAAATCCCGAAGGCCCCAATGGCAACCCCGACCCGCTGGCCGCCGCTCGCGACATCCGCGAAACTTTTGGCCGCATGGCCATGAACGATGAGGAGACGCTGGCGCTCATCGCCGGCGGTCACACCTTCGGCAAGGCGCATGGCGCCGCCCCACCCGCCAATTGCATCGGCCCCGAACCCGCGGCCAACAGGATCGAACGCCAAGGCCTGGGTTGGGATAACAAGTGCGGCTCCGGCAACGGCGCAGCCACCATCACCAGCGGCTTGGAAGGTTCCTGGACGTCGAATCCCGTCAAGTGGACCACCGAGTACCTCGACAACCTGTTCGCCTTCGACTGGGTGCAGACCAAGAGTCCCGCCGGCGCAACGCAGTGGATCCCGGCCAACGGCCAAGCGTCTAATCTCGTTCCCGATGCCGCCGACCCGACCAAGCGCCACGCGCCCATTATGTTCACCACAGACCTCGCACTGAAAATGGACCCCAGTTACCGGGCCATCGCCATGCGCTTCCGGGAGAACCCGGCGGAGTTCAGCCTCGCCTTCTCAAAGGCCTGGTTCAAACTAACCCACCGCGACATGGGCCCCCGCTCCCGCTACCTCGGAAATGAAGTTCCTCGCGAGGACCTGATCTGGCAGGATCCGCTGCCCAAAGTCGATCATGCCCTGATCAACGCGAAGGACGTTGCTGCACTGAAAGCAAAGATCCTCGCGTCGGGCTTGACCGTACCCGAATTAGTTCGCACGGCTTGGGCGTCAGCAGTCACGTTCCGCGGCACCGACATGCGCGGTGGGGCGAACGGTGCGCGCGTTCGTCTTGCCCCGCAGAAAGATTGGGAAGTCAACAATCCGGCTGAGCTGACCAAGGTCATGCAGCGCCTGGAGACCATCCAGAGCGACTTCAATCGGACACAACCGGGCGGCAAGAAGAAGGTATCGCTGGCTGACCTGATCGTTCTGGGTGGCAACGCCGCTATCGAACAGGCGGCCAAGGCCGCTGGCTCCACCCTCGCGGTCTCGTTTTCTCCGGGGCGCGCCGACGCGTCCCAGGCCCAAACCGACGTCGCTTCGTTCGCTGTCCTGGAACCGGCTGCCGATGGTTTCCGGAACTACTTCCGTAAGGATCAGACCACTTCACCGGCGCAGCTGCTGGTCGACAGGGCGCAGTTGCTCACCCTGACGGTCCCGGAAATGACGGCACTGGTGGGAGGTCTGCGATCACTGAACGCCAATACCGGCCAGGTGGCGCACGGCGTCTTCACCACGCGGCCGGGAACGCTGAGCAATGACTTCTTCGTTAACCTGCTCGACATGTCCACCAACTGGACGAAGTCCAACACTTCCCCGGGGATTTATGAGGGACGGGATCGGAAAACCGGCACGCTTAAGTGGACCGCGACCCCGGTGGATCTGATGTTCGGATCCAGCGCCGAACTTCGCGCCGTCGCCGAGACCTACGCTGCGGCCGACGGGAAAGACAGGTTCGTGCAGGACTTCGCGAAAGCTTGGGCCAAAGTCATGACCCTGGACCGTTTCGACCTGCGTTAACTCATCGCCTCACGACGGCGGCGTCTCCCACGCCGCCGTTTCCTTCTCATCAAAGCCCGAACTCTTGCCGAACGCCCTGAAACGAGAACCTGTGACTTCACCTAGGCGGATCGACTGGAGCCGCGGCAGGCGGACCAGCCGCATCTCCTCCGGCGTTCAACAGGACAGATCCGACTCTGCAGGTCAAGCTTCCAATTCCGTTGGCAACACTCGGGAGGCTGGCGCCCGCAGACATCGCGACCAAGCCCGCCATCAAGGCATACTCAATCAGATCCTGCCCTCGGCGATTTCGCCACAACAGCCCTGGCCACTGGCCAATGCGAACCATAGAGTCCCTCATGTATTCACCCTAACCGTGGACCTCATTTCAGGGAATCAGCACTCATCCCTAGTAGCCCCCCCGCATTTCACCTGAGGAACTAAGGACCCGTGCGTCCCAGGTCTTACGGCCCGCCGGCTCGCCGGAAACGACGGCGACCACCAGGAAACCACCGTTCCCACGATATAATCTTGTCGATGGACCTCTACGACGAAATCGTCCGCCTGCGCGCTCTCGGCCAGAAGTGCGCCATCGCCACCATCGTGCAGGTCAACGGCTCCATCCCCAGCTACGAAAGCGCGAAAATGCTGGTCCGCGAAGATGGTTCCATGATGGGTACCGTCGGCGGAGGCTGCGTCGAAGCCGAAGTCTGGACCGCCGCGCGCGAAGTCATCGACAACGAAAAGCCCAAGCACCTGAACTTCAGCTTGAGCCAGGAAGCGGCCTATGACGAAGGCCTCATCTGCGGGGGGCAGCTAAACATTTTCGTGGAACCCATCATTCCTCAACCCCAGGCTTACATCTTCGGTGGCGGCCACGTTTCGAAGGGCATCTCGCGCATCGCAACGCTCGCCGGCTTCACCACCTCGATCATCGATAATCGCGAAGCCTTCGCCAACGCAGAACGCTTCCCCGAAGCCGCCAACACCTACGCCGAAGAATACGAAGACGTCTTCTCCAAGCTCCCGATCAATTCGTCCAGCTATATCATCATCGTCACCCGCGGCCATCGCGATGACATGCGCGTTCTGCGCTGGGCCGTCACCACCCCCGCGAAATACATCGCCATGATCGGCAGCAAGCGCAAGACGATCAGCGTCGTGAAGGAACTCGAAAAAGAAGGCATCCCGCGCGAAGCGTTCGACAAGGTTGCCGCGCCCATGGGCCTCGAGATCGGCGCCGAAACGCCCGAAGAGATCGCGATCTCCGTCGTCGCCGAGATGATCGCCGTCCGCCGGGCACCTGCTGCTGACTGGAAGCAACTCTCCAAATCCGTTTTCGCGCACGACCGTCTGAAAGCGCTCTTGAAGTGACGTTTGGCATTATCCTCGCTGCAGGAGCATCGCAGCGCATGGGCACCCCCAAAGCCCTCCTCGACTTCCACGGTGAAACGTTCCTGGCCCGCCTCACCCGCGTGCTCGGCTCAACCTGCGATCACGTCACCGTCGTCCTCGGCCATCATCACGAGCATCTGCGTCCGCACGTTCCCAATCGCGCTCGGGTTGCCGTGAACCCCGATCCTGATCGCGGCCAGCTCAGTTCACTCCAAACCGCGTTGATCGAACTGCCACCGCAGGTCACCGGCTTCGCATTCATCCCCGTCGATTGCCCGGCCGTTGCCGAAGCAACCGTCGCCGAACTGGAGCGCACTTTCGCCGCGCGAGATCCCGAAACCATGTTTGTCATCCCGCGCAAAGGCGACAAGCGCGGACATCCCGTCTTCGCCACCCGAGCCATTGCGGAAGAACTTCTGGCACTACAACCCACCGACGAAGCCCGAGCCATCGTCCATCGCTACGTGCCCCGCACGCAGTATGTGGATGTCACCGACTCAGGCATCTTCGCCGACATTGATACACCGGAGGCATACCGCCGCTTGTTAGAGGAATCCCGAGCATGAAACGCGCTTTGAAGATTGTGGTGCCCGTACTGGTCGCACTGATCGCACTGGCTCCCTACATCCCTGCGTTCTTCCTTCGCAGCCGCGTTGAAGCCGCGCTCGCGGCCAGCCTCAATCGCCCGGTGAATGTCGGCGACGTGCGCTTCAGCTTCTTCCCCAACGGCCCAGTGCCAGGCCCCGGTTTCGCGCTTGAAAACGTCACCATCCATGAAGATCAACGCGCCGGCATCGAGCCTTTCGCCTACATGGCCGAAATGGGCGCGAGCCTGCGCATCCTGAGCCTACTGACAGGCAAGCTGGAACTCTCCGGCATCAACCTCGACGAAGCCAACATCAACCTGGTGAAGACCGCCGAAGGCCAGTGGAACTTTCAATACCTACTGAACAGCCTGAAGTCACAGGATGGTTCGATCCCCGCGTTCCGTATGCGCGGCGGTCGCGTCGACTTCAAGTTCGGCGACACCAAAGCCGTCTTCTTCTTTAAAGATGCCGATCTCGACATTTCTCCGCGGGGCGATGGCTCGATGGATGTGCGCTTCAGCGGCGAACCTTCTCGCACCGATCATACGGCGCAGGACTTCGGCCGCTTCTTCATACGCGGCTCCTATTCAGCCGCGAACAAGTTGGATCTGCAAGTGGAGTTACAGCGTAGTTCGCTCGAAGAATCGCTACGACTGGTGGACCCGCAAGGCTACGGCGTCCACGGCATCCTCGCGCTCAACGGCCATCTCACCGGCGAACCCTCCAAGCTCGAAATGACCGGCAATCTGGAGCTCGGCGACGTGCATCGCTGGGATCTTTTGCCCGAATCCGGTCAGGCTTGGAAGCTACCTTATAAAGCGACGCTCGACCTGCCTAACGAAAAGATTGACTGGCAGAGCACCGCGACGGATTCCCCGTTCGGCGCCAGCTTCCACGTCGAGAACTACTTACGTCAACCGCAGTGGAACGCTACGGCCAACTTTCAGATGATGCCGCTCGCAACGTTGTTCGGCATCGCGCGCCACATGGGTGCCACGCTGCCCGAGAACCTCGCGATTGATGGCTCCGTCTCCGGCTCCGCGCAATATGACGAGCCCACCGGCCTGAAGGGTCAGTTAATGTTGACGAACGCCTCCATGAAATTGCCGGAGAATGAACCCCTGCAAGCCACCGAGGCATCGCTCGAATTCCGCGAAGGCGCGGTGCATCTGGCGCCCGCAAAGATCACTGTCGGCGAGACGCAGACGGCGCAACTGGAAGGCAGCGTATCGCTGGCATCGCCGCACGCGCTCAACCTGCGCGTTAGTTCCGTCGCGCTGAATGTGAACGCGATGCAGTCCTTCGGCCTCCCGTCGATCCCGGTGCTAGGCGAGAGCACGCAAGGCACTTGGAAAGGCTGGGCCCGCTATCAGGACGAACACTGGACCGCTGCCGCGGAACTGAAGGCCGGCAAACTCAAGCTCGACGGCCTCTCCGATCCGATCGATGTACGCACTGCCGCCGTCAGCCTCACCGGCAACAGCATCGCGATCAGCAAGATCGCGGGGCGCATCGCGGAGACTCCGTTCTCGGCGTCCTTTGAAAAGAAAGGCGCGCAGCCCGCGAAGTTCAGCATTGAGATGGAAGAGGCCGATGCCAATGAAATGGAACGCATCCTCACTCCAACTCTGGCTCGTGAAGGCCCCGGATTTATTGCTCGCACGTTACGCTTGAAGTCCGCGCCTCCGGCTCCTGCATGGCTCAAAGAGCGCAAAGCGGAAGGCACCATCACGATCAACAACGCGATCGCTGGGGACTGGAAAGCGCAGAACCTCAAAGCCCGCATGACGTGGGACGGCACTTCGGTGAAGTTCACGAACATCGCCGCGCAGCTTGAATCCGGCGTGCTCGCCGGCTCGATGGATCTCGATCTCACCACGCCGGTCGCCAGGTATCACTTGGATGGGTCGGTGAACAACGTCGCTTATCACGGCGGCGTGCTGGACATCACGGGAACAGTGGACGCCGAGGGCACTGGCGCTCCGTTACTCGACTCGGCCAAAGCCGAAGGCACGGTGAAGGGACGCGGGATCGCGTTCGCCCCGGATGCCGATTTCCGCACCTTCAGCTCTGCGTTCACGATGCAGCCGACCGGCACGATGCCGCGCTGGAAGCTGACCAACGTGGACGCGAACGGACTGCAAGGCACGGGCGCAACGCTCGAAGACGGACGCCTGCAACTCGATTTGGGTGCAACACACCCGGTGGGCACGTTGTTCGTGAAGAAGTAGCTACAGCTTCGCCAAGCGGCGCTCGGCTTCGTCGAGGGTTTCGTTCTTTTTCGGGAAGCAGAAGCGCACCCAATCCTTACCGAGCTCCGGATTTGAGAAAAAGCTCGATCCAGGCACTGCAGCGATCCCCACGCGCTCGACCAGATCCTTCACGAAGGTCACGTCATCACCTCGGTTGAAGCCGGAGATGTCGGCCATGATGTAGTACGCGCCCTTCGGAATCGAGCAACGGAAGCCGGCCTTGGTCAACATGCTCGCCATGCGATCGCGGCGATCGCGATAATGGTCGGCGACCTCGGTGTAGTAGTCGTCCGGCAAGCCCAATGCCGTGACACCTGCAGCCTGCAGCGGAGCGGCTGCGCCGACGGTGAGGAAGTCATGCACCTTGCGCACGGACTGCGTAAGATCCGGAGCGCCCAGCACCCAACCGACGCGCCAGCCAGTGACCGCGTAGGTCTTGCTCATACTGTTGATCAACAGCGTGCGATCGCGCATCCCGGGAATGGACATCATCGGGATGTGCTTCGCGCCATCGTACAGAATGTGTTCGTAGATCTCATCGGTGATGGCGATGGCGTCGAATTCCTGGCACAGTTCCGCGATGTATTCGAGTTGCTCTCGATCGAGAACATGACCCGTGGGATTGCCGGGCGAGTTGATAATGATCGCCTTGGTCTTCGGTGAAAACGCCTTGCGCAGTTCAGCTTTGTCGAACTTCCAGTCCGGAGCATGCAGCGTGACGAACTTGCGTTCGGCCTGGCACAGCATCGTATCGGGGCCGAAGTTTTCGTAGAAGGGTTCGAAGATGATGACTTCGTCGCCGGGGTTCGTGATGGCGAGCAGCGAAGCGATCATGCCTTCGGTGGAGCCGCAGCAGACAGTGATTTCGCGTTCGGGGTCGAAGTCGAGATTGTAGTGCCGGCGATACTTGGCGGCGATGGCATCGCGGAAGGGCTTCGCTCCCCAGGTGATCGCGTACTGATTGATGTCGTCGGCGATCGCCTTTTGTGCGGCTTCCTTGATGATCTGCGGCGCGGCGAAATCGGGGAAGCCTTGCGCCAGATTGACGGCGTTGTGCTTCGTCGCGAGCCGCGACATTTCGCGAATCACGCTCTCTGTAATTAAATGTGTGCGTTTGGCGCAAAAGCGTTCGCGGTGCAGGAGATCGGTGGAGGCTGATGCCATGTGTTATTCCGCCGCGGCTTTGCGGGCCGGGCCCTCATAGATTTCGCGATAGGCGGCCGCGTTGCGCAGTACGGACTGGATGTAGTCGCGGGTCTGCGTGATCGGCACGGTTTCGATGAACTCGGCAGGCTCGCGGAACTCGCCCCACTTGAGCCACGTCTTCGCGCGCGTCATGCCGGCGTTGTAGGACGCGAGCGCGGCTTCGGTGTTGCCGTTCAACTGCTTGGTGAGCCAACTGAAGTAAAACGTCCCGAGCTGCATGTTGTAGTCGGGCTGAAAGAGCTTCGGCAGCGCGTAGGTGAGGCGCAGCCGCTTGGCGAGATCGCGCGCGGTGGACGGCTCAATCTGCGAAAGCCCGCGCGCATTCGTCACCGAGACGGCCTGGGCATCGAACTCCGACTCCTGGCGGATCAACGCGGCCATCAGGTACATGTCAACCGAGTTCTGTTCGGTGAAGCGCTCCAGGCCACTGCGATACGGCAAGGGGAACGCGAGCTTCCAGAAGGAAGCGGGAGCCGAAGCAATCGGCATCAACAGGTAGCCGCGCGCGTAGCGTTTGATGTAGCGCATCGCTTTCGCCGGGTCGCCTTCGCTGAGCAACTTCGCCAGTTCCATCGCGAGCACGGGAGGCTGTTCGCCGGCGTCGGCGCCGAAGCGCAATTCGGATTCAGCCAGATCCTTCAAGCCGGCCTTCGCCAGCAGCGTGGCGCGCGTCATGCGCGCTTTCACCAGCGGCGTCGCGTTGAAGTCTTCGACGTGCGAACGCTGCGGGAAGGTAATGGTCTTCAGAAACTGTGCCGTGGGCTCCGACGGCTGCACGTTGCCCAGAGCTTTTAGGCGCTCGCGAGAAAGAGTCGCATAAAAGACGTTCGGATATTCAGTTGCCGCTTCCGTCAGATACGTGCGCGCCGCGCGCGTGTCGCCGGATTGTTGTGCCAGGCGGCCCAGAAAGTAAAGCGCTGACGAAGCCTGATCCGACGCAGGATAGGTGCGCAGATGATCCTTCAACATGTTGGCCGCATCCGCATCGCGGCGCATGTAGTGGACCCACGTCACCTTCCAGTGACACAGGGCGGAATCGGGATCGCTGGGATTCTTTTCGTAGCAGGCCTGATAGAGCGGCTCGTACTTTTCGACGTCATTATCCGTGAGGTGACGATTGCCGGCGGCGATCAGCGCATCGACGGTCCAGGACGACTTCGGATACAAGTCCGCCACGCGTTCGGCAAGTTCGTCCATCTCCTCGAACTTGTTCAGGCGGCGCGCCGTGAGCGTGAGATAGTGCAGACGCTCGGCATCAGGTTCGGGCGCATCGATTTCGAGCTTCGAGAGATAGTCGTAAGCCGCCGCGTTCTGATTCGCGTTGTAGAGGGCGACGCCGATGCGCACGCGAGCGAGGTCCCGTTCGGCTCCACCGAGTTGCGGGATGAGCGCTTCAAACTCTTTGCGAGCAGCATCGGTCTTGCCGCCTTCGAGCAGCTTCACTGCCCGGTTGAGCATAGAGTGCGGCATCGCGGGCGGATAGTCGTCGCCCATGTCGAGCTTCAGTTTGTCGAGCGCGGCGAGTGCTCTGGGGCCGGCGGGCGATTGCGGGTAGCCGAAGTAGACGCGCTGATAGTAGACGGCGGCGTTGAGCTTGTCGTTGGTGGCGAGATAGGCGTCGGCGAGGATGAGGTCGGCCTGCGGCGCAGTGATTTCGTTGTAGTGATCGCGCAGGACAGCGATGGCGTCCTCCGGCTGATTCAACTTCATGTACGCATCGGCGGCAAGCAGCGCGGCGCGGCCACGCAGAGGCGAACGCGGGAACTCCTGTTGAAAGACCGCGTCGAGCGCGGGCGGCACGGCGGCGTAATTCTTGAGCTCGCTTTGCGTAGTCGCGAGATACCAAGCGGCGTAGTCGGCGAGTTGCGGAAGGCGCGCACGGAGGTCGCCGAGGAGGGGAGCCGCGACGGCAAATTTCTTGGCGTTGACCGCGTCGATGGCGGCTTTGAGGTCGGCTCCAGGGTCGGAGGCTCCGCGCAGTCCCAAGGTGACTGCGATTAGGGTGACCAGGCTGAAGGCACCGTATCGCACAAACATATTATGGCTCGGATGTGAGGGGCGTGCAGCATTGGAATGGGGAAGTGGAGGGCTGAGGATTGGAACGCGAGGAGAGAGCGCAATCCCCCCTTTCCCACTAGACAAAGGGAGGCATCGCTCCTTACACTGGGGGAAGTTCATGAACATCTCGGTGAAGAGCTCCTATGCGCTGCACGCGATCTTTGATTTGGCGACGCAACCGCTCGACCAGCCCGTCAAGATCGCAGATATTGCGCGGCGGCAGGAGATCCCGCAGAAGTTCCTCGAACTGATCCTGGCGAGCCTCAAGCAAGGCGGTTTTGTCGAGTCGCGGCGTGGAGCCGAGGGTGGGTACAAGCTCGCGAAGCCCCCGGATCAACTCACCGTCGGGCAGGTGTTGCGGTTCGTCGAGCAGACGCGCACGACTCGCACGGAGCCGTCCGATCCCTTTGCCGATCTCTGGAAACGAGTGGACGGGGCGATGGATGCGCTGCTCGATACGACGACGTTTGCCGAGCTGGTGCGGCGCTGGAAAGAGGCACAGACGAAGTACGTGCCGAACTGGGAGATCTAACGGTGATTTTCGAAGACAACTCTCTCAGCATCGGGCGCACTCCGCTGGTGAAGCTGCGCCGGGTGA
>CANIIC010000038.1 GCA_947467395.1 Bryobacterales bacterium
ATGTAGCCGGGCGTTCCGAGCGGGGAGCCGGGGTTGGTGATCGTGCTGACGTTTTCCGGCTTGGACGTGGTGACGTCGGCGCGCAGGACTTTGGCGAGGCCGAAGTCGAGGATCTTGGTGCGACCGTCCGCGGTAATGATGACGTTTTCCGGTTTTAGGTCGCGATGGGCGATGCCGGCGTCATGTGCCGCGGCCAGCGCGTCGGCGATCTGTGCGCCGATATCGATGATCTGTTTGACAGTGAAGCCGGTCTGGCGGAGGCTTTCGCCTTCGACGAGTTCGGTGACCATCCAGCCGTCGCCGACGTCATAGACGCTGACGATGCCGGGATGATTCAGGGCCGCGACGGCCTGTGCTTCCTGTTCGAAACGTTGTTTGCGGGATGGGTCGGCGCTGAATTCCGGCGGCAGAAGCTTGAGCGCGACTTCGCGATTCAGGCGGGTATCGCGAGCCCTGTAGACCTGTCCCATGCCCCCCGCGCCGAGTGGCGCGATGATTTCGTAGGGCCCAATCTTCTCTGGCGGCTGTGCCATTCGCTTCCGGTCACCGTCCTAAAAGACGGCGTATAATCGAGTCCACAGGATAACCGAATGCTGACGAAAAATGTGCGCCTTGTTGCGATCGCGTTGCTGTTGAGTTGCAGTGCGTGGGCCCAAACGGGGGCGTCGAATGGGGATTGGCTGCACTATGGCGGCGATGCCGGAGGCACCAAATATTCCTCGCTGGATCAGATCAACGCGGCGAACGTCAGCGGGCTGCGCGTGGCGTGGCGGTGGAAGGCGGAGAACTTCGGGCCGCGTGTGGACAGCAACTGGCAAGTGACGCCGCTGGCGGTGGGCGGGACGGTGTACTTCACGGCGGGCTCGCGGCGGCAGGCGGTGGCCATTGATGGGGCCACGGGCGAGACGAAGTGGACGTACCGGTTGGATGAAGGCGAGCGCGGGGATCGTGCGCCGCGCATCAACAATCGCGGTCTGGCGTATTGGACGGATGGCCGCGGAGATGAGCGGATTCTTCTGATTTCACCGGGGTATCAACTCGTAGCGCTGAATGCGAAGACCGGGTATCCGGTGCCGGGTTTTGGTAAGAACGGGATCGTTGAGTTGTGGGATGGCCTGGATCGCAAGGTGCAGGTGAATGAGATCGGGTCGTCGTCGCCGGCGATGATCGTGGGCGACGTGGCGGTGATCGGAGCGGCGATGCTGTCGGGTGGCGCGCCGAAGTCGAAGACGAATGTCCCAGGGTATGTGCGCGGCTACGATGTGCGCACGGGCAAGCTGATCTGGACGTTCCACACAATTCCGAAATTGGGCGAGTTCGGCAACGACACCTGGGAGAGCGATTCCTGGCAGTACACGGGGAACACAGGAGTGTGGGCACCGATCAGCGCGGACCCGCAACTGGGGTACGTGTATCTTCCGATCGAGACGCCGACCGGCGACTACTATGGCGGGCATCGGCCGGGGAATAACCTGTTCGCCGATAGCATCGTGTGCCTGGATGCGAAGACAGGCAAGCGGATTTGGCATTATCAGCTGATTCATCACGATATTTGGGATTGGGACACGGCTTCGGCTCCATTGCTGCTGGATGTGAAGGTGGATGGGCGCGCGCGCAAGGTAGTGGCGCAGGTGACCAAGCAGGGCTTCGCGTATGTGTTCGATCGCGTGACGGGTGATCCGATCTGGCCGATTGTCGAAAAACCTGTGCCGCAATCGGATGTGCCGGGCGAGAAGACGTCGGCGACACAGCCGTTTCCGACCAAGCCTGCGGCGTTTGATCGGCAGGGCGTGAGTGAAGATGACTTGATTGACTTGACGCCGGAGATCAAGGCCGAGGCGTTGAGGATCGCGTCACAGTTCAAGCTAGGACCTCTGTATACCCCGCCGATTTTGCCGGGTGCGGGCGGGAAGCTCGGGACGCTGACGGTGCCGCACAATCAGGGCGCGGCGAACTGGCAGAGCGCGGCGGCGGATCCGGAGACGGGGATGCTGTATGTGCCGTCGGTAACGAACTGGTGGGCCTACGCGATGGTGGAACCGGCCGCGGGTCGCAGCGACATGCGGTATGTGGGGCAGAACGTGGCCGTGCCGCGCGTGTTCGACCTGCCGATCATCAAGGGGCCGTGGGGGCGGATTACGGCGATCGATCTCAACACTGGCAACCACTCCTGGATGGTGCCGAATGGGCAAGCGCCGCAGTATGTGCGTGACAATCCGCGGCTGAAGGGCATCGATCTGAGTGGGCTGGGAAATCCGGAGCGAGCGCCTTTGCTGGTGACCAAGACGCTGTTATTCTCCGGCGACGGCGCCGGTCTTTTCTCGTCGGGTCCGAATGGCGGCGGGCCGAAGTTCCGGGCGTTGGACAAGAAGACCGGGCGCACGATTTTCGAGATGGAACTGCCGGGTAATGAGACGGGGCTTCCGGCGACGTACCTGGCGGGTGGACGGCAGTTCATCGCGGTGGCGGTGGGGACGAGGGGGAACCCTTCGGAACTGGTCGGGTTAGCGATCCCGCGCCCGTGATATCCTCGAACGTTGCGGCGATTGACCGCCTTTGAGCACCACGCTAAGTTCAGGAGACCCGACCACGCATGAAGTTGAGTACAGACCGTATCCTCACTACCCACGTTGGCAGTTTGCCCCGGCCTCAGGATGTGGTGGATCTAATTTTCGCCCAGGATCGTGAAGAGGCGGTTGATCCGGTAGTGTTTGAGAGTGTTGTCCAGCGCTCCGTGGACGATGTGATTCGGCTGCAGAAGGAATACGGCGTCGATATCCCGAGCGATGGCGAACAGAGCAAGATCAGCTACGCCACCTATATCCGGCATCGCCTGACGGGTTTTGAGGGTGATTCGGCGCGGCCGACTCCGCAGGATCTGGACGATTTCCCGGATTATCGCGACAAACTGGTGAAGGAAGGCCACTCGGCGACTTATAAGCGTCCGGTGTGCCGCGGCGAGATCAAGGTGAAGGATCTGGAGCCGGTGCGCCTCGATGTCAGACGCATGAAGCTGGCGATGGAGCGGGGTGGGGTGGACGAAGGCTTCCTGAACTCGGTATCGCCGGGGACGGTGGCGGTGTTCCAGCCGAACGAATATTATCCGTCGCACGAAGCGTACATGGAAGCTGTTTCGAACGGCATGCGCGCGGAGTACGAAGAGATTGTGAAGGCCGGACTGCTGCTGCAGTTGGACTGCCCAGATCTGGCGATGGGTCGCCATTCGCGCTTCAAGGATCTGACCGAAGAACAGTTCCTGCGCAACGCAGAGATTCAAGTGGAAGCGATCAACAATGCTCTGGTGAACGTGCCGGCGGATCGGGTCCGCATGCACGTGTGCTGGGGCAACTATGAAGGTCCTCACACGCACGACATCGCGATCCACAAGATCATGCCGATTGTGCTGAAGGCGAAGCCCATGGCGCTGCTGCTGGAAGGCGCGAATCCGCGTCATGCGCATGAGTGGGAATACTGGAAGACCATGAAGCTGCCGCAGGACAAACTTCTTGTCCCGGGCGTTGTGGAAACCACGTGTAACTTCGTGGAGCATCCGGAACTAGTCGCGCAGCGCATCTGCCGCTATGCGGAAGTGGTGGGCCGTGAGCGTGTGATCGCGGGTAGCGATTGCGGCTTCGGTACGTTTGCGGGCTTCGGTCCGGTGCATCCTTCTGTGGGTTGGATGAAGTTGAAGACGATGGCGGAAGGCGCTCGTTTGGCGTCCGCGAAATTGTGGGGCAAGGCCTGATTTTGAAAAGGACAATGATGATGCGAACCAAGTATGTTGCTTCGCTGCTGCCGGCGGCCGCCGTTGCAGCAGTGATTCTTCTGGCTCCGCAGCCGAGTGCTGGCCAAGCGGCCAAGGGCACTCCGAAAGCCAACACTTATAAGGCTCCGCGGGCCCATGACGGTCATGTGGACTTGCAGGGGATCTGGCAGGTGCAGGACACCAGCATCGCCGCGGGAATCGAACCGCACGCCCCGGCATTGGGAATCCAAGCGGGCATGGGCGTAATCGTCGATCCGGCGGACGGGAAGATTCCGTACACGGCCGAAGGGCGCGCCAAGCAAGAGGCGAATTTTAAGAATCGCCGCACGGCCGATCCGATTCACAAGTGCTACATGCCGGGTCCGTCGCGCGTCGTTTACATGCCGTTCCCGTTCCAGATTATGCAGACGCCGACGAATGTCGCGCTGCTTTCTGAGTACGCACACAGCACGCGCAATATGTTCCTGAAGGGCGAGCATCTGGACGGCCTGGAACTGTGGATGGGCGATTCGCGCGCCAAGTGGGAAGGCGATACGTTAGTGGTGGACGTGACGCAGTTGAATCAAGCGACTTGGCTGGATGCGTCGGGCAACCACTTCGGCCCGGATGCGCACATCGTGGAACGCTGGACCCGCACGGGTGCCGATACTCTGCAGTATGAAGCGACCTACACCGATCCCAAGACCTACACGCGTCCGTGGACGATGCGGGTTCAGTTGCGTCGCCGCACGGAACCGAACGTTCGGGTGTTGGAATACGACTGCAACGCATACATGGAATTTGAAGGAGGCTCGAACTAAGCCATGAACAAGACTCTACTCAGCTCATTTGCCGCGTGCGCGGCCGCTGTCGCGATGTTCTTCGCTCCGGTGCCGGGTTCGGGTCAGGCGCCTCCGGCGAAGGGCGGCGCTCCCAAGGCCAAGGGTGGGGCGTACGGTCCGGACGGTCCGTATTATCAGGCTCCCGAGACGAAGGGTGGTCCTCCGAAGCGTGGCAAAGACGGGAAGCCTGATATGAACGGCTTCTGGACCCCGCGTCTGAATCAGTCTATTTTCAACGTGCAGGGCAAGCAGGGCGCGATCGTGGATCCTGCGGACGGGATGCTGCCGTACACGCCGGCTGCCGCGGCCAAGGCCAAGGACAACAAGGCGAACCACATGTTCGACGAGACGGAAGCGCACTGCTTCCAATCGGGCGTGCCGCACACGGCGTATCAGCAGTTCGGCTACCAGATCCTGCACACGCCGGGTTACGTGGCGTTCATGCCGGAGTATGCGCACAGCTACCGCGTGATTCCCACCGACAATCGCAAGCACGTTCCGGGCGACATCAAGTTGTTCATGGGGGATGGCGTCGGACACTGGGAAGGCGACACGTTCGTCGTCGAGACGACCAATCAGAACGGTGTGGTGTGGCTGGATATGGAAGGCAACTTCACGACGCCGAACATCAAGGTGGTGGAGAAGTTCACGATGAAGGATCTGAACCAGATCGACTACGAAGCCACGATCACGGATCCGACCATCTACACGCAACCGTGGACGATTCGGGGCAACCTGGGCCGTCATGACGATCCGAACTACGAGTTGATGGAGTTCGCCTGTCACGAAGGCAACATCGACTTGGAGCATTACACGGAAGCCGAAGGCGGCAAGGCCAAGGCGAACCCGAATGCTGCTCCTGCGGCTGCTCCTGGCGCTGGTGCGGCCAAGGGCAAAGGCAAGGGCAAGCAGTAGTGCGATAATCGGCTTCAGCGATGAGGCTACGATTCTGGGGCGTGCGAGGCTCGGTTCCAACACCGGGCCCCGCAACGCTCGAATTCGGTGGAAACACACCCTGCCTGGAACTGCAGGGTGCAGGCGAAGACGTGATCCTGTTTGACGCAGGCACGGGGATTCGCCCCGCCGGCATTGACCTGCTGGCACGAGCCGCGGGCCGCCCTCTTCGGATCCACCTGCTGCTTTCGCACTTCCACTGGGATCACATCCAAGGGCTCCCGTTTTTCACTCCGCTGTTTCGGTCGAACTCCCACATCACGATTTACTCCTCCGGATTTTCCGCTGCGTTGAGCGAAGCTTTGCACGGGCAGATGTCGGCTCCGTATTTCCCCGTGCCGTTTGCATCCGTGGCCGCGCGCGTTGACTTAGTAGAGCTGGGTTCCCGGACGGCGACGATTGGTTCCGTGTCGGTGACGCCTGTGGAAGTGAATCATCCGCAGGGTGCTTGTGCGTACAGCGTAGAGAGTGATGGGGTTCGCTTTCTGTATGCGCCGGACCGCGAGCATGGCGATGCCCGGCTAGATGCGGTTCTGCAGGAGGCGGCGCGCGGGGCAACGGTATTCGTGTCCGATGCGCAGTACACGCCGGAAGAGTATGAGGCTCATCGGGGCTGGGGACACACGACGTGGGCGGAATCGGCACGCGTGGCTCGCGAGGCTCAGGTGAAGTCGCTGGTGCTGTTCTCACATGACCCGTCTCATTCCGACGAACTGCTGCGACGTATCGAAAAGGATGCGCGTCGCGAATTTGCCGATACGTTCGTGGCCAAAGAGGGCTGGGAGTTCGAGCTCTAACTCTAACTATGGCTGCCAAGCGCGTCCTCATTTTGGGTGGTGGATTCGCAGGTGTGTACGCGGCGCAGCGTTTGGAGAAGGTGCTGCGGCCGGATGAGGCGAAGATCCAACTGGTGAATCAGGAGAACTACCTGGTGTATCAGCCGATGTTGCCGGAGGTGATTTCGGGTTCGATTGGGATCACAGATATTGTTTCTCCGATCCGGCATTTGTGCCCACGCACGCAGTTGATCATGCGCGAAGTGGAAGCGATTGATTTGGCGCGCAAGGTGGTGACGGTGAGTCCGGGGTTCCGACCTCGGCAACTAGAGCTGCCTTACGACTATCTGGTAATTGCTCTGGGCGGGGTGACAAACTTCTACGGCATGCCCGGCATGATCGAGCATGGCAAGCCGTTTCGCACGCTGGCCGATGCTCTGGCGCTGCGCAATCACTTGATTCAGGTGTTGGAAGAAGCCGATGTCGAGACCGATCCGGTGGAGCAGCAGAAGCTGCTGACGTTCGTGGTGGCCGGTGGCGGGTTCTCCGGTGTGGAGTTGATCGCGGAGTTGAACGACTTCGTGACCAGCGTGAAGTCGAGCTACGGGAACTTGCGTAACGCCAAGCCTCGGTGTGTGTTGGTGCATCCGAAAGATCACATCCTGCCGGAGATGGATCAACAGCTGGCTCTGTTCGCGGAGAAGATCCTGGGCGAACGCGGCGTCGAGATTCTGGCAAATGATCGGGTGACGGCGGCTACGTCGGAAAAAGCGGTGCTGAAGAGCGGCAAAGAGATTCCGTGCAAGACGATGGCGTCGACAGTTCCGGCTGCGGTGCCCGCGGTGTTGCAGAAGTTGGAGTGCCAGAAGGACAAAGGGCGCTTGCTGGCCAATACTCGCATGGAGCTTGCGGGCTTCGAGGGGCAAGTGTGGACGGTGGGCGATTGTGCTGCTGCGACGACGGTGGCCGGGAATCCAGTACCTCCGACGGCGCAGCACGCGACGCGAGCTGCGGAGTTAGTGGCCGATAATATCGTGGCTGCGATTCGCGGTGGGCAGGCTCGGGAGTTCGCGTTTGAGGGGCTGGGGAAGCTGGCTTCGCTGGGTCACTATTCTGCGATTGCCGAAATCATGGGCGTGCGGGTTTCAGGCTTCCTGGCGTGGGTGCTGTGGCGCGGGATCTACCTGATGAAGATGCCGGGGCTGAATCGAAAGGTGCGCATCGGGCTCGATTGGTTGGTTGCTTTGCTATTTCCGCCGGATCTGGTGCAGATCAAGGCTGCCTCTGAAGCCGGCATTGTTCGGCAACACTTCGATGCGGGGGAAACGGTGTTCCACCAAGGCGACTTGGGCGACAACGTCTACATCATCGAGAAGGGGCAGTGCGCGGTGTTGCGTGGGGATGATCATCTTGCGGATCTGGGGGCAGGGGACTACTTCGGCGAGATGGCGGTGCTGGGGAATGTGAGCCGGAACGCGACGGTGCGCGCGGTGACCGCGACGGATGTGTTGCTGATACCCCGGGGGGACTTCCACAAGCTGAAGACGAGCGTGCCGGCGTTCGGCGCGGTGTTCGAGGATCTGGCGAAGGCGCGCCAGTCGTCGAACGAGCAGCGCGACTAGCGCAGGCTCTTGAGCTTCGCTTCGACGCGTTTGCGGTCGGTGCGTTCGGGTTTCTGGGCTAGCGCGGATTCATAGGCGGTGCGTGCGTCGGCGACTAGGGATTGCTTGGCGCGGATGTCACCCAGGAGTTCGAAAGCGGAACTCTGTTGGGCTTGGTCGGCGGCTGCGGCCAGATCGCCGGTGGTGAGCAAAGTTCGGGCCAAAGCGATGCGGGCTGCGGTGTAATTGGGCGTCGTGGCGAGGACCTGGCGATAGGCCTGGGCTGCTGCTGCATGGTCCCCTGACGCTTCGAGGGTTTCCGCGAGGCTCAGTTGCGAGGCGACGAACTGCGGCGAGCGCTGGACGTTTTCGCGCAGGAGTGTGATCGCTTCGTTGCGGCGGTTCGGTTGCGCTGCCAGTAATACGGCGAGATTGTGGCGCGCCGGGAGCAGGCTCGCGTTTCGCTTCAGGGCGTCGCGGTAGAACTGTTCGGCTTCGGCCGTCTTATTGTCGCCGGCCTTCAGGGTTCCGAGCGCGTTGTAGGCCTCCGCTGCATCGGGCGCGATCTTCACTGCCAGGCGATACGACTTTTCGGCATCCTTGCGGCGGTTCAGGCGCTGATAGACGAGACCCAGGTTGTAGGGCAGGTAGCTGTAGTCCGGGGTGAGCTCGATCGCCTTCTGATAGGCGCGGATCGCGTTCTGGTAGTCGCCGGTTTCAATATAGGACAGCGCGAGGTTGTGCAGCGGATACGACCAGTGCTGAGCACGATTGGCCGCGTCGCGGAAGGCCGGGATGGCTTCGTCGAAGCGAGCTTGCTCGAGGTAGGCGATGCCCAGAGCGTTATAGGAGTAGGCGGCGCCGGGGTCGAGACGCACCGACTGCTCGAGCAACGGCGCGGCGTCGGCGTAGCGCTTGTCGAAGAGCAGGGTGCGGCCCTGGAAGAAGGTGTCGCGAGCTTCCAGGTACAGCGATTCGCGCGTGAGTGTGCGGGCTGCGTCCATGTATTGGGCGGCTAGTGCGAAATCGTCGCGAACTGGCGGGGCCTGGTCGCCTTGCAGATATTTGAGGAGAACCTTCTGCGCTGCGTTTTCGAGCGCGATGCGGAGTTGATTCTGGGTTTCCAGATACCGCTGCGGCGTAAACTGATTCGCCAGGGGGCGCAGTGCGTCGAAGGCGTTGTTCGGTTGATCGGGGAGCAGGCGGCCTTGCGCGATCGCCTGATTGAAACGATCCAGATCCTGCTGTGCTTGCGGGGTCAAGGCTAGTGGGTTGTTTTGCGCGAGCAGCAGGGCGTCGCCAGTGCGCGGATCAAGCAGCGGGATGCTGGTCAGGTTGATGCCGGGCTTGTCGACCTCCGCCAGGCGCATGGCGTTGTCATAGACGCCGAACTCGCGCGGGTGCTGCTTGTTTCGTGTCGCGTCGGGGACCTGTTCGCTGACGTAGTCGATCAACTCGCTGGCCGTGACGACTTTGTTGCCATCCTTGTCTGCAGCTCCGCCCATGCCCTTCATCACGAAGTAGCTGAAAGCGCCGTGCCCGCCGCCGAATTCGGGACCTTCGAAGGATACTTCGCGCGGGCGGCTGGCCAGCAGGCCGAAGAGGTCACCATCGATGTCGCCGAGTTGCTGGACGTTGGAGTTCACGCTGGTGTTTTGGATCGAGCCAATGGTGCCGGCTTTACAGACGTCGACGAACAATAATACGCGGCCGACTTTCTTGAGTTGATCTTCGAACAAGGATTGCAACTCGGCCATCGGTAAGGCGGTGCTGTTCAGATCCTGCGGATCGGCGTCATAGGTGAGGATGTAGGCGTTCTTGTTGCCGGGTGTTTCCACGGTTCCATGACCGGCGACCAAGATGATGACGGTGTCATTCTTCGTGGCGCGACGCTTCAGGAAGTCCTGGAAGCCGTTGCGGACAGCGGCGGTGGTTGCCTTCTCATCGGTCAGTAGCAGGATGTTCGAGGGCGGCACGCCGCCACCGCGCTGGCTGCTGAGTAGTTGCGAGAAGGTTTGCGCGTCGGAATGCGCGAACTGCAAGGAGAGTTCAGGGCGTGCGTACTTCGAGACGCCGATTAGCAGCGCGTAAGTTTGTCCACCGGCGGCTGCGGGAGCTGCCGCACTTTGCGCGGCCGCGGCTTCTTCCTGGTCGAAGATCTTGCTTTTGAGCCAGGCGGCATCAGGCCACTGGGTGCGCAGGCGGTAGTACATCTCCAGTGCATTCGCCGGGAGGTTGTGCGCTTCGAACACGGCGGCGGACCCGACCAACGCGGCCTGATCCTGAGCATTCGCCGCCAGCGCGGCGTCAAAGCTCGCGAGTTCAGCGGTTACGTCGGCTGCCAACTGAGTGCGCGGCACAGGCTTCACGTCGCCTGCAACGCCGCGCGTCATGGTGACGCCGTAGTGTTGCTGGCTGGCCGAGGCGACACGCAGGGTCTTGGGCAGCGCACAGGAGCGCGCGGGTTGTTCGGAAATCGAGCCGCTGCGGACCTTCGGCTTCTTGTCATCCAAACGAACTTCGCCGGACGAACTCAACGTCTCCAGTGCCTTGCCGGGACAGAACAGGAAGGATGCGGTGTTTGAGGAGGTCCGCAGGCCGTCTCCGGCAAACAACAGATCTCCCGAACGGGCTGCGAGCGGCGTCTCCGCATCGGCGCGCAACAGCTGGCCGCCGCCGGGGTTCAAGATCAAGCCGACAGGTTCTTCCGGAATCGCCGCCAACGCGATCGACGCGCACGCTGCCAACAAAACGAGTTTACGCATGCTTTGCCTCCGCAGGAGCCTCGAGTAACGCCGTCACTGTGTAGAGATGAATGGGAGCGGCTTTGCCGCGCACCGGGACCGAGCCCAGATGCGTGGTCTCCATCGATCCGTTCAGTGCCTGTTGTGTCGTCTCACTCATCAGCAACTTGGTCTTGTGTTCCTTGTTCAAGCTTTCCAGGCGCGAGGCGAGGTTCACTGTATCGCCCAGCACCGTGTATTCCATCTTATCGGCGCTTCCCACGTTTCCCACCACGGCCAGGCCGGTATGAAGTCCGGCGCCGGTCTGGAATTGGCTGGGGGCAGTCACCATGCGCGCCGCGCACTGGACGGCCCGCTGCGCGTGGTCGCCGGGGGTGGAGCCTTCGTCCTCATCCGAGAATACGGCCAGGATCCCGTCGCCGATGTATTTGTTCACGTGCCCGCCGAAGCTCACCACAATGGCTGCCATGGTTCCCATGTACTTATTCAGCTGCTGTACGAGAAACTCGGGGCCTTCGGATTCACAGACCTGTTCGGTGTAGGCGGTGAAGCCTCGAATGTCGGTGAACAGAATGGTGACCGTTTCACGCTTGCCAGTGAGGCCGATGGTGCGGGTGTCGTCGAGGCTGGCGGCGACCCGTTTGCCGACGAACAGGCTGACGGCTTGGCGGAAGAGATCGCCGCGCCGCTCGGCTGAGGAGAAGCGATAGACGATAGAGGCGAACAGTGCGAAGGTCGCTGCGATGAGAACCTCAGCGGTCGCCATGATCACGCCGGAGCGGAAGGCCAGATGGGTGCCGACGGCGACGGTGAGTGTGATGGCTAGCAGTCCGGGGATCGCGCGGGAGATGGACACCGAGGTGCTAAGCACGACGGTGGCGAGCGTCGCCAGTAGAATCGCCAGGAGGCGCAGCCAGTTCGGATTCGGCGCCAGGAACTGCTGGGTCAACAGTGTATGGAGCGTATTTGCGTGGATCTCGACACCGGCCGTGGTCCACTGGCCGCGGCTCAGGACGGTGAAGAAGGGCGTGTTGCGGCGATCGCTGTCGCCCGCGAAATCGGTGCCCAGTAAAACGATCTTGTCCTTGAACCAGTTCTGCAAGCGCTGCGTATCTTTGGCGGCGGAGGCGGCCAGAACGTCGGCCATCGAGATCCGCGGAAAGGTTCCGGGTCCCCCGGCGTAGTTGATGAACATGGCTCGATTGGTGTTGACCGGAATCGACTGGCCGCGCAGGGTCAGTTTGCCGTTTTTGTAGAAAGCGTCTTCGCCGGAGTATTTCTCAAAGACGCGGAACGCGAGCGAACGGGCTTGCGGCGCGTCGCCGTCCGGGGCCTCCAGAAGTTCCTGGCGTCGGATGAAGTCGTCGACGTCGTCGGTGGTCAGGTTTGGGTAGCCCGAGAGTCCCAGCGCCGGAGCAGCGAGGTTCAACGGCACCTGCATGCTCGCTTGGTTGCTGTTGAAGGCCGGAACATAGCCGACGACGACCGGCATGGGGGCGTTAATCACCGCGTCGGCGAGCTTCTGATCGTGATCTGGCTCCCATTTGGCGACGGGCACCCCGAAGGCCAAGTCGAGTCCCATCACTTTCGCCCCACCTACGCCCACGGCCCGAATGGTTTCGGCGTAATAGGGGTGCCAGAATAATTGAACTTCGGCAATTGCATCCAAAGTCTTCTGATCTGCCGTAATTAAGACGATGGAGTGTGTAGGCTGCGTGCCCCGAACCAGAAAATGCGCGTCGTAAACTTTAGCGTTGAGCAGGCGAAACAGGCGAGTGTCGCTGAACAGCAGCGTCGCGGCTGTAGAGCCGAGAACGATCAAGGCGCAAATCCAGGCGCGGTGGCCACGCTTGCTCATGCTTCCTTGCATGATAACGCGGCGGTTGGGATACGATTGTCTTTGTTGACTGTGCATCCAGGTTTGAATCCGGCGATTCGATTCGTGCTTGGGCTGGTGTTACTGGCCTCGGCGGCGGTGGCGCAGACCACCCAAGGTGTTATATCGGGTCGATTGGTGAGCTCCGTTACGGGGCGGCCAATCGCGCAGGCGAATGTTTCGTTCGCGAGTGATACCAGCACGCCTTCCGGCAGTTCCGTGAGTGATGACAACGGCTACTACGCGCTACCGCTGCTTTCACCGGGGATATATCGCATTCGTGCGATCGCCATGGGCTTTCAGGCGCAAGAAGTGCAGGAACTGGAACTGGCGGTTGCGTCGCGGATTGACCTCAGTTTCCGTTTGCGTCCGTTGAGCGACGTATGGGAAGCGGGGCAGACGAACAGCGTATTCCTGCCGGGGCAGAAGACGATCGTGACGTTCTTTGGTCCGGACGTCGACGCGTCGCGGACGGGATCGTTCGAGGCCAACAAAGGCCGGAGGACGCCGCTGGAGACCACAATTTCCAGTGTGATTCGATCTTCCGATATCGCCGATCTGCCGCTTGCGGGTCGTGACGCATACACGATGCTGGTCACGCAGCCGGGTGTGACCTCGGATGGCGCTACGGCTCGGGGTCTGGGGCTGTCGGCGAATGGGCAGCGGCCTTCGGCGTCCAACTTCTTGCTGGACGGCCTGGAGAACAACAACTACCTGGTGACGGGACCGCTGGTGAACGTCGCGCCACAGGCCATTCAGGAGTATCGAGTCTCGACGAACAACTACTCTGCTGAATACGGGCGCACGTCGGGCTACCTGGCGAATGCCATCACGCGTAGCGGCGCAAATCAGCTGCACGGCACCGCCTACTTCTTCATTAAGAACGAGGCCTTGAATGCGAACGGGTTCCAAGAGAATCTGGCTGGCCGCAACCGGGCGCCGTATAAAGAGAGCCAGCCGGGATTCTGGGTAGGCGGGCCGATTCGTTCCAATCGACTGTTCTTTTCGAGCGCGTACGAATACTTCCGCAGCCGGGGGCAGCAAACGCCGCAGACGTTTACGTTGCCGAACCTGACGGTGTTCCGGCAGTTTGCTCCGGAAGGCCGCCAGTCGCGCACGTTGCTCGACGCGTACAAGCCGATTGTTGACGTTACGGGGAGCGGGCTCACTGCAAATGTGACATTGAAGCCCCCGGTGTCGACGAACCGTCATCTGGCGATCGAACGGATCGACTTCAATCCTGGGTCGCGAGATCGCATCATGGGCAGTCTGTTACTGGCGCGGCTCGGCCGGCCGGACTTCATCTGGACGCCGTACAAAGATTTCGTCTCGCCGCTGGGGCAGAACACATGGCGCCTGAGCGGCTCGCATTTGCACACGTTCTCCGCAACGTTGCTGAACGAGGCGCGCGCCGCAGTCAGTAATGATGACCTGCATTGGGATCGCCCGCATCCGGAAGTGGCGACTTTGGTGACGGCTGATAATGTCACACTTCCCGGCAGCCCCGCGTTCTACGCATACAAGAACGTCAGCAAGAGTGTGGAATTGGTGGACAACCTCACTTGGACGCATGGAGCACACCGTATCGCCATGGGAGGCGGAGCGTTGCTGCGCAATGTCGATGGCTACCTCACTGCTGGGCGCGACGCGCAGTATCGATTCCTGGGGATCACGAATTTTGCGCTGGATCGGCCGTCCTTCTTTCGTGCTGCGATCCAACGCTCGCCTCTGCCATCGCTGCGGCAGCCGCAGTACGACCGTTCGTATCGATACCAGCAGTATTTCGGCTACTTGCAAGATACGGTGCGGGTGACGTCGCGACTGACTGCAAACCTGGGGCTGCGATATGAGTCGTTCGGTGCGCCGTCGAACAACGGAGCCGTGAAGGATGCGTTGATCCAGCTCGGTTCGGGCTCCACGCTGGCCGATCAACTGGTCGGGGCGAAGCTGGTGACCCCTGCGTCGGGCGACCAACAATTGTTCGGGAAGGACGGCCGCAACTTGGCGGTTCGCGCGGGTGCTTCCTACGACCTGTTCGGCACCGGACGCACGCTATTGCGCGCTTCTTACGGCATCTTCTACGATCGCCCGTTCGACAACTTGTGGCAGAATCTGCGCAACAACGATTTCGTTCTTCCGCAGCTGTCCCTCACCGGTACGACGACCAATTTCACCGGGCCGGTGCAATCGGTCATCGATTCGTTTGCGGGCCGCACGCTGGCTGCCAACTTTCCGAGCCTTACGTTGATAGATCCGAACCTGCGCAATGGCCGCGTCCATAGTTACTTTGCGGGCGTGCAGCATCGCCTCGCCGAACGCATGACCCTGGAGGTGAACGCGCTGGGGTCTTATGGGCGTCGCCTGATCACCACGGATGTGGTGAATCGTGATTTCTCGACGCTGAGCGGGCGCTACAACAATGCGCTGCCCGACGTTTCCTATCGCTCCGGCCAGGGTTTCTCGAACTACAATGCGTTGTCGGCGGTGTTGCGCTACCAAGCCTCGCGAGGTACGTTGCACGTCGCCTACACATGGTCGCATGCGATCGACAATCAGAGCGAGCCGCTCGCGGGCGACTTCTTCAATCTAAACTTCACCAGCATCGGGACGACTGCTCCAACCTCAGGACGAGCCAGTTTTTCTCGTCAGTTCGATCCCAAGTCGGATCGGGCCAACGCTGATTTCGATCAGCGTCATAATTTGGTCGTCATGTATTCGTGGGCCTTGCCGGGGTCGCATTTTGTGCTGAAAGACTGGACGGTTTCCGGACTCACCGCCTTCCGCTCGGGGCTCCCGTACAACGTTGTTGGTCCGACGGACGCAATCGCGGGGCAGGGCTTCGCCGTGAACAATCGCCCCGACCTGCTGAATGCGTCCGCAGCCGCCGCCATCGCGGATGTTGTCGGTGGCAAGCTCTTGTTGAATCGTAGTGCCTTCGCTTCGGCCGCGCCCAGCACGCTGGGGAACCTGGGACGCAACACCTTCGCGGGACCGGGTTTCTACAACTTCGACGTCGCTCTGGGCCGCAGCTTCCGATTGCCGAAGTTGGGTGAGTCCACGTGGCTCCGCTTGCGGGCTGACGCGTTCAATCTGCTGAATCACGCAAACCTCGGGACTCCGGACACGCTGCTTTCGAGTCCGACGTTCGGTGTTGCGCAATATGGCCGCCAAGGCCGGGCCAGTGGATTCCCTGCGGTGATGCCGCTGGCGGAAACTGCTCGGCAGTTCCAGATGAGCGTGCGCGTCGAGTTCTAGGTTACTGCTCGGGATTGCGGGGGAACTTCAGGTACGGCAGCCGGACGCCGTCGATGCGAACGCGATCTGCACGGATGTCCCTGGGTGGTTCAAAGCCAAGAGCACCGGCTGCGCTCACGTAGTCGTCCTGCTCTACGCCGTCGCCGCTAACCCCGAGCCCGCCGACCAGCACGCCATTGCGATACAGAGGCAGCGCGCCGGGGAAGAAGATGATCCCGCTCTGCTTGTCGTTGGCTGCCTGCGAGCCCTGTGTGCAAGGGTTCTCCGCGTCGTTCTTGTAGAGATTGAAGAACGGCCCGGGCTCGGTGAAATCGAGACCCACCGGAAAGAACGGTTGAGCGCCGTAGCCGATCGTTCGATTCGTGACCGCCGTGCCCAGCGGAACGCCCGGCAGGTCTTCGGGCTTTCGGGTCTTGCTGGAGAAGTAGATCACGTTGCGCGACTTCGCGAGCGCCACGTCGACGCTGAAGAACGTGGAGTCTTCCATGCGATGCAGGCCGATGATGGTCCCATCGAGATCGGCGACGGCGATCACCATGCGAGCTTTGGAGCCGAGCGGCAAGCGGATGACGGCTCGGGTGTCGTTAGAGGTTTCAATTGAGTGGTCCAGGATCTGCCGAACTTCGGCGGCGGTGAGTCCACCGACCGGACCATCGCGCGGAATCACAAGGTCGCCTTCGGGCGCGGGGCCGGGCGCATCCTGCGGCTCGACCAGATACGATCCTTCGAATGCTCCGAGTCCGATGCCGCCGGGCGCGGTGGTGTTGTCGACGAACGGCAGTGCGATCCCGTCGATGAACACGACGGCCGGGGCAGGGATGGTCGTGGGCGCAAAGCCTGCGGCGGCTGATCCAGTAAAGGCCGCGTATTCCGCGATCTCTGGAGCTACGCCGACGACGCCCACGCCGCCGACAACGGCACCGTCTTTATAGAGCGGTACACCGCCGGGATTCACCGCATCCGGGTTGCTGTCGAACAGGTCGGCCTTGCCAGTCACGATGCCCATTCCGGTGGAGGTCCCGTCGATGGAACGTGCCGGAGGCACCGCTTTGCCGGGAGCATAATCGGCGCCAATGTAGCAGCCGCGATTCGTGTTCTCAATTCCGTACAGCGCAGCGTTGCCGGTGTAGAGGATGCCCGGAGGGAAGTGCACGCCGCTGATGAAGCGCACGGTGCGCGACGACAACGGAGCTTGGCCGTTGCTGAAGAAGCCCGCCGTCCGTGCGAGGCCCACCGCGAGTTCGTTCGCATCGACGGTTTTGCCGAAGTTGCCGATCGCGGTGTCGGGCGCTCCTGGTTTTCGGTACACCGCAAGAATGTCGCCTTGCCGATCGGTGACCGCGATCACCAGTGCATTCGAGTCGACTGACTTGGCGGCAGCTTCGACTACGCGCGCCACGTCGTCCTTGGTCAGCACCTGCGCCCAACATGTGCTCGCAGCCAGGAACGTCAGTGCGATGTTACGGAAGCAGGCCATTCACAACTTTCATCTGCGAGGCGAAATTGAAGGCGTTGTACGCCGAGGGATTCTGCACCTGTTGGAACAGCGCTTGAATCGCGCTGCGTACCTGCGCCGCGTTCGGGACCCTGGCATTCTTCGTGTAGGTGACGAAAAGGGAGTCGAGCGCCATCGTTGCCTGTTCCGCGGCGCGTTCCCCTTGCGTAGAGATGTACTCTCCGTCGTTCGAGATATTTTTCATCAGGCGGCGAACAAGGGCTCCGTCGAAAGTGCCAGCCTTGACCTTGGCTTCGAGTTGCAAGGCCAGCGCCTGCACTCGGCCGGCTTCGGCGGCCACCTGATTCCGGTCATTGCCGATGGTGCTGGCCAGCGCATATAGATTGTTGATGGAGGTCTGCAATTGTTGCGCGCCTGCGCGATCGAACTCCTGGGCGATCTGCCGCAGCACGACAAAGCGCGACAGGTTGTAGGGAGGATTGCCGGGCTTGCGATTAGTGTAGCCGCGTTCCTGCTGCCAGCTGTCTTTTGACGATGTCAGGCTGTGGTGGCAGGCGAAGCAATCGAGTTCGCCGTATTCGGGCCAGACTCCGGAGGTCGCATTGCGCTGCACTCGCGCGAGATGCTGACGAAGTTGCACGGCTTGGCCGGTAGCGAGTTCACGCACATCCTGCCATACGTCGTCTGCCTTCTTTGCCTGCCAGTGCCGCGGCATCACCGCGGAGAATGACGCGAGTTCGAAATAGAGGTCGGGGTGGCCAGCCGCGATCAACTCGTGATCCACTTTCTTCTCCGCCGTTCCTAGGTGACACGTCAGGCACTGCTCGGTGCGATTCGTGAGGTCGCGAAGATCTTTCATGCCCGCGGCGACGGACTGTTCATGCTTCCAATCTTTGGTCGTGTGTGGACCGAGCCAGTTCGAAGCGGGGCCATGGCAGTTTTCGCAGCTTACGCCGTCCGATGTGTCGAACGACTTAGCGCGATCGGCGGCATCGGGGTTCAGCGAGTGGCAGGCGAGGCAGCGAGGAGCGGTCGCGGCGCTCGGCAGGCCGAGGATCTTTGCGATGCGAACCGATGTCGGGTTCGACAACACGGCGAACGCCTGCGAATGTTTGTCTTGAAGGACCCATGTGCTGTACTCGTTCTGCAAGACCGAAGTGGTCGCGCGAGGTTGCACGCCTCCGTGGCAGGCTGGGGCCGCACAGGACCCCGGCCCGGTATATTTCGGCGGGTCGGCTGCGAAAAGCGCCCCCGATACCAGGAACGAAAGTACGAGTACTCTTCTCAAGCTTCCTATTCTATAATCATCTTCAACCCTGTGAAGAGCCCCCGATCCGAAATCTTCGACCAGTTACGCGAAATTCAGGATCGCTACGGGTATCTTCCGGCGGATCAACTCCGGGTTCTCTCGGAGAAGACGGAAACTCCTCTGTTTCGGATTCATGGGGTCGCCGATTTTTACCCGCATTTCCAGCTGAAGCCGCCGCCAAAGGTGTGCATGAACGTGTGTTCGGACATGTCCTGCCACCTGAATGGTGCGGACGCATTACGAGACGGTTTGTCGGACCGCTTTCGCGGTATGAGCGCGAGCGATGTTTCGATTGGCCGCGTGTCCTGTTTGGGACAGTGCGATGGTGCGCCCGCAGTGGCGATCAACGATCACATTTATCGTAATGTGACCACGGCGCAGGCCGAGGCTCTTGTGTTGACGGCGCTCGGCGGGCGGCCGCTGCCGGAGGTTCCGATTGCTGCACCACTTACGGGACTGGCTCCCGACCCGTATCCGGATGGCGAGCGCTATCGAGCGCTGCGGCAGCTGATCGAGACACAGGATTTCGAAGGCGTGATCGCGAAGTTGAAGGATGCTGGGCTCCCGGGCATGGGCGGTGCCGGGTTCCCCACGGGCATGAAGTGGGAAGCCGTGCGCAAGGCTCTTGGCGATGTGAAGTACGTCGTTTGCAACGCGGACGAAAGCGAACCGGGCACCATTAAGGATCGCTTCATCATGCACAACCTGCCGTTCCTGGTGATCGAGGGCATGATCATCGCGGGGTTGGTCACGGGCGCGAAGCAAGGCGTCTTCTATATTCGTCACGAATACACGCCGCAGGAACACATCATCGAAGAAGAGATTCATCGCTGCTATGAAGCGGGTTTGCTGGGCGAGAACATTCTTGGTTCTGGACTGTCGTTCGATCTCGAAGTGTTTGTCAGTCCCGGCGGCTACATCTGCGGCGAAGAGACGGCTCTGATTGAGGCGATCGAAGGCAAACGCGCCGAGCCTCGCAACAAGCCGCCGTTTCCCGTCTTTTCGGGCTTGTGGAACAAGCCGACCGCGCTGAACAACGTGGAGACGTTCACCAACGTTCCGCAGATTCTGATCAACGGCATTGATTGGTTCAAGGCGCAGGGGCGTAACGGGACGTCTGGCCTGAAGTTTGTGGGCGTCAGTGGAGACGTTGTGAATCCTGGCGTCTTCATCATCCCGATGGGTACACCCGCGCGGGACGTGATTCTGGGGCTCGCGGGTGGGATTCGCGATGGCAAGCGCTTCAAGGCGTTCGCGCCGTCGGGGCCTTCGTCGGGTTACTTGCCGGCGTCGCTGGTCGACACTCAGCTCGATTTTAAGTCGATGGCCGCGATTGGTTCGATGCTGGGTTCCGGGGCAATCGTCGTGTGTTCAGAAGACCGCTGCATGTTGGACATGGCGCTCAATTCGATCACGTTCTTCCGTAATGAATCCTGCGGTAAATGCGTGCCGTGTCGCATGGGGACGCAGAAGCTGGTCGACATTCTGACGGGATGGACGCGAGGGAAGGGAACTCCCGCGGATCTCAAGCTGGTGGATGAATTGTCGAACGCGATGAAGCTTGCTTCGATCTGCGGACTGGGGCAGTTCGCGCATTCGCCGATCAGTTCAGTGATGACGCACTTCCGCGAGGAAGTGGAGGATCACATCTTGCGGCATCGGTGTCCGGCGGGAGTCTGTCCGGTATGAGCGACATCAAACTGACCATCGACTCTCGCGAAGTCACCGTTCCTGCGGGAACGACGGTCTTCGATGCTGCTCGGATGAACAACATCGCGATCCCAACGCTGTGTCATCAACAGAACGAAACGCCTGTGGGTGTGTGTCGCGTGTGTTTGGTCGAGGCAGGTGGGCGCGTGCTGACAGCGTCCTGTGTGCGGCCAGCTGAAAATGGCATGGTCGTGGTCACGGATTCGGAGAAAGTCACGTCTGCGCGCAAGACTCTCGTTGACCTGCTCATGGCCGATCATCCTTCGCCGTGTGCCCGGCAACAGCAGTCCGGCGATTGCGAACTGGAGACGCTCGCGAAGAAGGAAGGGATCACGCAGTCGCGATTCCCGCAGCGTCTGTCGCCGCGCGGGCAGGATGAATCGTCGCTGGTGATCGCCGTCGATCACGAGGCTTGCATTCTTTGCGATCGCTGTATTCGCGGGTGCGATGAAATCAAGGGCAACAACGTTCTGGGCCGTCGCGGCAAGGGGTTTAACTCCGGCATCGCGTTCGATCTGAACGATCCAATGGGCAACTCGTCCTGCGTGTCGTGCGGTGAGTGCATGGTCAGTTGCCCCACGGGCGCGCTGACCAACAAGAGCGTTGTGAAGACCGTGCTGCCAGAAGGCGAGCCGGTTGATGTCGAAACGTTGCTGAAACTGCCGTATTTCGAAAAAGTCTCCGGCACGTTTCTGGATCTAAACAAAAACGCGGTGGTGTTGCGTCGCTTCAAGAAGGGCGACGTGATTTGCCGCGAGGGCGAGTACGGTTCCACCGCTTTCTACATTCTTGAAGGCACCGCCAACGTGTTCCTGGCTTCGCAGATGGGGCATGTGAAATCGTCGGGCGGGGCCACAGGGTTCCTAAGTAAACTAGCCAGCCGCATCACGCATCGGCAGCAGGATCGGCGCGAGGGGGAGAGCGATCGACGTTCGATTCCGATTGATGCGTCGGTGGATCTCTCCTATGACAATCCCGTCGCTCAGCTCGGGGCCGGGGATTTGTTCGGGGAGATGACGTGCATGAGCCTGTATCCGCGTTCGGCGACGGTGCAGGCGGCGACGGATTGCGTGATGCTCGAGATGTTGCGCAACGTGCTCGACATCATGCAGCGCAACAAGACACTGAAGGCGCAGTTGGACGCGAATTATCGTCGGCGTGCGTTGGAAGATCACCTGCGAAGTGTGCCGATGTTCGCGTCACTTACGCCAGAGTTTATTGACACGCTGCGGGATCGAGTCGAGCTGATCCGTTACAACAAGGGTGATGTGATCGTGCGGCAGGGCGATCTCGCCGATGCGTTCTATCTGGTGCGCATCGGGTTCGTGAAGGTGACCGAAAAGCACTCCGATGGTGAGTTGGTTCTCGCGTATTTGGGGCGTGGCGGGTATTTCGGCGAGATGGGCTTACTGGGAGAAGGGCGGCGCACAGCGACGTGTACGGCTCTGGATCACGTGGAAGTGGTGCGCATCCATGCCGATGACTTCCATCGCATGATGCAGCAATTCCCGGATGTACGACGCCAGTTGGAGACAGTCGCCAGCAGGCACACGGAGCAGAACCAGCAGCGCGCGGCCACGGCGATACACGTTCCACTGAGTCAGTTCCTGACGCAAGGGTTGATGGAAGCGCAGAGCCTCCTGGTTCTGGATCTCGAGAAATGCACGCGTTGCGATAACTGCACGCGGGCATGCGCGGATGCTCATGATGGCGTGACGCGCCTGATTCGCGAAGGGCTGCGGTTCGATAAGTTCCTGATCGCGACCAGTTGCCGGCAGTGCCGTGATCCCCTATGTATGGTGGGCTGCCCGGTGGGCTCCATTCGCCGGCGCAATTCGCTCGAAGTGATCATTGAGGATTGGTGCATCGGCTGCGGCTTGTGCGCGAAGAACTGTCCGTACGGCAACATCAGCATGCATCCGGTGGAATCAGGCAACGTGGCGAAGCGCAAGGCGACTTCCTGTGACCTCTGCACTGAACACAAAGAACCGAGTTGCGTCTACGCGTGCCCGCATGATGCGGCGCATCGCATCGAGCCGAATACCTTCTTCCGAAACTTGGTCGGGAAGGCAGAAAACGGATGAGGATCGATCGCACGCATCGTCCCTGGTTGACGGGCACCGTTGCCGCGGTGATTGTGTCGGCGTTCGTATATATGTTGGTGCCCGGAGAGCCCCGGGGAGGCACTGCGCTGGGGCTGACATTCGGCATCCTGGGTTACGCGATGATGCTGTTCGCCGGGTTGCTGGGGGCTCGTAAGAAGGTTCCAGTGTGGCGAATTGGGCGTGCGTCGACTTGGATGCGCGGACACTTGTGGCTCGGACTACTGAGCTTGCCGATGATCTTGCTTCACGGGGGCTTCGCCTTCCGGGGACCCTTGACCGGTGTATTGATGGCGCTGCTATTCATCGTGATCCTGAGTGGGGTCGCGGGTGCAGCGATTCAGCACTATGTGCCCAGCGTGCTGACGTCTCAGGTTCCGCTCGAGACGATCTACGAAGAGATTCCCCACATTCGGCAGCAGTTGCGCGACGAGGCGGATGAGTTGGTGGACGCTGCGGTGCAGGTGGAAGAGGAGCACGAAGACAAAGTTCGCTTCCGCGAGCTGTATTCGACGCGCGTCCGACCTTATTTGGATGCGCCTGCGGTGGGGATTGTCGAGCCGTTGCGTGCTCTGGCTCCTGTCGCTTTTCGTGGCGTGCTGGATGATCTTGAGAGTATCTGTGAGGAGCAGCGGCAGCTCACGCGTCAGCGCCGCTTGTATCATTTCCTGCATGCCTGGCTGCTGGTGCATGTGCCGTTGTCGATCGCGTTGCTGGTTCTGGGAGGCGTGCACGCCGTGATGGCGCTGCGTTACTAACATGGCTCGCACTCGATCCACAAAATCGCTTTCGCAGCGCATCGATCGCGAGTACTTCAAGCGACTGTACACGATTCCGAAATGGCGGCGGATTCTGTCGCTGGCATTCACGGCAATTGGGCTGATGTGGGTGCTGGGGTGGAGTGAGCCGGCGTTCAATGCGGGGCCCTTGTCGAAGGGGCATCACATCCTGGAAGGCAACTGCGCGACTTGTCACACGGGATCGGCGTTGTGGGGGAAGAAGGTGGAGGACCAGGCTTGCGTGACGTGTCACGATGGGCCAGCCCACAAGGAGCAGCAAACGTTCACGCCGGGTTGTTTGACCTGCCACGTGGAGCACAAGGGTTCGGTGGAGCTCGCCAGTACGATTCTAGATGCAAGCTGCACGCAGTGTCACGGCAACTTGCAGACCAAGAACGGCAAAATAACAGTCGCGGCCAGCGTGGCAGACTTTGCGTCACATCCCGATTTCGGGGCGTTGAAGTCGCCAGACCCCGGGACCATCAAGTTTGGCCACCAAGTGCACATGAAGGCCGATTTGCGAGGTACTAACGGGCCGACGCAGTTGAAATGTTCGACCTGCCATCAGGCGGGGCGCGATGGGCAGATGAAGATCGCGAATTTCAAGGATGATTGCGAGAGCTGTCACCGGCTGGAGTTCAATCGGCGCGTCGACAAGGTTCTGCCGCACGACAAGCCGGAGATCGCGCTGGCGTTCGCTCGGCAGACGTTGACGGATTACATCGCGAAGCATCCGGGTGATGTGAACGTAGTCGACCCAGCGATTGATCCCCGAATTATGGCGGCTCGCCTGGGTCCAGCGGGTAGTGCGGCGGAGTGGATTCGTCGCGGGATGGAAGATACAGAGACGCTGATGTGGCGTAAGACGTGCGTCGAGTGTCACGCGGTGTCGGACAAGCACGAAGTCGCCAAGGCACAAACCCCGGTGACTTGGCTAAAGGGCGCGAAGTTCGATCACAATCCTCACGGGGTAGTGGCGTGTACTGAGTGCCACGGCAACGCTCTGCAGAGCAAGGCGACCTCCGATGTGCTGCTGCCGAATGTCGCGACATGTCAGCAGTGCCACCGGACGTCGAACCCGTCAGCCAGCGCCAATTGTACTGAGTGCCACGTGTATCACGACTGGTCCAAGGCCAAGCCGATTGACACGCAGCGTAAGATTCTCGAACTGCTGAATCGCTAACGCCGAGGCGGACCCGGTGGGGTGTCCGTAACCGTGTACAACGAACCGTTGCGAAGGAACATCCGTTCCGCTTCCTCTTTGTTGAACGGGCGCGAGCCACGGCGGTTGAAGACTGCGATCTGGTTGCCGCTTTCGTCGACCGCTCGATCGCGATCGATGCCTTTGGAAACTGCCAGTGCCGGGCCGTGCGTGTGTTTCGTCGCGATGAGCTTGGGCGTCGGTTTCGGGCTGAAGCCGAGATAGTTCGGGTTGTCGGACGGCGCGAACAGTTGCACGATCTTGAAGCCTCCCTTGCCGTCGGCGATGTAGGCGAAGGCGCTGGCGGCGGTCATCCCGAGTTTCACGTCGTTGGTGTCATGGAGTTCGCCGCCTGCGTTAAAGACCTGCTCGATGCGCGGTTGCTCCGGCTTCTCGACGTCGACGATGACGAGGCCCTGCTTGCCGCCGGCGACGTAAGCGTAGGTGCGGGCGACGTACAGATTGCGTGCGTCTTCAAGCTGCACGCGGGCGCTGGGTATGAGGCGAGGTTCGGCGAGCTTCGTGGTGTCGAGCACCTTCAAGCCGTCGCGATCCGTGGCAAAGGCGTAGCGAAATTGAACAGCGATTCCCGTGGGTTCATTCAACGGGACCTGCGCGGTGATCTTCGGTGCAAGCGGGTTCGCGATATCGACGACGACCAAGCCGCGTGGGGTCAGGATGTACGCATAAGTACCGGCGATGGTGATTCGTCGGGCTCCGGTGAGCGCGCCATTCGGGTTGAACGTGGTCGCGCGCTTTAGGAAATTATTGGTCGGGTCGCCATCCAGCAGAGTGAGCACACCGGGGCGCTTCGCTTTGAGGTCCGGTTCGCCGATCACGATGAGGCCTTCTTCCGCATCCGTGACGTAGAGGAAGCCGTACATCAGGGCGATGGGGCCTTCCTGATTCTCTGGGATGCGTGTGCGCAACGGGTCGACGGCCAGAGTGGACGGCGATGCGATGGCCGTCGCGTTCTTCGTCTTTACATAGAGACGCTGGCCGAGCGGGGACGCAGGCGCGGTGGTGATGCGTTCGGAGAAGTTCTTGTTCTCAATGTTGCCGACGTCGTAGATGCGGAAGCCGTCTTTGCCGAGGGCGGCATAGAGATACTCGCCGCGAAGCTGCAGGTCGAGCACGTTGCCGGCGTGGTGGTCGGCTTCGTTGAGTTCGCGATGTTTCTTGTTAACGAGCTTGTTGTACTCTTCCGGGTACGCTAGCTTTTGCAGGTCGCTGCCGAAGATGGCGGGCGGATCGTCGCGTTCGCCGATGGCGATGGCTTCGAGACCCTTGTTGCCTTCGGCCACGTACGCCATGCGACCCATATCATTCACGAGGTTGGTGCCCTGCATGAGGATCTGTGCCATCCAGGCGTTGTTGTCCCCATCTTTCGAGACGTGGCAACTGGTGCAGGTCTTGGTTTCCTTGGCGCGCACGGTGTGCGGATAGTAGCTGCTGAAACCGAAGCCGCTGAAGCCTTCTGAAGAGATGGTCTGCTGACGGTAGTACATCCAGTCGCGATTCGCGTTCTGGGAACTGACGGTGACCGCGCATGTCGAGCGTGTCGGCGCGATGCGGTGGCCGGTGGCGGTGCCGTCTACGCCCAGCATGTAGACGTCATCGCGCAGGACGTCGAAGTTGTACTGGGTGTAGTTGCGCGTTTCCAAGCCTTCGTTGTGGAGCATGGGCGTCTTCGCGTTCGAGCGCATCGGCAGGTGGCAGCCGAAGCAACTGGTGGTCCACGAAGAGTGGCACGCATAGCAGGTCATGCGGTCATTCGAATGGGCGAGCATCGCGTCGGGAGATTGGCCGGAACCCCAAGTGGAATTGTCCTTGAGGATGGTCTTCGCCAGGCGCGAGGCTTCACTGTAATGTTCGTTGCCGGGGGTGATGGTATCCATCACCTGCACGACTTCCCACTGCTTGTTCGGCTCTACCGAGGAGCGCTGGAAGAGCTTGCCGTTTTCCCAGTAAAAACGCCGTTGACCTGTGCCGGTGCGGGTGAGCGCGAGATTGGTGCCGCCCTTCGGGGCCGCGGCTGCGGACGTCATCAACGATGCCTTCTGTCGAATCGTTCCGTGGCAATCGACGCAATCCACTTCGACAGCGTTACGCGTTTCGCCGTAGATGTTGCCGTTGCCGTGTGCATCCTGCTGGAAGTGACAGTCGGTGCAGTGCATCCCTTTTTCGAGATGGATGTCCATGAGGTGGACGCCTTTTTCAAACTTCTTGGGATCGTTGAAGTCGACCATCTTGCCGTCGGCATCCAGCATGTTGCCCTTGCGGTCGCGCTTGTAGACGGCGCGGAAGACCCAGCCGTGGCCGTGAAAATCGCCGAACTGCGTGTTCTGCAGCTGCTTGTTGAATTCTGGCGAACCGACGGTCTTGAGGAAGTCGTTGTCGAGCCACTTGCCGCGTGCGGCTGCGCCCTGCGGGTTCTGCTGCCACGCCTGGAAGCGATCGTCGTCGGACAGCTTGCGCTGTTCTTCCGGGTACATCAGCTTGCCGTCCGTTTCACTGTCCCACCAGATCATGCCCAGATACGACGCGACCATATTCGTGCCGGGATGGATGTGGCACACGATGCACTGCGAGGTCGGGATGGAGCGTGTGAACTGGTGCTTGATGGGATGGCCGGATTCGGTCTTCGAAATCGTGGGATCGCTCTGTGCGCTCTGGCCTTCATTGCCGTACTTGGCGTAGCTGCCGGAGTGGACGGGATCGCGATCGTTGGC
>CANIIC010000039.1 GCA_947467395.1 Bryobacterales bacterium
CTGTCGACCTTGCGGCTCAGCTGCACGCGGGGCCGTTGAATCTGTCCGAGATGAACGGACAGCGCGCCACCGGGCAGTTGATCGAGATTAAGGGCCGCATCCTGGATGAAGACGGCTCGCCCATCGCCGGTGCGGTGCTTGAACTGTGGCAGGCGAACGCGGCCGGCCGGTATGTCCACAAGCAGGACGATCACATCGCGCCGTTGGATCCAAACTTTACCGGACAGGGTCGGTTGGTGACCAACGAGGAAGGCGAGTACTCGCTGTTCACGATCAAGCCCGGCGGATACCCGGTGCTGCCGACGGGATGGTGGTGGCGTCCGCCACACATTCACTTCTCGATTCTCGGCGTGTCGTGGATGGACCGGTTTGTGACGCAGGTGTTCTTCCCGGGCGAACCGCTGAATGAGACGGACCTGCTGTACAAGGGCATCCCGGATCGTGAGGCGCGGGATCGAGTGACGTTTGAGATGACCGAGACGAAGATGGGTGACTTGAGTTACATCGGATTCCGCCGCGATTTCGTGCTGCGCGGCCGCAAGATGACGCCGGAGGTGGACGGATGATTCCCTCACCGATTTCTACCATTGGTCCGTACTTTCCGTTCGAGTTCGCGGATGATGCCTGCGATCTCACGTCGTTGAACGGCGCGACGGCGAAGGGCGAGCACATCACCATCGTGGGCAAGGTGCTGGAAGAAGGCGGCGGGCCGACAGTCAACTCGATTGTCGAGATCTGGCAACCGGACGCGGAGGGTATCCTGCGGCATCCCAGTGACCCGCGTTTCGCGCAGGCTGATCCAGGGTTCCGCGGCTTTGGGCGTGCTCGCACGCTGCCGGATGGTTCGTTCCAGTTGCGCACCGTCATTCCAGGGGCGGGGAATGGTCGTGCTCCGCACATCAACGTATCGGTGATGGCGATCGGGCTGACGTGGCGCTACGTGACCACGCTGTTCTTCTCGGAGGCGAGCGATCCAGTGCTCGATTGCGTGCCAGCGGGGAGACGGCCGTTATTGGTCGCGAAGAAGCAGGCCGACAGAACGTATCGCTTCGACATCCAACTGCGGGGCGAGAACGAGACTCCGTTCTTCGCCGACTAGTTCAGGGAAGCTTAGTTCAGTTGGGACTCGTGCCGGTGCGCGAGCCGCCAGCCGTCTTTGGTGCGAATCCAAACACCGCTGAAGCGGTAGCGCACGGGCTTGGCTTCTTTCGCGCCCGCGGCGATCTCGGTTCCCACGCGATAGAGCGTTGTGATCGCCGTGTCGCCGAGGACCTGCACCTGCAAGTCTTCCACGCGAATATCGGCACGTCGTCCCTTCGCCCAATCGTCCTTGCGGCGTTGGATATCGGCTTCGGACCAACCGGTCAGCAAGCGCCCGCCATTGACGGCGAAGGTCGTTCGCGTGCGTAGCATGAGGTTGAACATCTCCTCGAAGCGGCCTTCGTTCTGCGCCGCGTTCAGTGCGAGCTCCGCGGCTTTGACGTCGGAAGCGTCGTCTGCAAATGAGAAGGGGCTGGCAAGCGCCAACCCCAGAATCAGAATGACCGTATTGAGTCGCATGGTTCCTATGACCTTGCTATTGTAGTGCGCCTAATCCTTGCGCAGAATTGAGATGACCTCGCTGCCGCCCAAAGCGGTTTTCGCAACGGTCAGGCCCACGACGCGGAAGCCCTCGTCGCCGGCTTCTTTGAGCTCCTTCTGCATCGTCGACGTCTTGCTGGTGGCGAGCAGTTTGTAGTGGATCGCCTTGGATTCTTTCCCGACCGTGCGCTCCAGAATCACGACGACTTCCTGGCCGCCGAAGGCGCTGTTGAAGACGGTCTGGGCCTTGTAGTCGAAGCCCTCGTCGCCCAGTTGCTGCATTTCCTTCTGCATGGTGGAGGTCTTGTTGGTCGCTAGCAGGCGGTAGGTGACCTTGGGCGCTTCCTTTTCTGAGGTGTCGCGCAGCATGACGACCACGCCTTCCTTGCCTCCGAACGCGGATTGTCCGCCCATGGCCTCGGCGAAGGTGAAGCCGGTGGCCGCAGCCTCATTCATTTCTTTTTCGAGCGTGGAGGTCTTGGTGGTCGCGAGGACACGGTAGTCATACTTTGACTGGGCGACCAGGGTCGTGAGAGACAGAGCGGCGAGCACGAGGATGCGCATGTGACCTCAAGTGTACGGGGTTTCGTTCACGCTGAGTCGCTGACTTCCTACTTAACCGGCTTGAGCGTGAGCTTCTGGACGCGCCAGTTCACGACTTCCGCGACATACAGCTCATTCTCACTCGGGCAAGCAATCTGGTGGATCCAGCCGAACTGGCCTTGTTGGCGGCCTGCTTTGCCGAGCATGCCTACTAACTTGCCGTCGAGCGTGAATTTGTAGATGCGGCCGGGGAAGCTGTCGCTGGTATAGAGATACTGCGTGGGGCCGGGAGTGATGCAGACGGTCCAGGGGCTGCCGGGGGTGTGGTTGGGGGCGGGTTCGAGGCCGGGGGCGACGGTGGCCATCCAGGGTTGCGCGCCTTTGGGGGCGGGGACGTCGATGCGGATCTCACGCAGGTACTTGCCGTCGGTGTCGAAGACCTGGATGCGTTTGTTCTGGCGGTCGGCGACGTAGATGTTGCCGGAGTTGTCGGCGGCGATGCCGTGGGGGATGTTGAACTCGCCCGGTTTGTTGCCCGGCTGCCCCCAGGTCTTCACCCAATCGCCGTTCTTGTCGTACTTGGCGACGCGGCTGTTGATGTAGCCGTCGCTGATATAGGTGTTGCCTTGCGCGTCCCACGTGACGTCGGTGGGCTGGCGGAACTGGCCGTCGACGGCGGGGCGCGGAGGTGTCACGCGGGTCCACGGTTCAGCTTCATCGCTGGCTTCCTTCTTGCGTCCGAACACCATGACGACTTTGCCGGCGGGGTTGAACTTCACGATCATGTCGGAGCCTTTATCGATGGCCCAGATGTTGTCGTCCTTGTCGACGCGCACGTCGTGGGCGTAGGCCCAGGCGTAGAGGTTCTTGCCGATCTCGCGGACGAACTTGCCGGTCTGGTCGAATTCGAGGAGTTGCGATGCGGCGGCTCCGAAAGCGGGCCCGGTGGTGTTGGCGCGCTGGAAGACGAAAACATGTTTCTTCGAATTGACGGCGACGCCGGACACTTCCCCGAAGTTCATGCTGTCGGGGAGCTTCAGGAATGTGGCGTCGGCGTCGTAGGGAATCTCAGGTGGATCGGCGGCGAAGGCCGTGGCGGAGGCCAGGATCAGGGTGAACAGAAGCGTCTTCATAAGCGGTTCCGCTCCATGATACAGCGCCGCGCGCCAGCGTAGCGTTACCCGTCGATGCTACCGACGCGCTGCTGCAGGGCAGCGGCTTCTTCGGTCCGTCCCAGTTGATCCAAGATGCTGGCGTGGCCGACCAGGTAGTCGGCGACTTGCGGATGCTCGGGGCCGAAGACGGTTTCGGCGATCTCTACGGTTTGACGCAGCAGCGGTTCGGCTTCTTCGTAGCGCTGTTGCAGGAAGTAGAGGCGCGCGAGGTTGTTGGCGCTCAGCGCGTAGTCCCACGAATCGCGGCCAGCGGCGACGGTCCATGCATCGAGGCCTTGGCGCATGAACTGTTCGGCTTCAGCTGCTTTGCCGAGCTTCATGTTCAGCGCCCCAAGATTGTCGAAGATGTTGGCGATGTCGTTGAGGCGGTCGTGACGTTGCAGGATGCCGAGCGCGGCTCGGGCGTAGCCTTCGGCGCGTTCGACCTGACCTTGGAAGTCGAGCAGCGCCGCGAGGTTGTTCAGGCTGACCGCGACATCCGGGTGATCACGGCCTAACGTCTGCTCACGGATGCGCAGGGATTCCAGCAGCACGCGTTCGGCTCGTTCCAGGTCCTGATGCTCGCGATAGGCGCAGCCCAGGTTGTTGAGTGCGGTGGCGGTTTGTTCGCTGTCGCGGCCGGTTTGCGCGATGGTGAGGTCGACGCTGCGTTCCTGGAGTTCAACAGCCTTCTCGAAGTCGCCTAACTTGGAGCAGATTTCGGCCAGGGCCTCTACGGTTACGCGGACGCGGGCATGAGTCGGGTCGATCCCTTCAGCCAGTGCCAACGCTTGCGCATATTCGATGGCCGCTTGCGGGAAGTTTCGGTTGGCGGCGGAGATTTCCGCCGCACCGAAAGCCGTCGTCCAAGCCTGTTCGGCAGATGGGGGCTGCGGCGGATTAAAGAGGCGGCGGAGCGGATTGAGGAAGCTCATTTCAGTTGCGAGTTGAGCGCGTCGATGGCTGTGGCCTTGCGTTCGTATACTTCGGCTTCGTCGCTGCGGTTCAGATTGGTGAGCAGTCGCGCGTAGCCCTTGTAGTAACCGGCGAGCGGCGCGCCGTCCTGCCCGTAGGCCATCTCGAAGATCGGCAGCGTTTCTTTGAGCAGTGGCTCGGCGTCCTTGTAACGCTTCAACTGCGTGTAGACACGAGCGAGATTGGCGGTGCTGATCGCGTAATCCAGATGTTCTTTGCCGCCGATCGTGACCCAGGTGGCGCGACCTTTGGAGTACACGTCGAGCGCCTCGTCGAGGCGGCCTTTTTCGAAGTACAGGGAACCGAGGTTGTCGAATACGGTGGCGACGCAGCGCAGTTGTTTCGCCTTCTGACAGAGGGCAAGAGCGCGCTTGTTGAGATCTTCGGCTTCCGCATCGTGGCCCATCTGGCGGCGGAGCGACGCGAAGTTCACCAGCGTGTCGGCGTATTCAGGATGATCCAGCCCCAGTACTGTTTCGCGCATTTTGAGTGCTTCGTTGTAGGCGGCTTCGGCTTCGTCAACGCGGCCCACATCCTGATAAATGGAGCCAAGGTTTTGCAGGATGGTGGCGACCTGTTCGCTGTCCACGCCGGTGAGCTTGCGCTGCAAGGGCAGCGCGCGGCGGTAGAGTTCCTCCGCCTCGGCCATCTCTCCCAAATTGAGGTGCGCTTCGGCCAGGCGACTCAGGGTATCGGTGACCCGCTTGTCCTGTGGCTCCAGCGTGCCTGCGGCGTCCAGGGCGTGCGTGTACTGCGAGACGGCCTCCCGATAGTCGCCGGTATCGTAGGCTTGCTTGCCGACGCTCATGGCGTTGCTCCATTCAGCTTCCCGTGAGGAGGAGCAAGCGGCCAGCAACAGGGCTAACGGAAGAATACAAATCAGACGGAGGCGCATAGAAAGGAAGCCTGAACGAGTGTAGCGGATTCATGAGAATCCTGGCCAGCGGCGATTTGTTTCTAGTGGGTCCGCTACTTTCCCGCGCGCGCCGGGTTGAAAGTTGCGAGGAGATCCCTATGAGACGTCTTATGGGTGCACTGTTGGCGATCGGGTTGATGATTGGGGTGGCTGCGTTGCCGGCCGCGGCACAGTTCGGCAAGGGCCGCGGCGGTAAGCAGGGCCAAGGGCCTTTCGGCAAGCAAGGCAAAGGCAAGGGCGGCAAACAGGGGAAGAACAAAGGCAAGGGCGGGCCGAAAGGTCCGGGACAGACGCCTCCGGCGTCGCCGACGAACTAGCTGACGGCGAGGTTGTACGGCCTACTTGAGACCGTACAACTTGATCGCGTTTTCGCGGAGGACCAGATTTGCCAGTTCGGCGGCGCGGTCCGCCGTGACGGTGCCGTCGCGCAGCATGGCAGTCAGGGCGCGTCCCAGGGCCTCGCGCGCGGCTTGCGATTGACTGACGGCGGTGTCCTGCCAGCCCATGCCCGCAGCGGGGGCGTAGGGATAGGAGTCGGTGGCGAACAGCACCTTCTCCGGCGCCAGCTCGAGAACTTCGCGCAGTGTGGCCCCGACATCGGCGGGAGCGCGCAGCAGCGACTGCAGCGAATAATCCAGGTAGACGTTCGGCTTGATGAGCAGGGCCGCAGTCTGGTTGCTGAAGGGCCAGCCGCCGTGGACCATCACGAAGTTGGTCTTGCGCATGGCCGAGTCATTGAAGATGCCGCTTAGCAGGATGGGATTGGCTCCCGCGACATCGAAGTAGCTGCCCATGCCGAAGCCGGTGTGGAAGTGCACGGCCATGCCGAGCCGTCCACATTCGGCGGCGATGGCCCGGAAGATGTAGTCGCCCAGCGTGCGGTAGGCCCGAGCCGAGCGGCCAGAGTCGCGCCAAGCCTCTTCGGCTTGCTGCTTGGTGGCGTGCCCGTGATGGTGCCGCGATCAGCTTGCGCGAAGGCTACGACGGAGCCGAGGATGCAGAGAATCGCCAGAACGGATGTACGCATGTATACGCCCCCCCTCTGGGCGACAGCCTGTGACGGTATCGATTTCGTGCATCGAAGTCAAGGGGGGCTGCCCGCGAGGCCGGGCAAAAGCAAAGGGCACGAACAAGGTTTCCCTTGCTCGTGCCCCTAAGGCTGAGTTTCGCGAAGTGGACTAGATGTTCTGGCCGCGGAACTGACGCAGCGCAACGTAGCCCATGAGGGCAACCATCAGAGCCATGCCCGTCGGATTCAGCGCCGGCACCGAGGAGACCTGTGGAGACCCACCGCCTACGACAACGTTGTTGAAGTTGATCAGGTTGCGCAGGAAATTCTGCGAATCGGCGGGGGCGCCACCCTGCATCCAGTTCACGTCGAACACCACCGACAGGACGCCATTGGAGGCGTTGGTCATCGTGGTCTTGTTCCAAACCACGCCCGTCCCGTTGTTGGAGGAGTCGCGGGTCATAAAGGCTCCGTTGCCAGGCGTAGCGCCGCCCGCGCCACCGGGCGCGTTGTACGTGATCGTGCTCACCGCGTTCGGTCCGGTGAACGGCGATAGCACCGTCTGGGTGGAACTGGGAGTCAAAAAGGAGATGGTGCCGCCGCCTGCCGCCGCGACCAGGGAGATCACTGAGTTATTGCGCGTCGGGAAACCATCGTTCTCACCCATGACGAACATTACGCCGCCGCTCGCCAAGTACGAGACATACTGCGAGATCTGGCCGGAGGTCAGTGCAGCAGAGTTACTGAAACGAATGTCCCAAACCTGACCATATCCAGCGAAGCTGCTCGGAACCGCATCCACCACCGTGGCCGTGCCGCCGGCCGCGACGACCTTCGCCTGCAGATTGGCGGTGATGTCACTGGTCGTGCCCGACTCACTGGTGGTCGAGGAACCGTTGATGATCAAAACTGTGTTCTGGGCGAACGCGCTGACGGCGCTGAAAGCCAGTGTTAGGAGCCCAAGTTGTAGGCGTAGACGCATCTATGAAAAGCCTCCGCGAAGCGAAATAACCGGATAGGTTTAAGGTAGCTGTCTTACCAGGGACTTAAGTGATGCTACCATAACTTAGCCCGAAGGCAATAAGAACCATAAGGATTCCGCTGGGAAGAGAATGCGCCCGGGATAGAACGCGACGGAGGCGGGAATACGAAGATGAGATGGCGTCCCCAAGGGGATTCGAACCCCTGTTATCGCCGTGAAAGGGCGGTGTCCTAGGCCGACTAGACGATGGGGACGCACGGGAGGCTGCTGTCGGAAACAGCCTCCAAACTTGAGATTACAGAGACTTCAGATAGGCCAGAATGTTGGCCTTTTCGGCGCCGGTCAGCAAGTCGGCGAAGGGAGGCATACCGTTGCCACCTTCGTTGACGAACTTGGTGATGTTGGCGTCGTTGACGGGCGCGTCATTGGCCAGCTTGGCATGCTTGGAGACGCCCTTCAGGCCCGGACCCATCTTGCGTTCTTCGGAATCCGCGTTGTGGCAGACGCCGCAGTTGGCTTCAAAGAGTTCCTTGCCCTTGGCAGCATCGCCGGCCGGGGCAGCTTTGCCCTTACCCTTGCCCTTGTCTTGGCCCATGAGGGCACCGGTGGAGAGCATCAGGCCCATGCAGGTGATGGCGATCAGTGATTTCTTCATGACGTTTGGTCTCCGTGGGCTTGCGCCCCTGGAACTTCTAGTTTCGCGCACTTGCGCGGTCTGTTGCAACTTTTGGATGCGATTCGTTGACAAGAAGTTACAGGTTCCATCTCGGCCAGTTTGTCGCCGGGATGAGACAGAATGGCGCGATCGCCGTGGGTTGGGCCGGAGATGGGCTGTGGAATCAGAGATTTAGGTCCTGGAAGGCGGCGTGCTGAGGTTATGTGCTGAAACGGTCCATTTCCTGTGGGCGGTTCCAGGGCGGGGTGCTGGGCTACGTTAGAGTGCCCCACTCGGAGGACTCTGGAGCCGCCTTTTTTCTTGTTTAGTGCCCCAGCTTCATCAATTGGTCAAAATCCAGACTGATCCCAATGTTGGCGCTGGGTCGGAGTTTTGCGTCGGGGATGAACTCGGAGCGGTTCGACAGGTGGATCGATACAGGGATCGAAACCGGCCAATCCGGGTGCGAGAAGGTGAAACGCAGCTGGCCCACGTGGATCGCGCCCTTGGTGCCGAGCAGACGGAGTGCGATGGCCGAAGCCGGGATCGCGGTGCCGGGCAGGGTATTGGCTGAGGTATCGATATTCAGCAGCGCTTCCTGCGCCATCCACTGCAGGTAGTAGCCGGCGGCGATGGTCATACTGACGTCGTTGGGGCGCTGGACCTTCTTCGAAATCTCGGTTGCGATCTGCAGATCGCGCAGTTTGCGGATGCCCGCACCTTGCTTGTGCTGATACCAGGACGCCGCAGCATTGGTGGTCCATATGAGCGGGCGACTCTTCGAGAACGTCAGCGCGAGGACGGCACGTGCGTTCCAGTAGGCGGGCTGTTCCAGGGGGTGGAGGCTGTTGAGTTCGATCGCGGTGTTCCAGCCTTCGGTGTACTTCATCAAAATCTGATCGCGTGCGCCCAGGTAGGCACCTTGCGTGGTGAATTCGTTGCGGGCGTCCTCGGTTGATCCGGAGATCTGTTGCTTGGCGTCGACGAATTCGGCCAGGATGGCTTGCGTCAACTGATTGAAGCGGACACCGACGGCGTCCGGGGCGGTGAACAGGGGCAGGTACTTTTGCAGAATGCGCTGCCGCTCGGCCGGCGGCAGGTTTTCGGCGGATTTCGCGAGGGCCGGGGCGTAGCTCTCGGCGAATTCCACCATGCGGGCGAAGCTCGGGTCTTGCTTCCAGCCGGGTGACAGAATCTTGTTGCGTGTCCGCCAGTCCCAGCGAGCGCCCCAATCGCGGATTTGCGTAGGCGTGCTGGTGATCAGCGGTGATGCGGCTTGCTGCGGATTGAAGGTGGCGTTGAACGACAGCGAATCGAGCAACGCGCGGCCTCCGCCGCAGTGTTGTTGAATCGGACAGTACGGGAGTTGGGCGGCTCCCGCGGCGAGGTTCAGCAGACCGAGCAGATTGCCCCGGAACGTGGTCGTGGTGCCGCGTGCGGTGCGGGCGAGCGCTCCGTTTTCGACAGCGAGACTGAGCAGCGAGGAGACTGCCCCTCGGGAGACGGTGGACGTGGTGCCGCTGGAATTCGGGGTGCCGCCGGACTGCTTGTCGATCAGCTTGGCTCGCGCGAGGGCGATGCCCTGCCACAGCAAGGCTTCCGCTTCACTGGAACTCAGGAGGTTGGGGCGGGCCAGGGCGCTGTCGATTCGCCGCTGGTTCTGGGTGCCGGTGGGACTGAGGAAGTCAATCAGGTCCTGCAACTCCCGATCCTGAGGGAGCTTGTCGATCAGATCCTCGTCGACGGTGGGGAAACATTCGCCGTAGAACAGCAGCTCGCATTGTTTGGATTCGTAGGCCCAAGTGGAGCCGGTCAGCAGGAGGAGAAGAGCGAGTCTCATTCCTCGCCTCGGATCGTGATCCCGAAACCTGGCCACTTCGGATCGAACTTGAATTTTCTTCGGATGACCTGTGACTCGTTTTCACTTTTGTCGATTTCGAGCACCCAGGCCCAGTCTCCGGGCGGGTCATCGGTGAGGATCACGGCCAGGGCTTTCACCCCGCGCGCGATCTTGAAGGAGTTGTTCTTGAGGACGGCGCCGTCATAGTGGCCCGTGATGATTTCGGCCGCGCCGGTATTGCTGTCGGCTTCGATCGAAACGGTCGCGCCGACGGGGCCGACGTAGTCCGCGGCCAAAGTTTGGTCGCGTTTGAGGGATAGTGCCATGCTGAGTTTCCAAATGGAAACAACCTCTCGGGCGGGAAGCCCGAGAGGTCGCGACTCAGTATACGGCTGGGATCCAAAAAATCCGGGCGGCCGCAGAGGGCCACCCGGTTATGGGGGTAACTTGATTCGGGCCCTTATTCGGGGCTGGAAGAATCCTTGCGGCCGAGTTCTTCGGCCAGAATGATGGCTTCCGCCAGTTCCTTCATCGGCTTGCGAAGGCGGCGGCTTTCATTGCGCATGCGGAGGTAGGCTTCTTCCTCCGTGATCGTCTGGCGGCGCTGCAGGATGCCCTTGGCTCGCTCGACAACCTTGCGCGTCTCAAGCTGACGTTTGACTTCGGCAGCTTCCTCCGTCAGACGCGCGTTGTCTTCTTCGAGCAGGCTCTTGCCGATGGCCGTGCCCATCTGTTCGCCGATGAACTGGATGGTGGAGATTTCGTCAGCCGAGTGGCTATGCTTGTCGCGGTGGTGAACGTTGATGATGCCGATCGCTTTCCCGGCAGTCACAACCGGGACCGACAGGAAGGCTTCGTAGGTGTCCTCGACCAGGGCCGGGAACATCTTGAAGCGCGAGTCGGAAGCGGCCTTGGTGGACAGGGCCACGGGCGACTGGTGTTCGGCGACCCAGCCTGTGACGCCTTCACCCATCTTCACGCGAAGATGACCAACGTCTTTGATGTGGGGCACCAGGGAAGCTCGGAGAACGAATTCGTCGGTTTCGCCGTCCACCAGGTAGACCAGGCAAGCGTCGCAGGAGGTAATCCGCGCCGCCAAACCAACGATCTCCCCGAGCATTTCGTCAAGGGAGCGTTCCGAGCTGATGATGCTGCTAATTCGATGTAGTACCGCTACGTCGTTCGAAGTTTCCATACTGTCTGCTACCACCATGCAACCAGCCTACGGTGCGGTTGGCGGGGCGTCCAATCGAATCTTCTTATGGGGTGGATTTAGGCTGTTTGTTCGGATCGTAACGCGTTGTAAAGGAGGAGTCCGACGGCTGAAGTGAGGGAAAAGATTGCTCCGGCGAGGAACGTAGCCGAAGGGCCATATGCCGACCAGAGTGCTCCGGCGATGAGACTGGCGAAGAGGCTGGAAACGCCGACGACCAGGTTAAAGATGCCGAAAGCCGTGCCGCGGAGAGAGTCGGGGGCGGCGTCGGCGACCAGTTTCGAGAGTGTGCCTTGCGTGAGGGCCATGTGGAGGCCCCAGAGTCCGGCTCCTGCGAGGACGACGGCCGGCGACGGCGCGTAGGCGAGCACCAGATCAGAGGCGACTAGAACGGCAAGACCGGCCAGGAGGTAGCTGCGGGGGTGACCGCGATCGGTGGCCGCGCCGGCCGGGTAGGCGACCAACATGTAGACCAGGTTCATGACCACCAGGACGATGGGAACGAAGGCGATGCGGATGCCGGAATCCTGGGCGCGGAGGATGAGGAAGGCTTCGGAGAAGCGCGCGAGGGTGAAGACGGCTCCCAGTGCGACGATGCTCCAGTAGCGCGGGTGGAACTCCTGCAGACTCGACCAGCGAAGGCGGTTCGTTCCGTTGGCCGCAGTCACGTTGGCGGGTTCCTTGACCCAGAACAGCATCGCGAGAACCGAGGCCATGGCCGGAACCGGCGCAAACCACAGAGCGCGGCGCACGTCGTCGTGAAACAGCCACAGGAGCGTGAGCGCCAACAGCGGCCCGGCGAGCGAGCCCAGGGAATCGAGCGACTGACGTAGTCCGAACGCGGCACCGCGCTTGTCGGGCGGGGTGAGGTCCGTAACCAGCGCGTCGCGCGGGGCACCGCGGACGCCTTTGCCGAAGCGATCGAGCGAATGAGCCGTGGCGACCCAGGCGATGGAAGTAGCCAACGGGAACGCGAACTTCGTGATCGCCGCGAGGCCGTAGCCAAAGAGCGCGATCGGCTTGCGCTTCCCGATGCGGTCGCTGAGCGTTCCGGAGAAGACCTTGGTGACCGAAGCGATGGATTCGGCCAAGCCTTCGACCCAACCGATCGTGCTGATGTTGGAGTGGAGTACGCTGACCAGAAACAGCGGCAGCATGCTGTGAACCAGTTCTGAGGCGAGGTCCATTAGCAGGGAGGTCAGGCCGAGTGCCCAGACGCTGCCGGGCAATCGGAGCAAGTCCTCCCGCCAATGGTTGGTTTTGTTCAACGTTACTTCTTGAGCGGCAATGCAGCGACGCCGGGGAGCTCAATGCCACTCAGGAATTCGAGTGACGCGCCACCACCGGTGGAGACGTGCGAAATCTTGTCGGAGACTCCCGCGGACTTGATCGCTTTTTCCGAATCGCCGCCGCCAACGATGCTGATGGCGCCGGAATTCGCGACGGCTTTCGCCAATGCGACGGTGCCTTTATCGAAGGGAGGCATCTCGAAGACGCCCATGGGGCCGTTCCAGATGACGGTCTTCGCGGTGGCGATGACGGCTTCGTAGGCGGCGATGGTTTTGGGGCCGATGTCGAGGCCCATCTGGCCGTCGGGCACCGTGTCCACAATCTGTTGGCCGGATGTCGCGTTGAACTCCGGCGAGACCACGTGATCGACCGGTAGCATCAGCTTGTCGCCAGCTTCCGCCATCAACTGACGGGCGAGGTCGAGCTTATCTTCTTCAACCAGGCTCTTACCGGTGCCTTCGCCGCGAGCGCGCAGGAAGGTGTAGGCCATGGCTCCACCGATCAGCAGCTTGTCGACGACCTTCATCAGGTTCTGGATCACTTCGATCTTGTCGGAAACCTTCGCGCCGCCCAGGATCGACACGCACGGGCGGTCGGGATTCTTGGTGGCCTTGGTGAGGTACTCGATTTCTTTGTCCATCAGCAGGCCGGCGGCAGCTTGCTTGACGTAAGCAATCATGCCGACCGTCGAGGCGTGCGCGCGATGCGCAGAGCCGAACGCGTCATTGATGTAAATGTCGCAGAGCGCGGCGAGTTGTTTCGAAAACTCGGGATCGTTCTTTTCTTCTTCCGCGTGGAAGCGCAGATTTTCCAGCAGCAGGACGCCGCCGGGCGCGGGCAGCATGGCTTCGACCGAAGGCCCAACGCAATCGGGCGCCATGATGACGGTGCGGCCGAGCAGATCGGCCAGGCGAGCGGCGCAAGGCTTCAGGCTCATCTCGGCATTGGGCTTGCCCTTCGGACGGCCGAGGTGGCTGGCGAGAACGACGCCGGCGCCATGATCGAGCGCGTATTGAATGGTGGGCAGCGACGCGCGGATGCGTTTATCGCTAGTGATTTCCTGGCCACCGGGGGCGAGTGGAACGTTGAAGTCCACGCGAATGAAGACGCGTTTGCCTGAGAGGTCCAGGTCGCGGATGGATGTCGTGTTCATTGCTTTGATTGTGACTCACTTGTTGGGTTGATTCCCAGTGTCGCGTGGTACTTTTCGGGACACTTTGCGGGCTTCTTATCGCGGCCGCAGAAGATGTGTTTGGTGTAGCCCGTCGCGATCTTGCGGCCATCGTCGGCGGACAGCAGTTCGTAGTCGAAGCGCATCATGCGCGGGTTGGCTTCGCCGATGGTGGTGCGAATGATCACTTCTTCGTCGTAGACGGCGGGGGAGCGATAGCGGCAATTCGCTTCGGCGACGACCAGCAGCACGCCGTCTTCCTTCTCCATGTCCCGGTAGCGTAGGCCTGCCGCGCGCCAGTACTCTACGCGGCCGACTTCCATCCAGACCAGGTAGTTGGCGTGATAAACGACCCCCATCTGATCGGTTTCGGCATAGCGGACGCGGACACGGGCTTCGACGGATTGCATTGTGCGCGATTATAGCGAAACCGGGTTCGTCGGCATGCGTCTGATACTATGGCGGTTGTGCGAATCCGTGTACTTTTCTTCGGTCTTTTGCGGGATATTGTCGGCGTGCGGGAGGACACTCTGGAGGTTGCAGAGGGGGCCTCGGTCGGGACGGTGTTCGAGCACTATGCGGTGAAGGCACCGCGATTGCGCGAGGTTTCTTCAAGCATCGTGCTCGCGTTGAACCAGCAGTTTTCGGAGCCGCAGGCGGCGTTGAAGGATGGCGATGAGGTCGCATTTCTGCCGCCAGTGAGCGGCGGGTCGGGGTTCCTGCAGGAGATTGTCGATCCCGAGGGGCACTTGTTCGCGATCACGCGGGATGAGATCGATGCTCGGGCGCTGGTGGAGCGGTTGCAGCAAGGCTGCGATGGCGCCGTGGTGACGTTTGAAGGCGTGACGCGCAACAATACCAAGGGCCGCAAGACGCTGTATCTGGAATACGAAGGCTACGAGAAGATGGCCGTCGAGACGATGGCCGCGATCGGGCGTGAAATTGTGGCGGCGACCGGGATCAGCCGTATCGGGATGATTCACCGGTTGGGCAAGTTGGAGATCGGTGAGGCCAGCGTGGTGATTGTCGCGGCGTCTCCGCACCGGCGGGCGGCGTTCGATGCGGCTCTGGACGGCATCAACCGTCTGAAGAAGATCGTGCCGATCTGGAAGAAAGAATTCTTTGAAGACGGCGAAGTTTGGGTGGAGGGTGAGTGGGACGATTCAGTCGTAAAGGCGCAATAGCGCTGTTGGCACTGGCTGCGGTCGCGTTGTGGGGGCAGGACGCCCCCATTTTTCGTGTGTCGACGAAGCTGGTGCGACTGATTGTCACGGTCAAGAACCCCAAGGGCGAGTTGGTCGGGGATCTGAAGAAGGAAGAGTTCAAGCTAACTGATCTCGGCGTGCCGCAGACCATCGCGGTGTTTGAGCATCACACCGAAGTGCCGCTGTCGGTGTCGATCCTGGTGGATACCAGCGGATCGACGGGCAAAGACATCGGCTACGAAATTGAATCGGTTCGCAAGTTCATCCGCGCGATTTTGAAGGAAGGCAACGAGGAAGACTCGGTCTCGGTCTACGGCTTCAATCATGACGTCACCTTGCTGAGTTCCTTCACGCGCCGCGAGGATCGGTTGACCGGCGCATTGGGCCGCTTGAAGGCGGAGATGGGCGGGACGTCTCTACACGACGCGGTGTATCTGGCGTCGCGCCAGATTGAGGATCGCGACGGGCGTCATGTGATGATCATCGTGACCGACGGCGGCGACACCACCAGTAAGCAGACCTTCGCGAATTCGCTCAAAATGGTGCAGTCGTCGGAATCCATCGTGTATCCGATCCTGGTGACTCCGATCACAAATGAGCCGGGCCGTAACCTGGGTGGCGAGCGAGTGCTGTCACAATTCGCATCGAACACCGGCGGGCGGATGTTTGAACCGACGCAATCGAATCAGTTGGACCGCATCTTCGGCGAGATCCTGCGGGATCTGCGCACGCAGTATCTGATCGGTTACTACCCAGCGAACATGCCTCGTGAAACGCCGGCGTTCCATGCGGTGAAGGTGGACGTAACGCGTCCGGAATTGCGGGTCTCCACGCGCACTGGCTACTATGAAGACGCGGCCAAGTAGCCGTAGCGCGAGGGACCCATGGCCGGCAAGATCAGTCAACAGAAGGCTCCGGAGCAGACGTTCAAAGAGGTCGAGTACCTCAAGGACCTGATTGAGCGGCACGCGCCGGTTCGCGTGCGCTTGACCGATGACGAAGAAGTGGACGGCGTCGTGGAATTCTGCGACAGCGGCTTCATTCGCCTGACGCGCGAGGGCAAGCCGAACCTGTTCCTCTACAAACACGACATCAAGTACCTGTACGAATTGAGTTAACTCCGTTGCCCACCTACCTGGAAGTTGCTGTAGACATCGCCCGCGAGGCGTCCGCCCTGTTGAATGAATTCGCCCGCCAGCGCGTGGGCTTTGAGCTGAAGGGCGAGCACGATCTGGTGACCGTGGCGGATCGCGCGAGTGAGAAGCTGATCGTGGAGCGCTTGCAAAAAGAGTTCCCGACGCATCACATTCTTGCCGAAGAGGGCGGGGACACGGCGGGATCATCGGGGTATCGCTGGTACGTAGATCCGCTCGACGGCACCACCAACTTTGCGCACGGGTTCCCGGTGTACAACGTGACGCTCGCGCTGGAGAAGGACGGCGAGTTGATCGCAGGTGTGGTCGCCGATCCGACGCGCAACGAGTTCTTCTCAGCGGAACGTGGCTCGGGTGCCTTCCTGAACGGTGAGCGCATCCACGTGTCGAAGGCGGACCGGCTGACGGTGGCGTTAGCCGCTACAGGCTTCCCGTCGCGCAAACGGCACAAAAACATCAACGTCCACTTCTTCCACCAGGTGTCGATGATGACGCACGGTGTTCGGCGGCCCGGCGCTGCGGCGCTCGATTTGGCATATGTCGCCGCAGGACGCCTCGACATGTACTGGGAGTTCACCTTGAATCCCTGGGACGTCGCGGCGGGCATCCTGTTGGTGCGCGAAGCCGGTGGCAAGTGTAGCGACATGCACGGTGGCCCTGCGAAATTGCAGGTGGACACGATTCTTGCCGATAACGGCCTACTCCACGATGAGACGTTGGCGCTGTTCGCCGAAGTCTATGCGGGCAAGTATCGCGAGGCGTTGCCGGAACTCAGTTAGCGAGGCTAGCGTGGCTTGGGTCGACCCATACGAGTCCAAAACAACCGACGAGTTGTTCGAGCTATTGTTTGCGGGAGAATATGAAGACTCCCAGGACGATTGGCGGGAGGAGGGGGCCTCTGCGGCGCTTCGAGTCCTGCGCTGCCGTCCGACTCAAAAAGTGTTTGATCAGGCCGCTTCTTACCTACACTCCGATGTAGCTCTCCAAAGAGCTCGCGCTATGGATATTCTGGCGCAACTCGGGCAGGGCGGGACACGGCCGTTTGATGCACGAACGACCGAATTGGCAGTTGCATGCTTACAAGACCCCGACTTGTCGGTTGTGGAGTCGGCCGCATATGCCTTAGGGGTTTTCTCCAAATTGGGTGCTCATCCAGCGTTGCTCTCTTTATCCGATCATCCCAGCGCGTCGATTCGACTGGCCGTGGCGAGAGGCATCGGGGACCTTCCAGAATCCACTCCGATACTGCTTCAGTTGATGGAAGATCCTAGCGACGAAGTTCGAAACTGGGCGACGTTCACCTTGGGATCTCGGCCAGAAGTTGATTCATTAGAAATCCGTGAGGCTCTTCGGCGCCGCCTGCACGATTCGTTTAAAGACGTTCATGATGAGGCGCTCTGGGGGCTGGCGCTGCGGCGTGATGCCCAGGGGTTGGGTCTCCTGTTAACGAGATTGGAGGCTGACCATCATCTCGCAGGTGATGAAATGACAGCCTGCGAGATTCTCGACCTCCGCTCCGTTGAACCAGAACTCGGGCAACTGTGCCACGGGTTGCGCGCTCTACTTCAGTTCAATCGTCGCGGTCTGTGACGCTGCCGAGCTGATCGTCACCGTGAGCGCTGTGGTCCAGGTCGATGCCGACTCCGGCACGTTGAAGTTCACCTACAATACCCCTTGATAGATGAGGCCGTTCCAGATGTCCGTGCCGGGCACAGGTACGCCGCCGCTGCTGTTCGCCGAAGTCTACGCGGGCAAGTATCGCGAGGCGTTGCCGGAACTCAGCTAGCGGGCGAGCCGCTCCAGCGCTTTTTCGAGCGACTGGTGTTTCTTCAGCACCCCCTCAAACAAATCTCCGACACGGTCGAAGCGCGCGAGCACGTTCATCATGTGGAACTGTTCAGGGCGCAGCTTCGGAGTGACTTCGCGCCATTCGAGCGGCGTAGCCACCGGGGCTCCCGGGTAGGCCCGGACCACGTACGGTGCAGAGATAGTCTTGCCTTCCGCGATCTGTTGCCAGTCGAAATACACCTTCCCCTTTTCGCGTTTGGCTACGGCACGCGGCGTGGTGAATAGATCGGGGCGATCGTGAGTGACCATCACGGACAGCAGTTCGACGAAGGATCGCGCCTGCTCGTAGGTGTAGCGCGGTTCGAGCGGGACGAAGATGTGCATGCCGTCGCCGCCGGTTGTCTTGGGGTAACTCTCTAGCTCCGCTTTCTCCAGCTTCTTGCGCACCAAGAGCGCGGCCTCGACGATCTTCTCGTAGTCGCAGTGGTGCGGATCCAGGTCGATCAGTAAGTAGTCGGGATGTTCAAGCGAGCCGATGCGGCTCATCCACGGATTGTGGTCGATACAGCCCAGGTTCACCAGGAACAGCAGCGTTGCACGGTCGTCACCGATGACGTAGCGAGTATCGTCGGCGATCGCGGTGTGGAGCCATTTGGGGAAACTACCACTCACTTCCTTCTGGAAGAAGAAATCTTCGGTGATGCCGTTGGGGTAGCGCTTCAGCGACAGCGGGCGATCCTTGAGGTGCGGCAGGATCAGCGGCGCAACCGCGTCGTAGTAGTTGAGGAGATCGCGCTTGGTGTAGCCCTCGGCTGGGTAGAAGACTTTGCCAAGATTGGTGAACTTCAGGCGATGACCGTCGATCGTGCAGGTCGCTTCCTTGAGCGACGCGTCGAGCAGTAGGTCACGATCTGAAGGTGGATCGATGTCTGTGCGGAGTCCCGCAAATACGGGTGCGCGTAGCTTGCGATCGTCGGTCCACTGCGCGTAACGAACCTCGCACATCAACTCCGGGCGGACCCAGGTGACGTCTTTCTTCGGTAGTGCCTTTTCTGGTTCCAGGGGACACTTCTCGACCACCAGTGGCGTGAGTTGGCCGTGAATCGTCCTCATCAACTTCTGGTCGAAGCCGGTGCCGACGTTGCCCGCCCACCTGAGGTTCTTGCCGTCATAGGTGCCGAGGATGAGTGCGCCAAAAGGAGGCCGCTCGCCCTTGGTGAAGCCGGCGATCACGAAGGTGTCCGACGCCTGGACTTTGTATTTCACCCAATCCGAGCCTCTCCGCGATTGATAGAAGCTGCCTCGCCGCTTCGCGATCACGCCCTCGATGCCTTGCTGCTTCACCGCTTCGAGTAGATGTGCGCCGTTGCCTTCGAAGTGTTCGGAGTAGCGGATGGTGTCTGAGACGGTCAGGATCTCGCGCAGGAGTTCCTTGCGGTCTTCAATCGCGCAGCCGCGCAAGTCGTAGCCGTCGAGGTAGAGCAGATCGAAGCAATAGAGGACCACCGGCTGATGCTTGCGCAGCGTAGCGATGGCTCCGGCGTCGGAGACATTGATGCGTTGCTGTACCTTCTCAAAGCTCGGAACCCCGCGCGCGTCGAGTGCCGCGATTTCCGCATCGATAATGGCCTCGCGAGCCGCCAGATGATGCGGCAGGATGCTGAGTTCGGGATACTGCGTGTCCATCACGTTGTGGTTGCGCGAAAGCAGCCGGACGCGGCCATCCTCGACGTAGCAGAGGGAGCGCACGCCATCCCACTTCACCTCATACAGCCACTGATCGTGATTCGGCGGCTCGCCCTTGCCGATCTCCGCGAGCATTGGGGTGATGCTCTTGGGCATCGACGCCTTCACCGCACCCTTGGGCATTTTGCGTGCTGCGGTCTTCGTACGAGCCATGCCGGTCAGGCCCTGCGCGATCTCCTCCTGCGTGAGGCCACTCAGGACGCTGTAGGCGTGATCTTCAGGATTCCATCCGGGTTGCGCGGCGGCATCCTTCTTCTTAATCAGCAGCCACTCATTGCCCTTGCCGCGCTTGGTGCGCACGATTGCAAACTCGCCTTGGATCTTTTCCCCGTGGATCCGAATCTTGAAATCGCCACGCTCCAGTTGTTCTTCCGCAGTGCCTTCGCCGAGTTGCTCATAGAAACCGCGATCCCACAGCATCACGCTGCCCGCCCCGTAGTTGCCCTTCGGGATGACGCCCTCGAAGTCGCCGTATTCGATAGGGTGATCTTCCACCATCATCGCGAGGTGTTTCACGCTCGGGTCGAGCGTCGGCCCTTTCGGTACGGCCCATGATTTCAGGGTGCCCCCGACTTCCAGGCGCAGGTCGTAGTGCAGGTGGCTGGCATGATGCCGCTGGACGCAGTATTGGCGCGCGCCTTTTGCCCGCCCCGGCGTGGGCTCAGGCGTCTTGTCGAACTTCCGCTTCTCGCGGTACTTGTCCAGACTCATGTGACACAAACGGCGCGGAATGTTCGCGCTATATTGGGACAACCATGGCATCCACCGTCTGGAAAGGGCATCTGACGTTCGGGCTGGTTTCGTTCTCGGTTCGATTGTACAGCGCCGCTCGCGGCGAGACCATCAGTTTTAATCAACTCCACAAACACGACGGCTCGCGCATCAAGCAGGTGCTGTATTGCCAGGCCGAAGACAAGCCGATTCCGCGCAGCGAACTGGTCAAGGGCTTCGAGTACGAAAAGGACCGCTACGTGGTCATCGAAGACGAAGAGATCAAGAAGGTGGCTCCGGCGTCGGCGAAGGTGATGGAGATCCTGGAGTTCGTGAAATCGGACGAAGTGGACCCCATTTACCTGGAAACCTCGTATTACATGGCTCCCGATGAAGCCGGCGAGAAGCCGTATGCGCTGCTGTTTGAAGCCCTGAAGCAAGCCGGTCGTGTGGGTGTCGCGAAGATTGCGATGTACAATCGTGAGCACATCGTGATCCTGCGCCCCGGTAAGAACGGCGTGCTGATGCACACCATGTATTTCTCGCACGAAATTCGTCAGGTGGACGAGTTCCGTACGGACACCAGCCTGGTGAAGGACAAAGAACTCGCGTTGGCCACCAACTTGATCGAAGCGCTGGCCGCCGATTTCGAGCCTCAGAAGTACACCGACACCTATCGCGACAATCTGCTGAAGATGATTGAGGCGAAGAAAGCCGGCGAAGAAATCGTTGCCACTCCGGAGCCGCAGCAGGCCAAAGTGGTCGACATCATGGAAGCCCTGAAGGCCAGCCTGGCGGCGGCGAGGAAGCCGGTGGCCTCCGAAGTAGCCAAACCCGTAGCGGCCACCAAGCCCGCCAAGAAACGCGCGCGCGGCTAACGATTACGCGCTGGCCTGGAACTTGGTCATGGCCTTGATCTTCTCCAGCCAGTTGTAAACGATCGGGCAGTAGGTCGCACGATCCGGCATGGTCCACATCTTGCGTTCCAACGAGTCGTTGCCCTTGGTCAGGTGCGGGAACCGTTCGCAGTCGGCAGGTCGGGCATCGTAGACACTGCAATCGTTGCCGTCGAGGAATACGCAACCCGCTTTCGCAGTACGCTTGAGGATCAACTCGTCCTCTTTGTTTCGCATCGTGTAGTCGCTGAGGAAACGCTGCTTCGAAGCACCCAGATGCTTCGCCAGATGTTCGATGTCGCGCTCGGTCAGTTCCACTTCGGTGACGCGGCAGCACTGGCCGCATTGGCGGCAGTCGATGGCGTCGGCAACTTCTTCGGCAGCCTTCTTGAACTGGCGTTCGACGAAGGTGTGCGACTTCAGCCAGCGGCGGAAGCGCATGTTCTCCGCATGTTTCTTTTCGCCGAGGCGTTTGATTTGTACCAGGTCAGTCAGCAAGCACTACTAGAGTAGCGGGAATGTTGGGGCCGTCGTGTAATCTGAAATGAGATGAGCGATCGCCTCTATCTTTCCTGCTGGGTTCGTGGCTACACCGAATCGAATATGCTGCGTTATTACGGGAAGCTGCTGGATCTGTTCCCGTTCTCCAAGCTGACGCAACACACGCAAACCTTGCGCGTGTATGCGGTGGATTATGCCGAACCGCCCGCTGCGGAAAAACCGTTTGAGCCGGGTACGATTACCGCCGATCTTCTCGATGCCGCGAAGGATTTTGCGGGCCCCGACTGCGCGGTGGATCTGGATACCGCGTGGGATCTGTGGCAGTACGACAAGGACTGGAAAGTGGGGCCCTCGTCGGTGGTCCTCACCTGTCTTGGTCCGCAATTCGAGCCCGATTTAAACGACGGCTTCCAGGATCATCTGCGCATCGATTTTGGGCTGGATTCCCGCTTCCTGCCGATTCCCGGCGTTCCGGACTCGCTGAAGATGCAGCAATCAAACTTGCGCAGTCTGTTGCACTTGGTGCAGGAGATCGAAAAGAAATTGCCGCTGTCACGACGCCAGTTGTGGTCGGAGAGCGGCGCTAACTTTGCGGAACTGCTCAAGAAATCGCTCGGCGAATTTCCCGTGAACTAGCCGCCTGAATCCGCTGCAGCGCTAACGTGCTGCCGGAGGGTTCACATGGCGCTGTACGCCTTCGACGGTACTTGGAACGAAGATCACGCGGCTGCGGAACAGGATACGAACGTGGTGTGGTTCCGCGATGCCTACGCTGACGGCAACGTGCTGTACCTGTCGGGTCCCGGAACGCGCGGCGGTTGGCTGGGAAAAATCGCAGGCGGGTTGACGGGCTTCGGTGCACGAGCTCGGGTGAATGAGGCCCTGCGCACGCTCGCGACGAACATGGCGCTGGGTGACCGCACCATCGATATTGTGGGGTTCAGCCGCGGCGCGGCGATCGCTCTCCACTTCGCGAACGTTGTAGCGGAACGCTACAACTGTACGCCGGTCCGATTCCTGGGCTTGTGGGACACAGTGCCGTCGTTCGGAGTGCCGGGCAACGAAATTGATTGGGGCTGGAAGCTGGGCTACCCTGTCACCACCGAACGCTGCGTGCATGCGATGGCTCTGGATGAGGCTCGCTACAACTTCCCGTTGCATCGCGTGCCGAAGGATGTGCGGCTCACCGAAGTGTGGTTCCGCGGCGTCCATTCCGATGTGGGCGGCGGCAACGGTAACGCGGGCCTTTCCAGCATCGCCCTCGACTGGATCCTGACGGAGGCGCATCGCGCAGGCATTCGCTTGCACACCTGGAAAGTGACGGAGAATCGGGCGCGCATGAATGCGGACGCGCCCGTTTCAAAATACGCGGTGGATGTGAAGTTGCGGCACCGCGAGGTCCGGGCAGGGGACGTGCTGCATCGAACGGTCGGGCTTCCGCGGCAGGATGCCGCTTAACCGAAGATCGAGGTCGCAGCCAGCGCCAGCGCGGTTCCCAGGATGCCGCCGGCGACTACGTCGCTCAAGTAATGCATCCCCAGGACAATTCGTGAGGCTGCGATGCTGACGGCGCAGAACAGTAGGCCTGGTTCCATCTCCGGATAAAACGTGCTGAGCGAAATCGCAACCGCGAACGCGGTGATCGTGTGACCCGAAGGGAAGGAGAACTGGTCGGGTGGCAGCAGCTTCGCCCAGCAGTGCGGCTCCAGCGCGCACGGGCGCTTGCGGCCAATCATCCGTTTCAGTTTCATGAACAGGGCGATGCCCACGCCGGTGGCGGTAACGGCCGATGCCAGCGCGGCCTCGCGATGCTCTCCTCCGAACAGCATCACGACGCCCAGCATGGCGTACCACAGCCAACCGTCCCCGCCGCGCGTGGCGGCCATCATCCAGAGACGCAACCATTTGGGCGCGCGCCAGTGATTCACGCGGCGCATCAGCCGCTGGTCACGGGCATCCACCCATCCGATCGCCACAATTGTGAGGTGCGCTAACATCGGCATGCTACACTTTTACCGCTGCCACATCACTGTCACGTGACGTTGCTATAAAACATTTGTGAAGACTGTTGATTTTTTGTACTTCGACGCCGGGGGAGGCCACCGAGCGGCTGCCACGGCCCTGAAGGCCATGGTGGAGCAGCAGCAGCGCCCCTGGACCGTCCGCCTGGTGAATATCCAGGAAGTGCTCGATTCCCTGGACGTCTTCCGCAAAATCACCGGCATTCGCCTCGAAGACATCTACAACCTGATGCTGGCAAAAGGTTGGACGTTGGGTTCGGCGCAAGGTCTGAAGTTTATGCATCTGGTGATCCGGTTGAATCACCGGCCTGTGTTCCGTTTGCTGGAACAGCACTGGAAGGACACGCGACCCGACCTGGTTGTTTCGCTGATTCCGAATTTCAACCGCGTCATCTTCGAGAGCCTGCACAGCGCCCTCCCTTCGGTGCCCTACACCACCATTTTGACAGATATCGCGGACTTCCCGCCGCATTTCTGGATTGAGCCCAATCAGGACCAGCATTTTATCTGCGGCAGTGAGAAAGCCGTGGCACAGGCGCGCGCGCTGGGACACCTCGCCGATCGCGTCCATCCGGTCTCGGGCATGATCATTCGGCCCACGTTTTATCAGCCTGTCGAGGTTGATCGCGAGGCGGAACGCCGCAAGCTGGGCTTCGATCCCGCCAAGCCCGTCGGCATGGTGTTGTTCGGCGGACAGGGTTCGAAGGTGATGCTCGAAATCGCCGAGCGTCTGTCCGATGTCCAACTGATCCTGATCTGTGGCCGCAATGCGAACCTGGCCGACGAGCTGAAGAAGCAGCGCACGAAGGCCGTACACCACGTGGAAGGCTTCACCTCCGAGATTCCGTATTTCATGCACCTCTCCGACTTCTTTATCGGCAAACCCGGCCCGGGCAGCATCAGCGAAGCCGTTGCCATGGGGCTGCCGGTGATCGTGGAACGCAACGCCTGGACCTTGCCGCAGGAACGCTACAACGCCGACTGGGTCCTCGAGAAGGGCATCGGCCTGGTAGTCCCGAACTTCCGGCGCGTGTCCGATGCTGTGACCGAACTGCAACGCGACTTGCCTCGATTCCGTGCCGCCGCCCGTGGCATCCACAACCGCGCGATTTTCGAGATCCTCGACATCTTAGAGAACATTTCCGCCGGTCACTAACTAACTTTGTGTGCGTTGGTTGTTTCTGATCCCAGGTCTGCTGTGGGCCCAGTCTGAGCTGAGTTTCCCCTCCTATTCGGCCGCCAGCATCGCCCATGCTGCGGCGAACATCTCCGGGTTCTACGCGGCGAACACACTGGTCAGCATCTATGGCACGAACCTGGCTCTATCGACCGTGGCGTTAAGCGCGGCCGATGTCTCCGGCGGGAACCTGCCTTCGGTCTTGGGTGGCGTGCGTGTTCTTGTGGACAATCGCTTCGCCGACGTCATCTTCGTTTCGCCCCGCCAAGTGAACTTCCTCATCCCCACGAGTTTGGGCGTCAGCGGCACCACGATCGTGCTGCTGAACAACGGTCGCGGGGGGGCGGTGATTCCCGTGGACTTGTCGGAGAGCGCCCCCGGTCTGTTTGAAATCGATGGCTTCGCGATCGCCACCCACGGGAACGGACCATTGGTGACCGCCGCTGCTCCCGCGGCGCGCGGCGAGGTACTGGTGCTGTACGCGACCGGCCTGGGTCCGACGGCCCCGCTGACTCCCGCCCATCGCATCGCGACCACCGCCGCGCCCTTGGTTCGGTTCGCCGAGTTCGAAGTGCGCTTGAACGGCGTCGCAGTCCCCGCCAATCACATCGAGTACGTAGGCGTGACGCCAGGCTTCGGCGGGCTCTATCAGATCAACCTGCGGATCCCGGCCAACGCGCCGGCCGATCCTGAAATCCGCGTGGGCCCACCCGAGCGCCTGAGCCCCGCCGGAGTTCGTCTGCGCCTGCGCTAACGCGAGATGTCGCGTCGCAGAAACAGCACGTAGGCCAGCGCCCACCCTGTGAGCGTGACCGCGCTCAGCACGATCACGTGCCGCAAGGACAGGCCGTCGCCCATCACGAGTTCCAGCGGCTTGAAGTAAGCGAACGGAGACAGCCATACCAGCGTCTTCGCCGCATCCCACAACCGAGCGATGTAGTCGAGCAGGAACGCGACCAGCGCAATCACACCCCCGATACCCGCTGCGACTCCACGTCTGCGCGCAGAAGCGGCCAGCGCGATGGAGATCGCCGACCACGCCACGCACTGCATCCATAGATTCGCCGCCAACCGCAGGACCAGCGCCGGCGTCGGCAACTCGGCTACCGGCGGCGCGATGTATTTCAAGCCCACGGTCGTGCCCGCCACCATGCACAGGATCACCGCCGTGATCGCGACCAGGCTCACCAGGATCGACCGCGTCACGATCCAGTGCCGCGCGATGGGCCGTGCGAGGACCACATCCAGGAATCCCGACTCCACTTCGAACGCGATCCGCGTCGAGACTGTGATTGTCAGTCCGATGATCGCGACCAGCACCGGCGGATCGAAATAACCCAGGCTCACAATGCCTGCAAACGAAAGGAAGCTGGCCACAGCCGGACCCAGGATCGCCTTCACGAAATCCGGCATCAGCATCCCCAGCGTCGCGAACTGCCCGCTTTTATCGATGGACGTCGCCACCAGCGTCAGCACGATCTGCAACAACGCGAGCAGCAGCCCGATGGTCCAGGTGATCGTACGCACGCGCCGCAGAGAATGGAGCAGCAAAACCCACGCCGCACTCATGCCGCGTCACCCCGGTAGTAGTCGCGCACTGCGTCTTCCAGCTTGGCCTCGGTCACCTCGATATCGGCCACTGGCAGCGAGGCCAGATCCTGCAGCAGCGGTCCCAGGGGACCATGCACTTTCAAGTGCCACATCCGGGGCTCCGAACGCAGCAATTGCGAAGATGCCAACGGGGCAGGGACGTCCGCCGAGAACGTGACCCGTACGTCTCGGGGAGCCAGCTTGCGCGTCTCTTCCACTGTCGAAAGCAGCACCAATTCACCCCGGCGCACCAGAGCGACCCGTTGGCACACGCGCTCCACTTCGGAGAGTACGTGTGACGAGAAGAAAATCGTCCGCCCGCGACGCTGCAGATCGGTCAGCAAAGCGTAAAAGGCGTCCTGCATCAGCGGATCCAGGCCCTCGGTGGGTTCGTCCAGGATCAGTAGCGGCGGGTCGGATTGCAGCGCTTGGATGATCCCCAGCTTGCGCTTCATCCCCGAACTGTATTCGCGCAACTTTCGCCGCACATCGGCATCAGGCAGCGCCAGACGCTCCTGCAACTCGCCCACATAGTGAGGATCCACCGAACGAGGGCTCAGCCGCGCGAACAACCGCAGCACGTCGCGACCCGTCATGTCGTTATACAGACCCAACTCGGCCGGCAAGTAGCCCACCTGCTCGCGAGC
>CANIIC010000040.1 GCA_947467395.1 Bryobacterales bacterium
CACTCCCTTTGAACGCACCACCCTTCGCACCTGGGAACGCACGCTTGGAATCCAAGTCACCTTCCGCGATTTGCCTCGGCTGCCGCACCCCATCGGCCTGATCACGGACATCAACGCGTTCCTCGCGCAGATGAGCGCTGCCCAACCACCAGTTGCCCGACCCACCGCCGCGCCCGCACCGGCAGCCAAACCAGCACCTGTGGCCAACCCGGCGCCTGCAGCCAAACCCACGCAGGTCGCCAAAGCAGCATCGACCGCCAAACCAGCATCGAGCACCAAACTGAGACCGACCGCCAAACCAGCATCGGTTCCTACACCGACCGCAGAACCGTCAACGGCCGAGCCTCCCGCGCGAACCTTCCCTAGCCGCCGCCGTCGCTGAGAAGTGACCCAGAGTCCTTTGATCCGGTAGACTCAACTGGAACCCATCTATGCCACTCTCCGCCGGCACCAAACTCGGCCCGTACGAAATTCTTTCTACGATCGGCGCAGGCGGCATGGGAGAAGTCTACAAGGCGCGTGACACGCGCCTCGATCGCATCGTTGCACTGAAGACTTCGCGCACGGAGTTTAGCGAACGCTTCGAGCGGGAAGCCCGAGCGATCGCGGCGCTCAATCACTCCAATATTTGCCAGTTGTACGACGTAGGTCCGAACTATCTGGTGATGGAGTACATCGAGGGCACGCCTCTCAGAGGTCCGCTGCCGCTCGATCAGGTGCTGAAGTACGGCACGCAAATCTGCGACGCATTGGATGCGGCCCACAAAAAAGGGATTACACATCGGGACCTGAAGCCCGCCAATGTTCTGGTTACGAAGACCGGGGTGAAACTGCTGGACTTTGGCTTGGCGAAAATCGCGCAATCCGCCAAGCCCATCGACGATGTCACGGTCACGATGGCGCTGACAGGCAAGAACGAAATCGTCAGCACGCTGTACTATATGTCCCCGGAGCAGTTGCAGGGCCAGGCGAATGGACAGGAGATCGATTCTCGTAGCGATATCTTCTCCTTCGGGTTGGTGCTCTACGAACTGCTCACGGGCAAACGCGCCATGGAGGGCGGATCGCCGGCCAGTGTCATCGCCGCGATCATGGAACGTCCGGCTCCTTCCATCACCGATGTTGCTCCCGCGGTTCTGGATCGTGTGCTCAAGCGGTGCCTGGAAAAAGACCCGGACAATCGCTGGCAAAGCGCTGCGGACGTGAAAGCCGCTTTTGAGCTCGTCACCCCCCCCGCAGTGGAACGTTCAGTTGCGCCAACTCCAAAACCCAAAACATGGCTCTGGGGGGCACTTGCCGTACTCTCGCTAGGCGCTGCTACCTTCATGGGCGCGCACTTGGGAGGCCCCTCGCCCACGGCACCGCGCCAGGCCGTTCGATTCCAGATCCCCGTGTCACCGGCGACCGGCCTTCGTCCCCTCGCGGCGATTTCTCCGGACGGTCTCTCTCTGGCCTACTTTGACGCGTTTGCAGATGGGAAAATCGCCCTCAAGATCCGCCCAATGGATTCCGGGGAGGCCGCCGATTTTCCGGCGACCGAGATGTCACAGCCCACTTACATCTTCTGGTCACCCGACTCCAAGTCCGTCTACTTCGGAAGCCGCCGCTTCCTGAAACGGCTCGACATCGCGCGCAGTACCGTACAGGCGATCTGCGATTGTTCCTCCGATTCGGGTACGATCAACCGGGACGGCGTCATCCTGCTTGGATCAACCCCGGCCAGACGAGAAATCATTAGAGTCTCATCGACGGCCGAGTCCCTAACGCTCCGAAAGGGACGAACTCCAACCTCGCTGCCCAACAACCCGAACTTCTTGCCCGATGGCCGCCGGTACATTTACGCAGAAGACGGCGGACTGTTCCTGAGCTCTTTGGATGGACCCCAGGCGCCGCCCCAACGGCTTGCGGATGTTGGCGGTCCCTTCGTTTTACTGCAGGGTTCAACGGGACACTATCTCGCGAGCACGCAGTCAAACGGCGACTTAGACGCACTTCCATTCGATGCGCAGAGCGGTACGATCACAGGCCCTGCGCTGACCTTGGCCGCAGGAACTTCGGTGGGATCGCTCGCCCAATCCTTGTCATCTGCGTCGTCCACCGGCATTCTGCTTCGTGAAATTCAGGTCGAGTCCCATCAGATCGCCGTTTGGCTCGATCGTCAGGGAAAGCGCCTGAGTGATCTCGGGCCCGTTGAGGGGTATGCTTCCGTCTCTCTGTCTCCGGATGGGAGCCGGTTGGCGACCATCGATTCCGCATCGGCGAAAGTGGGCGGGTTCGGCATCCGTGATCTTACACGGGGCACAGCTACGAAAATCGCGCAGCAAGTTCGGCCTGCGGGGACTGCTGTCTGGTCCGCGGACGGCGGGTCCGTGATCTTTACCGCTCAAGATAAAAATCGCGTCCAGCATCTGTATCGGGCAGATGCCAGTAATACGCAGCCCGAGTCTATGCTGCTCGACGAACCCGGCCTGCACTGGCCCAATGACTGGTCGCGTGACGGTAAGTACCTCTTATACGGTTTCGACGAAGGGAAAACCTCCAGGGATCTTTGGGTGCTGCGAATGGATCAACCTGGAGCCAAGCCTGTCCAGTATACGCACGGGGCTTCTCTGATCAAGCAAGGCCGCTTCTCCCCAGACGGACGCTTCGTGGCCTATACGTCGGATGAGTCCGGGCGCTACGAAGTTGTCGTGCAGCCGTTCCCGGACGCCTCCAAAGGGAAGTGGGTGGTCTCCCAAGCGGGCGGGGTCGAGCCTCGCTGGAGTCGGGATGGAGGGGAATTGTTCTTCTTCTCCGGCCAGGAACTGATGTCTGTTGAGGTTCGTACGAACGGTGAGGCGTTCAACGCCAGCGTTCCGCGCGAACTGTTTCGTGCTCCCGTCCCCGTCGGCTACAGCAACGATAGCGTTCGTTGGCAGTTGTTGCCCGACGGCAGCCGAATTTTGTTACTCATCCCCTCCTCAGGCGAGGCCACTGCGTACTTGGAAGTGACCACCAACTGGGAAGGGCTGTTGAAACATTAACGGTCACGGCCAGGACCCTTCCCGCACAGGCCACCTGTTAAAATGATCCCGTCTCCCCATGTTTGACAATTTAAGCGACAAACTCCAACGCGTCTTCAAGAACCTCAAAGGCGAAGGCAAGCTCACCGCCGAAAACATGGACGCCGCGCTGCGCGAGATCCGCGTCGCGCTGCTCGAAGCCGACGTTCACTTCAAGGTCGCCAAGGAATTCATCGCCAACGTTCGCGAAAAGGCCATGGGCCAGGAAGTGCTCACGTCGCTTTCGCCCACCCAGCAGGTCGTCAAAATTGTCCGCGACGAAATGGTCAAGATGCTCGGCCAGCATCAGTCGCGCCTGCGCACCGCCAACGAACCGCCCACCGTCTACATGATCGTCGGCCTGCAGGGGTCCGGTAAAACCACCTCCACCGGCAAGCTCGCGCGACTCCTCGTCAAGGACGGCTTCACGCCTCTGCTGGTCTCGGTCGACGTCTACCGTCCCGCCGCCCGCAAGCAACTCAGCGTCCTCGCGCACGATCTCAAAATTCCCATCTACGAAGGCACGCCCGACGAAACCAAGCCGATGGAGATCATCCGCGGCGCGCGCAAGGAAGCGATTCAAACCGGCCGCAACATCCTGATGGTGGACACCGCCGGCCGCCTGCACATCGACGATCAGCTCATGACGGAGCTGTCCGAGCTCAAGGAATACCTGAACCCGACCGAGATCCTGTTCGTTGCTGACGCGATGACTGGCCAGGACGCGGTGAAGTCGGCCGAAGAGTTCCACAAGCGCCTCGGCATCACCGGCATCATCCTCACCAAGATGGACGGCGACGCCCGTGGCGGTGCGGCGCTCTCGATCCGCAGTGTCACCGGCCAGCCGCTGAAGTTCGTCGGCGTCGGCGAAAAAATGGACGCGATGGAACCCTTCCATCCCGACCGCGTCGCCGAACGCATCCTTGGCATGGGCGACGTGCTCAGCCTCATCGAAAAGGTGCAGGGCAGCATCGATATCAAGGAAGCCGAGAAGATGCAGCAGAAGCTGCTCGACAACGAATTCTCGCTCGGCGACTTCCGCGATCAGATGAAGCAGGTCCGCAAGCTGGGTCCGCTCGAAAATATCCTCGGCATGATGCCCGGCATGGGCGGCATGAAGGAACAGCTCAAGAACGCGAAGGTCGACGAAGGCGAAATCACCCGCCTGATCGCCATTGTCGATTCGATGACCGAAAAAGAGCGCAACAACCACATGCTCATCAACGGCAATCGCCGCAAGCGGATTGCCAAGGGTTCCGGTACGACCGTGCAGGAAGTGAACACCCTGCTGAAGCAGTACGCCCAGGCCCGCAAAATGATGAAATCCTTCTCTGGCCTGGCCGGCGGCGGCATGATGAAAAAGCTCGCGCGCATGGGCCTCCCCGGGATGCCCGGCATGGGCCGTTAACCGGCTCGTCAAATAGGGGTTGCAACACTTGACCGATTTGTGTGTCACACTAAGGGTGTGTTTGACAGTTCGCTGCTTTCGGAAACTCGCATAGCCCGGTCCGTCCGCCTATCCTGCCCGCATCCTGCCCTCTGCCAATAGCAGAAAGAAGATTTACTTTGAAAAATATTTTTGTTGGAAACCTTAGCTACAGTGCTACGGAAGAATCGATCCGCTCTTTGTTCGCGCAGTATGGCAATGTGGACCGTGTTAGCCTCGTGACCGACCGTGATAGCGGCCAGCCCCGTGGTTTTGGCTTTGTGGAAATGGGCAACGACGCCGAAGGCGACCAGGCGATCAACCAGTTGAACGGCTACGAATTCGGTGGCCGCGCTCTGAACGTCAACGAAGCTCGCCCGCGCGAACAGCGCAGCGGTGGCGGCGGTGGTGGTTATCGCGGTAATGGTGGTGGCGGCGGCCGTGGCCGCGGCGGCCAGTCCAACCGCTGGTAAGCACGTTTCACCAGTTCGAAAAAGGGGGCGCTTCGGCGTCCCCTTTTTCTTTTTCAGTACCCTACAACCGTGAACGTACTGATCCTCGGAGCAACCGGCATGGTCGGCCAGGCCGTCCTGCGCGAATGTCTCCTCGACCCCGCCATCACCAGCGTCCTCACGCTCTGTCGCACCGCACCGCCCACCTCGCATCCCAAGCTCCGCCACATCCCTCACGCCGACCTCTTCGATCTCACCGCCGTCGAAGCCCAACTCACGAACCTCGACGCCTGCTTCTTCTGCGTCGGCGTCACGTCCGTCGGCATGAAGGATAACGAGTATCGGCACCTCACCTACGATCTGACGCTCTCCGTCGCGCGCACGCTCCAGCGTCTCAATCCCGCGATGGCCTTCATCTATATCTCCGGGCAGGGAACGGACCCGAAGAGTTCTCTCCACTGGGCGCGCGTCAAAGGCGAAACGGAGAGTGCACTGCTCGAGCTCTTCCCTCGTGCCTACATGTTCCGCCCCGGCTACATCCAGCCTATGCACGGCGTGCGAGCCAAGATCGCCTGGTACAACGCGGTCTACGCCGTGCTCGGTCCGCTCTATCCACTGTTGAAGCGCGTCGTCCCGAGCATGTTCACTTCTTCGGAAGCCGTCGCCCGAGCCATGCTCCGCGCCGCCCAACACGGCGCCCCCAAGCGCGTGCTCGAAACCCCCGATATCAACGCGCTCGCCTCCACACCTGCGTTAAACTAACGTTTTCGCCCCCGCCAAGCCCCGTAGACTCTTGGACGCCAAAGGAGCTCACGGTTGCAGACCTCTGCCATCAGTTATCGCGTTGCTGACTTTTTGAAGCAGTATCCGCCGTTCCAATCCATGGAACTCCCGGACCTGCTGGAGCTTGCTGCGCGCGGCCGCGTCAAATTTCACGAAATCGACGAGTACATCCTGTGGGAGAAAGCGCCCCACGGTCCCTACGTCTTCGTCATCCAGCAGGGCACTGTCTCCATCGTCCAGACGACGCCCAAAGGCGAGCAGCTCTTCGACATGCGCGGCCCTGGCGACGTGTTGGGCATCGATCGCTTCCATGGCCTGCCTGCGAACATCCACTCCGCGAAATCCGCCAGCGACGTCGTCATCTACGCGCTGCCTGCCGACACCTTCGCCGAACTGCTCGACAAGTATCCGCAGGCCAAGCGCTACATCGAAGCGCACAGCTCCATCACCTCGAACTTCACGCCCGTCGATCAGCGCAAGGGCCACCACGAGACGCTGTTGTACGAAGCTCTCCGTCCGACGGAACCGCCCACTTGTGCTCCCGGCAACTCCATCCGCCAGGCCGCGCGTCGCATGCTGCGCGCCAGTTCGGAAGCCATCGCCGTGGTGAACGAACAGGGCCACGTCGCCGGTGTCCTCACGGCCAACGATATCCTCAAGGCTGTTGCCGACAGCGGCTTCGATCCCACGGCGTCAGTCGATCAATTGATGGACCGCTCACCTGCGATCATCCCGCCCGACTCCACCGTCAGCCAAGCCGTGCTCGCGCTAGGTTCGACGGGCGTCGCCGCCGTCACCCTCACCGGAGCTCGCAATAGTCCGCTGCAAGGCTTGGTCACGGTCAGCGATCTCGGCCCAGCCTTCGGCGATCATCCCTCGGCCATCCTGCTCGAAATCGCCCGCGCCGCGAATACCGACGTCCTGCGCCTGCTCCAGCAGCGCGCCCGCACTTTCGCTCTGGAACTGCTGACTTCGCCCGCCACCGTCGACTGGCTGGCTGAGTTCCTGCATCTCGCCGACAACGCCATCCTGAAGCGTGTAACGGAGCTGATCCCGCCGCCCGCCGGCAGCTTCGTCTGGTGCCTCTACGGCACCGCAGGACGCAGCGAGGCCCTGTCCCCGATGCTGCAGCGCTCCGCCGTGATCATCGGCGACGGACTGGTCAAGGACTCCTTCATCGACTGGTACGAACGCATGAACACCGCGCTGCTCGAGTGCGGCTACGTCGATCGTAAGGTCCACTTCAATCCCGCCTACTCCTGCGCGTCGCTCACGGAGTGGAAGCAGCGCTTCACCACGTGGATCGAGGATCCGCTGAATAGCTCGCTGCACTACGCGCGTCACTTGTTCGACATGCGCCCGGTGTTGGGCGACTTCTCCTTGATGGAGAACCTGGAAGGCGTTCTCAAAGAACAAGCCCGCAAGCACACCAGCTTCGTCTACCTGCTGGCCAACGATTGCATGGCTAGTTTGCCGCCGCTCACCTTCTTCCGCGATGCGGTCATCGATGAGTCGGGCGAGACCAGCACTACCTTTGAACTGGAGAAGACCGCGCTGCGTCCGTTGGTGGACGTCGGCCGCGTCTTCGGCATCGCAGCCGGACGACTCAGCGGAGCCTCCACGCAGGACCGCTTCCGCTTGGCCCGAACTCTGCTCCCCGAACACGAATCCATTTTTCGCGAAGCCTCACAAACCCTGCGCGTCGTGCTGTATCAACAGGCCCGCTCGGCGATCCGCAACCACGATAGCGGTAGCGTGCTGGACCCTGGGCACCTCAGCCACTACGACCGCCAGTTGCTCAAGACTGGCTTCCGATCCATCCACCGCTTGCTCGAATTCACGGCCGAGGGGTCATGGCTGGAGGCCCAGTGAGTCCGGTGACCGAGCGGCATCTTCAATACTTCGCCAACACCTGGACCGAAGAGACGCCCGTTGATCAGGTTCGCTTCATCCTGCTCGATTCCGAAACCACCGGCCTGGATCCGCGCAAGGATCGCCTGATCACCATCGGCGCCGTTTCGGTCATCAACGGAGAGATCCTGCTCGAAGATTCCTACGAGGCGATGCTGAAGGTCCAGTACAACACAAGCGCCGTGACAGTTCATGGCATCACTCAGGAAGAGACCCAGAGCGGCCTGGACGAACCCGAGGCCCTCCAGCAGTTCCTCGACTACCTGAAAGACGGAGTCATCGTCGGCCATCACATCGGCCACGATGTCGAAACCTTCAACGCCGGCTACGAACGACACTGGGGTTTCCGCATGTCGAACCTGAGCCTCGATACGATGGCTCTGGCGCTGGTGCTGGAAGCCGACGGAGCCTTCGCCGGTTACGAGAACTTCCACAACTTCTCGCTCGACGCGCTGTGTGATCGCTTCGGCGTGATCCCGCACGATCGACACACCGCTCCGGGTGATGCGTTCATGACGGCTCAAGTCTTCTTGAGATTGCTGCGGCTGGCAGCGAAGGTGGGTAGAAATAAATTGGGGCAGCTGCTTGAGCAGCCGCCCCCAGTGAGTGAATAAACGCTGCGACTTTAGAAGTCGAAGCGGAAGTCCAGCGTGATCGAACGATTGCCGCCGGCCGTGGTGATACGGCCGAACGACGCCGAGTTGATGTTCGTCGTGGGGTTGCCCCAGATCGGACGATTCAACGCATCGATCGCATTGGCGCGGAACGTGAAGTACTTCGTTTCGGTGAGCTGGATCTTCTTGCTCAACGAAAGGTCGAAGCCCAACTGCGCCGGACCGTCGATACCCGGAAGGTTCGGAGCAGCGTTACCGGTGCGACCCGGCGTCGGGTTGGTGAAGATCACGTTGCCGTTGGCGTCCACGACGTTGAAGTTCGTGAAACGTCCGGCCAGCGTGGCTTGATCCGCCCCGTAGTTGGGCGTCGGAGCAGCGACAGTCTTCAAGCCCGTGAAGTATTCCACAAACGACGTGGGATCCTTACGAACCGAGCCCTGCGTGATCTGGCCGACCATGTCCGCCGTGTTGGTGGCGCGGAAGCCAGCCGTACCCAGTGCCGAAGTGAAGCTGAGCGGAGAGCCGGAGGCCCACTGAACGACCGGAGCCAGCTGCCAGCCGCCGATCGTCTTATCCAGCCAGCCCTTCGCGTTGCGGCCGATGTAGCCCTTGCTGCCGAACGGGAGGTCCCAGGTGCCAGTCGCCTTCACGATGTGCGTACGGTTGTTCGGAAGCAGACCCTTGCTAACCCCACTGCGGTTGCGCGGATCACGGACGCCGATGTCGCCCAGGTTCTTCGAGAACACGTAGCTGAACTGACCGCTGAAGCCATGCGAGTAGCGCTGGCTCAAGGTGGTCTGCAGCGAGTGATACGTCGAGTTCGTGTTGTTGCCCGCCAGGTTCACACTGCCGAACTGGGGGTTCGCCACGATGAAGTTTTCCGGAAGGCCACCACGGCGCAGTGCGCCGCCGAAGCCGCTTCCGAACGCATTCGACGTGTTGAGCAGGTTCGCCAACCCGCCTACGTCCCCGTTCGCGATGAACTGGTTGCTGGTCTGGAAGCGACGCAGCGCTCCAGAGCCCGTCAGGCCAGCCGTGCCCACGGTGCCGACGCCGGTCAGCGTCACACCATTCAACATGCGATCGAACAACGGAGCGTTGCCGCCGTTGCGCGTCGTGTTGAATGCATCTAACAATCCGTTTTCATAGATGTTGGCTTCGTTGATCTGCGTGTTGCTCCACAGCTTGGTGGCCTTGTTGCCCACGTAGCCAACTTCCAAAGTGATGTTCCGTACCAGCTCGCGCTGGATGGAGAAGTTGAAGCTCTGGATGTAGGGGATCACGCGATTGTCCGCGTAACCAGTGATGCCCGTGGAACGCGTTCCGTCGACGGCCACCGGTTGGAACGGCTTGGAGGCCGCTGCAGCGTTGGTGGCGACCGTCAGCGCGTTCGCGCTGTTGGCCAGATTGACGTAGCCGGTCGGCGCCGCGTTGACGTTCAGGTTGAAGCCCGGCAGATTCGCGATGTTCGACGAATAAGACAGGAAGTCCGGCGCGCCGGCGTAGTTGATGCCGTAGCCGCCGCGAACCACCGTGGACTTCTTCAGCCAAGGCAGGTTGTAGGCGAAGCCGAACGACGGAGCAAAGTTGTTCCAATCGTTGCCGTAAATCAGCTTACCGGGCTGAGGCGATGCCTTGCCCACGAATTCCGTGGTCGACAATTTGCCGCTGTTCGCATAGGGAGCCCACTGCGCATTCGCGAAGCTGGTGCCGGAGATGCCGAACAGACCGGACTGACCGCCAGTGAAGCGGCCGCCCAAACCGAGGGAGTCATACGGCGTGCCGTATTTTTCGTAGCGCATGCCGAAGCTCAGGGTCAGGTTCTTGCTGGTCTTCCAGCTGTCCTTGATCCAGAAGTTCCAGTCGTTTTCGTGGTGCTTGCGGCGGAAGATGATGGACGACTTGTAATCCGTCCAGTCGGTCGCCGTCGGGCTGTCCACGAAGTATTGCTGCTGCACGCTGCCGATGGAGCCGGCCAGCGTCGCCAGCAGGTTCTGTGCGGTGCCGATGTCGTTGGTGTTCAGACCGGCGAATGCACCGGTGGTGATGCCGGTGATCGGCACACTGCCCACGCCCAAGGTCAGGAACGGACGCGTGGTCTGCTGACCGCCGCCGTTGACGCCTTCCGAGTAGAAGCGGTCGAGCTCACCACCGAACTGGATGGAGTGCGCGCCGTGGTTCCACGTCATGGTGTCGGCAAACTGCTTCATCGGGCTGTAGGTCAGGCGCGGCGTGGATACGTTGAAGTTGGTGAACGTGCCCAGGCCGGAGCCGGCAGCCACATACAGCAGGTTGCCATCCGGAGTCTTCGGGAACAGCGCACGAGCCGCTTTGGCTTCATCGGTGATGGCGGTTTGCGCCGCGCCGAAGCAGCAGCCCAGATCGAAGCCGTCCAAGCCCTGCCATGTGTCACGCTTCATGCCGAAGCGGAACTCGTTCAATAGGCTGGAGGTGATCACCGTGCTGTACTGCACGGTGTAGAAGTCCGGCTTGCGGACCACTTCGCCGAAGGTGCCGCCCGGATAGTCCGGCAAGCCCGCCTGCGCGGTGCGGCCGAAATCCTTCTCACGAGTCATGGTGAAGCTGAGCTTGTTCTTATCGTTGATCTGATAGTCGAAACGCGTAGTCAAGTGATTGCGATTCGGATTCGCGCTCTGGCCCGTGGCGCCGTCGACGCCATACTGGCGGCGATACCAGCGGTAGCCCGCCGTGTTCAAACCGTCACCGACGCTATAGTCGTTCGGCGAAGGCAGCATCTTCAGGTAGGAAGACACCCAGGTCTGATCGATGCTGGTCCGGTTCGGATCGCGAACATCGGTGAAGACGTTGAACTGGTTCATGAACAACTGCGCGCCCGAAGCGTCGCGCGTGAGAACGTTGCCGTTCAAATCCACAGACGGCGTAGCGGAGAGCGCGTTGCCGTTGCGGCGAGTGGTGCCGCCCACGCCGCCCGCGGTCAGGAAGCGGAAGATGCCTTGGCGAGCCTGATCGGTCAACGTAGTCGAAGTCACCAATTCCTTGGTCACATAGCGCTGGTTGTCCACCAACGCGAAGAAGAACATCTTGTTCTTGATGATCGCGCCACCCAAACGGCCGCCGTACTGGTTGCGGTTCTGGTAGCTCTTCTGTGCGCCACGCAGGTTCGAGAAATAATCATTCGAGCTCAACGCGGAGTTGTTATTGGTGTAGAACACGGCGCCGTGATAGGCGTTCGTGCCGGAGCGCGTGCGCATCTGCACCTGGGCAGCGCCGCGACCCTGCGAAGCGTCCACCGTGTTCGTGCTCACGCGAACTTCTTCCACCATGTCCGGGCTGGTGAAGATCGACGAGTACGCGCCGTTTGAATCGTTGTAACGGCCGTCATTGGTGATCACGCCGTCGCGCGTTGTGTTCACCTGGCCGGTGGCCATGCCGGAGAAGTTGGGCACTTCGGCGCCGAAGGCGTTGCGAAGTGTCACCACACCGGGGGACGTTGCCGCCAAATCAAGTACGTTACGGCTGAGGATCGGCAGCGTGGCGACAGCACGTTCACTCAGCACCGCACCTACCGAGGCCGTGGTTGTGCTGGAGATCGTGTCCGCCACTTCAACGACTTCAATGGAAGTCGTCGCGCTGGCGATTTGAAGGGTGAAGTTCTGGCGAGTGTTCTGGCCCGTTCCGAGTTCGATGTTCGTGAACGTCGCGGTTTGGAACCCACTCATCGTTGCCGTCACGGTGTATTGACCGGGCTGCAAGCTGGGAAAGTTGTAGTTGCCTGTATCGTTCGTTTGATTAGTCTGAACAATACCGGTGTTGATGTTGCGAGCCGTCACCGTAACTCCGGTGATGACCGCTCCGGTTGAATCAGCAACCGTGCCACCTAGCACGGCGTTTACCTGAGCTTGCGCCATCGGCATCAAACCCAGACATAAAATCACTCCCAACAAGGAATGTTTGAGGTGTTTCACGTGGACCCCCTTTTTCAGAAACGCGTAGACAGCAGAACCCCTAAAACGCGTATCTTGAAGAAGTTATCGCTCTGAGCGTTCGAAGTCGATGGGGGTGGGCTGATAGATAGTATCATTGGTATTGATAGGCTAGATTTGGGTTTTGGCCCTGCTTGCGTCATAATGATGAGTTGAGGTTTCAATAAGAATGCTGATGATCCGTCTGGCGCGTTTTGGCGCCAAGAAGAAGCCGACCTACCGCGTGGTGGTCATTGATAAGGAACGTGCTCGCGACAGCCGCGCAGTCGAAATCGTAGGTGTCTACAACCCGATTACGCAGCCCAAGCAGATCACGTTGAAGCACGACCGTATCGCCCACTGGATGCAGAATGGCGCCCAGCCGTCCGATACCGTTGCTCGGTTGATCAAGAACAACCCGGCTCCCGCAGCGTAAACGTTTGGGTGCAGTTGCTCGTTACTACCGACTTTAGGGTAGGATAAACTACAGTCCAAAACGTCCAATAAGGGGGATGTAACGGGTGAAAGATTTAGTTGCGGATATCGCCAAGGCGCTTGTCGATATTCCGGATGAAGTGAATGTTCGCGAAGTGGAAGGGGAACAGGTGACTGTTCTCGAACTCCGCGTCGCACCTTCTGACCTGGGTAAAGTCATCGGTAAACAGGGCCGTACGGCACGCTCCATTCGTACGCTGTTGGGTGCAGCGGGAATGAAGCTCAATCGCCGGTTTACTCTGGAGATCCTCGAATAAGTGTCCTCCGCTGCCTGGGTTCCCGTGGGCCGGATTTGGCGCACTCGCGGTCGGGTCGGCGAATTCATTTGCGAGATCGATAGTTCCCATCCGGGCCGCGCCGAACTCATTCATCACGTGCTTCTCCGGAAGCCTCCGCGTGAAGCTGAGTTCGACGTGGTCCGGCTCTGGTATCACTCCGGTCGCCCCATCTTTCAGTTCTCCGGAATCGACTCCATCTCTGCCGCAGAGCCGTGGGAAGGGTCTGAGATCCTCGTCCCAGCCGAAGAACAAGTCGCTCCCGAGCAAGACGAATATTTCCACCAAGACCTGATCGGTTGCGTCGTGGAAGACGCCACACGTGTCCTCGGTACCATTGCCGCGGTTCACGAATACGGCGCCCACCCCACGCTCGAACTCACCACGCCCGCGGGCGGGGAACTGCTCATCCCCTTCGTCAAAGCCTATCTGCGCGGCATCGATATCCCCGGTAAACACATTCGAGTAGAATTGCCTGAGGGCTTGACCGAGCTATAGTTCGACCGGGCTCCATTTGAACATGGACTTCTGGCAACAACACGGATGGTTGTTCCTGTTCGGCTGCGCCTTCTTCCCGCGCATCACGACCCTCTTCTTCTCCGCCGCGACCTTCGGCTTCTGGCACATCCTCGGCTGGCTCTTCGCCCCGCACCTACTCGTCGCAATCCTGGCGACCACGTATTACTGGGACACGAACCCCGTCTTAGTGATCCTCTCGTGGGCCTTCGCCTTCGGCGGCACCAGCGGCGAAGCGACGGTCGCGAACAAGGGCGTTCGACGAACCCAAGGCTAGAGAAAGATGCGTGTGACCCCTTTCCCTCCAGATCGCCGAAGTGCAGAAACTCAACCGGGAGTGGAAACCGAAGAAGTGAACGATGAACCAGGTTAAGGTGGCTTTTGCTGACGGTGTGTGGGCTGTGACAACTCTGCGAAAGACGGTGAGGCGACCGTTTTATATCATGACCGGGTGGACGAGGTAGTCGTGTGGCTTGGAGCGGAGGCTGGTGACGAGGCCGCACTGCGACAAAAACAGCTCGCTCTATAGGCGGCACCTGAGAGATTTCGATCTCTACCGGATCCCGCGGGCTCATAGTGACCGGCGCCCATTCTTCTTCTTATTCGCGATTCAATAAGCTCCTAGCGCAGTAAACGAACTGCGCGCTTGTCCGCCAGACATGCGCTTTGTTTTAAAACGATGGCGGCATTCGAGCTGCGGGGTTCAGGATCCGGATTCCCAAACCCCACATGCTCTTGTTTGCTGACAGTTATACTCGCTTCGTGTCGTTGGCCGGGTCCATCGAAAGTACAGCGGAAACGAGCCGCGCTACGGGTAGGATCGCTGGGCACGCATTCCAACGGTCGATGGCGTCATTTCCGATGCGCACCATTCCCGTGTGTTGGGTCACATCTGCTTCGATTTCCGGTTGAGAATCAACAAAGCCCAGACTCTTGCGGAGTTTGTCCGTATCTTTCTGGGAGGCTCGTAGGAATTGCCACCCGGGCCCGACCCCGTGCATCTGAACATAGTGGCGGAGTGCCTTGGAATCATCCTCCATTGGTTTCAGCGTAATTGAGTACATGAAAATGTCGGATCCAACCCGCTTACCCAAGGCTTTTTGAACCCGAACCAGGGTAGAGGTCATGGTCGGGCAGACCCCCTCGCATTGCGCATACATGAAGTTGATCATGACGATCTTCCCCTTGACCAAGTCGTCATATAAGTGAAACTGCTTGCCGTCTTGGTTGTTGACGCTCACGTTTGGAATCATGCGTTCTCCAATGGATTGCACCTGATTCTTTGCTGCCGCATGCAGCACTGAGCCTCCAACGAAACTCGCTAGGCCCTGTTGCAGAATTGTTCGACGAATCATGACGATCTGTTCTCCCTACACCACATCGAAGCGGAACATCATGGCGTGATCTTCGTGCACGTTATTGTGGCAATGCATTACATAGCGACCCTTGAAGTCCCGGAAACCGCGGTAGTAGACCCGAACAACCTCGCCCGGGGCGACGTCGATAACATCCTTGTGCTGGTCTCGCTCTTCTGGCAGTGGTGGACCACCATCTCTTGAAACGACAATCCCTTCTTCAAAATGCGTGTGCATCGGATGGTGCCAACCACCCTTGCCGATGAGTGTCCAGAGCTCCGGTTGGCCTCCAGTGGTAGTGAACGCCGGCTTATCCGGGTCCATGATTTCTCCGTTGATGGTCCAGACACCGTTATTCCTGGATAATTCGAAAGAACGCTTGACGGCCGCGTCCAGGTCCGCCTGCGTCAGGGCTGGGTATTGGGGACGAAGCACCTCGGGAACGCGGCTCACATCTGGGGTAGCGGGATCCTGGCCTACGATGATCTTCAACATGCGTCCGCTTCCAGGGGACAGAATGTGTCCCGTCGGGCCGCGGCCGTTCATCTGTTCCGCGCGATTCTCGATATAGAGGACCGTGCCGGTGGCGAATTGAGAGAAATCCATGACCACATCGAATCGATTCCCCGGGGTCATATGCAAGCTGCTCAGGTCGATGGGGCTGCCGCGTAAGTTCCCGTCTACAGAGATCACCTTGAAGGGAACGTCTTTCCCGGGTTTGTCCGTGGCGGTTGCGATATTGCAGAACAACTCGTAGTAGCGGGATGGACCCAGGTCCAGAATGCGGAATCGGTATTTGCGACGCTCCACGTTGAGATAGGGATACGCTTTGCCGTTGACCGCAAAACTATCGCCGACGTGACCGTCGGTGTTCATGGGGTCCCAATACAGAGCTCCCGAGGAGTCGAATTGGGGATCCGAAAATGCCATTGGAATGTCGTATTTCCCGCTGGGAAGATTGAGAGCCTTACCGGTAGGATCGGCAAACGTCTCGTCATCGTTGTCGTAATCGTCGAAAGCCAGGAAGAATCCGAACAGCCCCTGATAAACATTCGCAGCTGTGAAATCGATACGGTGATCGTGGTACCAGAGCGTATTGAGGACCTCTCGAGAGTCACGGAAACCTGACAGCGTCTGACCGGCGGTCACCATCGAATAATGATGGTCGCGATAATGTCCTGCCGTGACGTAATCCAGCGGGTATCCATCGCTCTCCGATGCGGAGTGCATGTTGTGCAGATGAATCGCCGTTTGATTTATGCCATTCCCCCGGATCGTCGCCGGGAAGTTATTGCGGAAGCGGACGGCAATCGGTTGTCCGTACTTGGCCTTGAACGTCGGACCCGGCAGGCCGATGCCCGCTTTGTTCAGACCCGGCTGGGAGTAGCTGAAGCACGGCTGGTTCGCGGGCAATGCCGGATGAAACTGATGGGTTCCCAGGCCAACGTTGATTTCATAAAACTTCTGCGGAGGATATTCCGACACGTGCTGGCAGGCTTGCCCGTCGTTTGTGGTTCCATCGAATGCCGGACTCAGCGGCCCTGTAGTTGGCTGGGCGACCGGTGGAATAGGTAGAGGCTGAACCCACGGAGTAACTTTCGGACTGACGGGGTCACTGTTGGGCCGAGCGATCTGCGCTGTGGCAAGAATCGCCGCCCCCTGAGCGGTCAGGCGGAGGAAACTCCGTTTTGAAATCTTTGGGTCGATCATTTGGAAATGGACTGAGATCCTTTTTTGCGGTCTGCCTTCGCAGCAGCAACCAGTACTGTTTACCGTTCTTGTTCGTATACAGCATCCAACCGGAGGGGGCTTACGAACGCCTCAATGTACTGGATTAGACCCAAACCAGTACTGGATCCGCTTGTTGCTGGTCTTTGGGAATCAAGGGGATAGTCAAGCGCTCTGGTCGGTTTCTGGCGATGGCGCCGACCGAAGTTAACGGGTTCAATCCGAACACGTAACCGCTAACATTTCGCCGGATTCAGCGGGGAAATAGGAAGGACGATGCCCGCTCCACCCACGAACGGTGTGGTTACGGGCCCCGACCGAGAGATCACTGGCCAAACCAGCCAAGCCGAACCGCGGCCGGGCCCTAGTGAGAGCGATGGACCTAGATACTCGTTCCCGACACTGGTGCGAACTTGGCGCCAGTGTCGGGAATAATTTGAGCGGCTAGCGAGTCAAGGTGAAGGGTACGACGACCGAACCGCGGGCGAAGTTGAGGTCAGTTGTGGTCACCGTGACGGTAAGGCGGCAACCGACGGACACCCCCTGCGCAAGTCTTGTAGTGGTGGATACGCGCCAGTTAAAGCTGGCTTTATCGTTGCCCCCGGCGCGCGCCCCGGAGGTGCCGCCGAGGACGACGTTCTGGTTCGCAGAGCAGAGGGCCTTCTGGGCGGCGGTGCTGACGGTATCCGCCGGGTTGGCCGACACCGTGAAGTTGACGGTGGTGGCGGTTGTGGTCGGCAGGGTTGTGGTTCCAGTAGCGGAGACGAGGCCCCAGAGATCCGCGCCGGAGCCTTGCGAGACCGTAGTTCGGCTCAAGGTCGTCGCGGTTGGTGTCGCCGTTTGGGCGGCCAGGATCTTTGCCTGTACGGATAGAGGGAACTGGACGCGAGATGTAACGGATTGGGTGGCGGCACTAAAGAGGCTGTTGGCATCAGGCGTATAGCGCGCAGTGGCTGTAAATACGCCACCGGCGGCCGGAGTAGTGAGTGTGGCCGTCCAGACTCCGGTGCCGTTGTTGCGGGCGTCAAAGAAGGTCGTGCCGATCTCGAAACGCACCGAACCAGACGCGGTAGAGTGTAGCGAGACTGATCCAACGAACTGCTGGAGCGGTAGGTAGCTGCCCTGAAGTGCGGACACCGTCATCGTGGGAGTGACGCCGATGTTGGCGATTACGGAAGCCGAGTTGGTGGACGCAGAGTAGAGCGAGTCGCCGAGATAGGCGGCTACTACGGTATAACGGCCGCCGACGGAGGGTACCCAGTTCAGCGTGATGGCGCGAGAGGCCGCGGTCGCTGTGGTGACGAGTACATCGGATGTGGACTGAACCGCGTTCGCGTCGGTGATAAAGAACCGCATTCTACTGCCGACCACGAGGTCAGAAGGCCCAGCAGAGCTGACGGTGGCAGTGACCGCAAGCGGGGAGTTCGCGGATCCAGAGAGCGGAGACGGAGTGACGACTACGTTCGTGGGATACCGGACGGTAACGGCGGTGGCATTTGCACTGGTCGCGCCCAGATGGAATCCGTCGCCGGAGAAGACAGCCTTGAGTGGATGCTGCGCGGACGGAACAGTCGTGAGTCCAAGCAGTGTGACCGTGTAGTTGAGCGTGATGGGATCCTGATTTATGGGACCCGAGATGGCTTGAGAACCATCGACGATCGTAACGGTTCCAGCGCTGGCGATCGGAGTGCCCGCAGCGTCGGTAACGGCGACGTGCAGTGTAAAGGCAGCTCCCGAATCTACGGTCATCGCAGGGTTGGGGCTACCCGCTGCAGTTCGGATCGAAACTACGGAGGACTGGAGTCCGTTCATGAGTTCGATGCCGCGCGTAGTTGTACCGCCTTTGCTGGAATTCAGGCGGATGACCGCGGGGGGAACAGGCAGGTCTACATTCAGAGTATTTGCACTCAAGATGCCCAGTACGGCGGGAGGCAGGTCAACGTCGGTGACAGAGATCTCTGGATTGTTTGCAGAGTCGCTGGAGCGTGCAATGACGCTGAGCCGCTTGGTGGTGGGGTTATAGGCAGCGGAGTCGATACTAATGTGGTCTGTTATAGGAGAATCGGTGAACGAACTAGCGGTGCCGAGAGCGTTGGACGCGGTAACGCGCACAAAGGGCGGCACGGACGAGGATCCGGCGTTAAAGGATGCGAAGAAGTTGCCCTGGCCCTGCGGATCGCTGGTCAACTGCTGTGTAAATCCGTTGATGCTGGCCGTTACGATTGAACCGGGGAGGGCTCGGGCGAAGACTTCGATACGGGATGTTCCGCCAGGAGCCAGAGTGTAAGACGAACGGGTAACATCTACGAAGGGCGGTATTGGGCCATCAAAGACTCGGCCTGTAATATCGAAGCCTGAGTTGGAACCGATGATAGTCTCCGCACCTGTGGGGGACACTTCCCACAGTTCAAGCCGGTCGAAGCCGATCGGACTGCCGGTGGAGGCCACTTCCAACCCAGTGGTCCCCAGGTACTGGACGCCGTCCTGCGGAGCAGGAAGCGGATTCTGATGGAGCATGCCGCCCAGGTTGGGGGTGTGCAGTATCTGGGAAAAATCTCCGCATGGGGGGCCCACGCATCCGTCATCGACTGTGGTTCGGAAGACTCCGTTGTTGTCGGTGTCAAATTCCAGGACCCCGTAAGGGTGCTTCAGGACGTAATGAGTGACGGGCTTTAGGGTCGCGGGAGGCACCACGACGCGGAAGCGGGCAAACAACACCTGATCATTTGCCTTGGGCACGCCGCCCAAGAACGCCGCTTCCAACGCGGCTTCCCAAAGAACGGTCCGGACAGAGCCGGGAACGGGGACCCCACTCGTGGCGCGGTAGTAAAAGATCTCACTGGGATAGTTTGTCGACCAGACCATCGTCTTGTCAGGATCGAAGACACCGGGTTCGGTGGCGGCCGCCAACCCGCAAGGATCACCAGTCGTGGATTTGGGCGTCAAACACGGTTCGAGAGAGAAACTAGAACCGGTCGCAGTGGGCGTCGTGGGGGTGCCTTTGGAGGTGATGAAGACGGGGAATCCGTCGGTCCGGTTAGTCGGACCAACCTGGAAGAAGCCTTCCCCCAGGCGAGTGTCGACGATTTGTGCAGAGGTAGAGGGGGCGAAAACTCCTAGCAGAGTGGCGATAGCCCACAGGATGATGGGCATACGGCTGGTTCTGGTTTGGCGTACCGGGTGGATGTGCTCCGGCGAAAACTCAAGACATCTTTGTATTTCTCTCATTTTTCCCTTTATTTGTATTTGTGAAAAGTTTCTCTGCCCCAATCCCGAACAGTCTGAGGATCTCCGGGGGGCGCTGCGTCAATCGGTTCAGTAGCATGGCAGATGCTCCTGGCTGTTTCCGTCTCCGACTCGATGGCAAACGTGCTGACAGCTTCTCGATAACTTCTTGACAACCTCTTGACATCTCAACCTTGCAAGGTTGAACTGTATCGCGCATAAGGGGGAGGTACTAAACGCGCGAATCCGGGTGGGTGAAATTAACGTTTTCGACGTCAGCAGCTTGTGGGTGGTTGGTAACCTGGAGCAGTGTGGGAAGTGCTTGATTTTCAGGGGATGAATGCGCGCAGGCTGAGATTTTCAGGCTGTTGGGCGGAGGTAGGTAGGTGGTACCAACTCAGGGCTACGCCACAGATAAGGACTTGACGGTTCAGTGAGATGGCGCAGGAGAGAAAAGGGTGGTCCCGTGAACTGCTTGAGGCAACGGTCAGGCACGTTCGAGCAGCCGAGGGGCGTTCCTGCGGAGATGGACCTAATGACCTGCTTCCAGTCAGTCCGACCGTTTGGGGTCATGGATTTGTGGCAACACTGCGGGCGTTTGATTGTCGAGTGTTCCGTGCGGGCGATTGCACTGTAGTCTTTACCGCCATGTGACTCACTTCCGGTGAGTCTCGTCCAGAGGGGGGAGCCACTCGACATTCTGAATGCCGCACAGCTAGCCCGACTCGGCGCAAAACGTTTTTGAGAAATCTCCTTCTGTCCCCGGTTTTGCGGTTTATAGCGGTGCGTGGTTTAAGCTCCCTCTTCGCACAAGCAAAGAGGAGAACGGCGGCGAGCCTCCCGCGCAGCTATAGGTGCCACCCAAAATACTGACGGCCGCAGTATGGGGCCTGCCCCCTCCGGCCGCCGCAATATTCTACAGCCGAACTGCGTCCGCTCGTGACAAAATTGAGAAGCCGCACCGTGACGTTTCACATCCTCACTATCTTCCCTGACTTCTTCCGAGGCCCCCTCGACTACGGCATCGTCGAACGCGCCCGCCGGGCCGGGAAGCTCGACATCCACATCCACGACCTCCGCAACTGGACCCAGGACCGCCATCGCACCGTCGACGACCGGCCGTTCGGGGGCGGGGAAGGCATGCTGCTGAAGTGCGAACCCATCTTCGACGCCGTCGAATCCATCCTGCCCGGACGCCAAAAGGGCGATCCGGATCGCAAGGTGGTTCTGTTGTCGGCCTCGGGTCGCCGCTTCGACCAGGCTCTAGCCCGCGACTACGCCGGGCTCCAGGAACTTTTGCTGATTTGTGGCCGGTACGAAGGCGTCGATGAGCGTGTCGCCCAGCACCTGATCGACGACGAGATCTCGATCGGTGACTATGTCCTGAGCGGCGGCGAACTGCCAGCGGCCATTGTGCTGGACGCCGTCGCCCGGCTCCAGGAAGGCGTGCTCGGCAACAGCGATTCATCGGTGAACGAATCCTTCAGCGAGCCGGGGCTGCTGGACTGCCCGCAGTACACGCGGCCCGAGGAATTTCGCGGCTGGAAAGCCCCGGAAGTGCTGCTCGGTGGCAACCACGCCCACATTCGGGAATGGCGCAAGCAGGCCGCGCGAGAAAAGACTGCAAGACTGCGTCCCGATCTGCTAAACTCTTGAGAGGTATAAACGAAGGGACCGTCTGTAATGATTCACTCCGCGCTGACCAAGATCCTCAATAAGAACAAACGTGCAACTCCGCACCCGGAATTCCGCGAGGGCGACACCATTAAAGTTCACGTGAAGATCAAGGAAGGCGACAAAGAACGCCTGCAGATCTTCGAAGGCGTTGTCATCGCCAAGAACAACAGCGGCATGAGCGAAACCATCACGGTTCGCAAGATCAGCTTCAGCCACGGCGTGGAACGTATTTTCCCGCTGCAGGCTCCGGTGATCGACCACATCGACGTGGTTCGCACGGGTAAAGTGCGTCGCGCCAAGTTGTACTATCTGCGTGGCTTGAAGGGCAAGGCTGCCCGTCTCAAGGAACGCACCGCCTAGTTTTTTCGACAAAGGCCGAATCTCCGGATGCCCACCAGCCGCCACGAACAAGCGTTGCGGCGGGTGGGCTTTCGTGCGATTGCCGGTGTGGATGAAGCCGGTCGGGGAGCTCTGTTCGGGCCCGTGTTTGCCGCCGCCGTGGTTCTGGATCCGGCCCGCCCGATCCGAGGCCTCGATGACAGCAAGCAACTTCCTGCCGATCGCCGCGAAGTCCTAGCCGAACGCATTCGCGAGCGCGCCATCGCTTGGGCTGTAGCCGGCGCCGACGCCTTCGAGATCGACCACTGCAATATTCTGGAAGCCAGCCGCCGTGCCATGCAACGCGCCATCGCGTCGCTCCGTCCGGCGGCTGACTTTTTGCTGATCGACGCGGTCAAACTGCCGCTTCCCACCCCGCAGCGCAACCTCATCCACGGCGACGCCCTCAGTTTCTCCATCGCCGCCGCCTCCATCCTCGCCAAAACCGCCCGGGACGCCGCCATGGCGGCCTGGGAGCAGGTGTTCCCCGGCTACGGCCTGGCCGGCAACAAAGGCTACTCCACTCCGGACCACATGCGCGCCTTGCGCGAAATCGGGCCGACTCCGCTCCATCGCTTCAGCTTTACGCCCGTCCGCCAAGCCTCCACTAGTACTTCTTGGGTCGGGTACCCCCTCCTTCTGACCGACCGGCCGGTGGAACAGGGGGACCTGTTCGCGTGAGCCACTCCCGGATGTACAAGGTCGTTCACTATTGTTTTGCGTTGTTTACGCTCGAAATTGGGTTATTCCTGCTGATCTTCCCCTGGACCGAAACCTGGTTGCTGAACGAACTCCAGGATAAGACCCCGCTGCTCCAGGAACTTTGGCAGAATCCGTTCGTGCGCACCGGCCTAAGCGGACTCGGCGTGCTCAATATCTACCTTGCAATCAGTGACTTCCTGCGCACCCTGCGGCAGCGCTAGTCCCCCCCCATACGCCTCTCGGCTCCCCTTCGTAGTACTTCCAGTCCTAAAACTTTCTCTTGCATCTCTAAGGTGTCTATCTTAGAATCAAGAGGCAGGTCGGACTAGTGTCTAGGGTATCGGCCGTAGCTCCTGGGAACATTCAGGACTAAATTGTGACAGGAGGTGCGAAAATTATGAAGAAGAGCCTGACAATGGCCGCCGGAATCGTTGCCCTTACGGGTTTGCTCGCGTTGGGGCTCAGCCCGATTGGTGCTGGCCCGATGCCGTTCCCCGATGACAGCGCCGGCGGCAACATTGCTGCGGGTCCGATGCCGTTTCCGGACGACAGCGCTGGTGGCAACCTTGCCAACCATGCGGGTCCGATGCCTTTTCCCGACGATAGCGCCGGCGGAAACATCAACAGTTAAGCCCGCGTAAAATTGTAAAGTTTTAGAGCCACGTGCCGTTCTTCTATATAGAGAACGGCACGTGGCTTTTTTGTCAGAGATCGTAGCGTACGGTGGGTTGGGGCTCCAACTGGTGGCCCTGGTCCTGTTGCTGCGCGGACCGATTACCCGCTATTTCCCTCTGTTCCTGTATCTTCTCACAAGTGTTTGCCTAACCCTCTCATTGATCTGGGTTTATCAGACACGCGGCGTGTCCGACGAGCTCTACTTCAGTGTCTACTGGGGTGGGGAACTGATGACCGACCTGCTGCTCTTCTTCCTGGTGCTGGCGATGACAACGCGTGCTCTGGAAGGTAACCCGATGCGTCCGCAGGTGGTTCGCCTGCTCTCCATCATTATGGTGGTGGCTCTGGTGATCCCCTTCCTGATGTTTGACAGTACCGTGTTTGGACGCCGCTGGAACCAGAGCGTGGGGCAGTTGTTCAACTTCGGCGCCGCGCTGATGAACCTGGCACTGTGGAGTGCCCTGATCGTTTCGAAACAGCGTGATCGTCAGTTGTTGAAGGTCAGCTTGGGGTTGGGGATTGCAGTGGCAGGATCGGCTTTGACACTGGGCGTGCGCCAGTTCACGAGCCAGGGGGATGTACTTCGCACGATTACCGACTACGTCTATCGTGCCTGCCAGATCGCGGGACCGCTGATCTGGTGCTGGGCCTTCCGCCCCGTCAAGAAGAACGGGACGGAAGCACCTCCAGCAATTGCGACTACGCCTTCCTTAGGCTGATTCCCAGGTCGCGCAGGTTGCGATCGGGAACTTCGCTGGGCGCGCCGTTCATCACGTCGGTCGCCTTGGCGGTCTTGGGGAACGGGATCACGTCGCGGATCGACGTTTCGCCAGCCAGAATCATCACCAGACGGTCCAGACCCAGTGCGATACCGCCATGCGGCGGAGCACCGTGTTCCAGAGCTTCCAGCAGGAACCCGAACTTGGCCTGAGCCTCTTCCTTGCTGAAGCTCAATGCCGAGAACACCTTCGACTGCACGTCTTGGCGATGGATACGGATCGAACCCGAGCCCAATTCCGTGCCGTTCAGCACGAGATCGTAGGACTTCGCGCGGCAGTGGGCCGGGTCGTTCTCGAGCTTGTCGAGATCCTCATCCAGTACCGAGGTGAACGGATGATGTGCGGCGTTCCAGCGGCCTTCTTCGTCGTCCCATTCGAACATCGGGAAGTCGAGGACCCACAGGAACTTGAATTCCTTGGCTTCGAACGCCTTGTGCTTGTCGGCGAACTTCTGCGCCGCTTGCAGACGGAGCTGTCCACAGGCACCGAGCATGGTGTATTCGGGACGCTGACCCTGCGGCTCGCCACCCCAACCGGCCATGATCAGCAGGTCGTCTTCTTCGGCGCCGATGCGTTCGCGAACGGCGGCCATTTTCTCCGGGAAGTCGCGGTCCAGACGCTTCATGTCGTCGAACACGCGCAGGCCCTTTTCCTGGCCGAACGCCTTCAGATCGTCGCGTTCCTTGCGGCTGACCGCGCCCACCTTCGGGATGCGGATGATCACCAGAGGCAGACCTTCGGTGGTCAGCCCTTCGCCGACGAACAGGTCTTCGACGCAGGTGAAGGGCGGGATGCGCATGTCCGGCTTGTCGATGCCGTAGGCGCGCATGGCCTGATCGTAGGTCAGGCGCGGGAACGGAGCGTTCACCGTGTAGCCGGCGACTTTGCAGGCGCTGACGATCAGCGGCTCGATCACCTGGAAGATCTGTTCCTGTTGCGGGAACGCCATTTCCAAGTCGATCTGGGTGAATTCGGGCTGGCGATCGGCGCGCAAGTCTTCGTCGCGGAAGCAGCGGGCGATCTGGAAGTACTTGTCGAAGCCCGAGATCATCAGCAGCTGCTTGTAGATCTGCGGCGACTGCGGGAGCGCGTAGAACGAGCCCGGATTGACGCGGCTGGGGACCAGGTAGTCGCGCGCGCCTTCCGGCGTCGACTTGCCGAGGAACGGAGTTTCGATTTCGAGGAAGCCCTGTTCGACCAGCGCCTGGCGCACCGCGAAGGTGACCTTGGAGCGCAGGATGATGTTGCGCTGCATCTGCGGGCGGCGCAGATCGACGTAGCGATACTTCAGGCGAGCATCTTCCTTCACGTCGCTGTTCTCTTCCATCGGGAACGGCGGCGTCTTGGAGGTGTTCAGGATGTAGAGCTTCTCACACACCACTTCGACTTCGCCGGTGGCGATGGCCGGGTTGATGGTGTCCTTCGAGCGCAGATCGACCAGGCCTTCGACGGCGATGACGTATTCCGAGCTCAGCATGTCGGCTTTGGCATGGACGGCGGGGTCGCCATCGGCGCGGAAGACGATCTGCGTGACGCCTTCGCGATCGCGGAGGTGCAGGAAGAGGACGCCGCCCAAATCGCGGCGGCGATGCACCCAGCCCATGAGGAGGACGCGATTGCCGGCATCGGAGGCGCGCAGCGCACCGCAATCATGCGTGCGGCGCATTTCGCCTAGAAAGTCGAGAGGTACTTGTTCCATGTGTATGAAGCCCGATTCTCAACGCCGCGGCCGGGCCGGGCGGGGAAACAGGTAAGCACTATTATCGCAGAGCGGGCTTCATCTGCGCTGCACTTCACGCGAGGTTAGCGGGCTTGAAGACGGCCGACCAACTCCGAGCGAGAGAGCTTCACTTGCTCGCCCGTGGCCATGGTCTTCAGCGCGTACTGACCGGAGTTCACTTCGTCCTCACCAATGATGAGGGCGAAGCGGGCGCCGGTTTTGTTGGCGACCTCGAGAGCTCGCTTGAGCTTCTTGTCGGTGGAGCGTTCGACCGAGATTCCTGCGGACCGGAGTTCGGCGGCGAGTTCGCCAGCGTGCATGTCGGCGGCGTCGCCCATGGTGGCGAGGAACACGTCGACCGTCGCGGGCGGCTGCTGCGCGGTTTCCTGGACGCTCATGACCAGGCGGTCTTCGCCGATCGAGAAGCCGATGCCGGGCGCGGGGACCTTGGATCCGATGGATTCCGCGAGTCCGTCATAGCGGCCGCCACCCAGGACGGAGTTCTGCGCTCCGAGAGCACCGTGGGTGATCTCAAACGTCGTGCGCATGTAGTAGTCGAGGCCGCGGACCAGGCGCGGGCGGACTTCATAGGC
>CANIIC010000041.1 GCA_947467395.1 Bryobacterales bacterium
CCCAACGGATCCAGCAGGATCTTCAGTGCGCGCGGATATTCCACCCATGGATCGAACTTCGCGGGCTGAATCTCGCGCATTTCGCAATTGGTGTAGCGCGTGGTGCGCTTGATGTATTCCGCGGCCATCGCATTCGCATGCGAATCCCGAGCCTTGCCGACATAGAGCAGGTGGATCTTCACGCTTTGCTGTAAAACGGAATCCCGTTGCGATCTTCGGTGAACGTGACGCGATCGCCGATGGAGACGCGATCCCCTGCGATGCGCACCGTCGCGCGCGAGGCGTCTTCATGGACGACAATCGCGAGTTGATACGGCGCATCCGCCACGAACTGCTCCGGAGCGGCGTAGACGACAGTTTCGGTGTATACGGTCGCGGTCTTCATTGTGCTCCCAGAATGGTGACGACGGCCGTTGCTCCTGAGCCGCCCAGGTTCTGCGCGAGCCCGATACGGTTCCGCTCCAGTTGCCGCTCGCCCGCTTCGCCGCGCATCTGCATCACGATGTCGCAGAGTTGCGCGACGCCCGTGGCTCCTACTGGGTGTCCCTTCGATTTGAGCCCGCCGCTGGTATTGATCGGAAGTTCGCCCGTCAGCCGCGTGTGCCCGGCCAGTGCATACGGACCGCCTTGACCCTTTTCGACAAAGCCCAGATCCTCCATCGCAATGATTTCGGCGATGGTGAAGCAATCGTGCAGCTCCGCGAACTGAATGTCCTTGGGTCCGAGCCCCGCCATCTTGTACGCCTTATCCGCCGCCGCGCGGACGGCCCGGAACGTGGTGATGTCTTCCTTGGCATCCAACGCCACATGATCGGAGGTTTGCGCGATGCCCAGAATCCGCACGGCCTTCGACGGGAACTCCGCGATCCGGTCGAGCGGGGCTAGCAGCACCGCAGCCGCTCCGTCGCTGATCAGGCTGCAATCGTAGACACTTAACGGCACCGAAATTGGCTTCCCAGCTAGCGCCTGCTCCATCGTAATGACCTTGCGCATGTGGGCCTGGGGATTTTTCGCGCCGTTTTCATGATTCTTCACCGCGACCGCGGCCAGCATCTCGCGCGTCGTGCCGTACTGATACATGTGCCGCCGCGCGATCATCGCGAACAGGGCAGGGAACGTCGCCCCGACACGGCCCTCGCCCGACATGTCGCCTGCTCCGGCCAGGATCTCAGCGACCTTGGCGGAAGTCTGCGACGTCATCTTTTCGACGCCAGAGACCAGCACCAGATCGTGGATTCCGGCACCTACGGCCGCCACCGCGTGGGCGAACGCCGCCCCGCTCGAGGCGCACGCCGCCTCAAATCGGGTGCACGGCGCCCCGCTCATCCCTAGCGCTCCGGCTATGTAGGGGGCCAGGTGGTTCTGCCCCACAAACGACGGCCCGGCGAAGTTTCCTAGGTGAAAAGCCTCTATTTGTGAAGGACTTACGTTTGCTTCAGCCAGGCACTTCTGCCCGGCTTCGACGGCCAGCGAACGAATATCGCGGTCCGGGAATGCCCCGAACGCCGTCTTCCCGATCCCGACAATCGCTACCGGTCTCATACTATGATCAGGATAGCGCTCAACGCTTGGGCGGGCAGCATCGTCATATCTGACGGTGAGTGTTTCTGACCTGATGCGCGTGGAGACAATCCAGTTCGCGGCCGATGTTAGGGTTATGCCCAAGGCGCCTGAATCAACCCGTTTTGACGCGACTCCGTTGTCGACGGAGGTGCGGGACCGGTTCGTGCAGGAGAACATGCGCCGCGTGTTCCTGCTGATCTACCGTATTGTGCGCAACGTGGACGACGCGCAGGATCTGACGCAGGAAGCTTTCATCAAGGCCCTGCAGCGCCAGGATCAACTCAAGGATCTGGAAAAGGCCGCGCACTGGCTGTCGCGCATCGCCACCAATACCGCCATCGATTTTCTACGCCGCTCCGGTCGCGTGAACTTTACCGATATTGAGGACGCTCCCGCCCCGGCGCTGCGCAGTCGTCTGGACAGTCCGGAACAGCGTGTGCTGCGTTCGGAGCATCGGGCGCACTTGGAAGCCGGGCTGGACGTCCTTACCGGCCGCGAGCGTCTGGCTCTCCTACTGCGCGACGTCGAGGACCTGCCGGCTGAGGAAGTGGCCATTCGTTTGAACTGTTCGAAGGCGACGGTACGGTCACACATCGCCAACGCGCGCGTGAAGCTGCGCAAATTTCTGGAACGCGGATCGAAGCGGGGACAGACATGAGCAACACGCATTCTCGTGAAACCGATCTCGCGCTGTATGCCACCGGTGATCTTTCGCTCGGCTTGCGACTGAAGACTCTGCTGCATGTGCGCGGCTGCAATGACTGTCGCGCACGGGTGGAAGCGTTCCGCCTGGATCAGGATCGGCTGCTGGATACGGCGGAACAACTGCCTCCCGGTGTGAATTGGGATCGTCTGGCGGCGGAAATGAAGGCCAACATCCGCGTCGGCTTGGCTGCGGGCGAATGTGTGTCGCTGGGTGCGGAGCAGGATGCTCCGGCCAGCGTGTGGAATTGGAAGCCTGCGGCTGCGGTCGGCGGGCTGATGCTGGTGTTCACTGCGGCATGGGTGCTGAACCTGCCCCCGAGTGACGTCGACGTATTGCAGCGCGCTTGGAATCGGGCTGCGACGGGCAAGGCGGGTGTGCCGGTGTCGCAGGATCGCGGGCCTGTGGTTGCGGCCTCATCGGAAGGCATCGAGTTTCGCGAGAACGGTAGTGCTTTGGGCGTCAGCACCGGTGCTGCGAAGCCCATTGCGGTATCGGTCAGCTTCAATGGTTCGGCCAGCGCTCGCTATGTGGACGATGACACCGGTCAGGTGACCATCGCGACGGTGTACACGCAATGAGAGCCGTACGCACGTTCGGTCTGCTGTGGTTGTTCGCCGTTGGCGCGAGCGCGCAGGCACTGAATCACAAGATCGATCTACCGAAGGATTCTCCGGTCGGCCTGTTATCGGCCGATTTCACGAATTCCACGGCGACCGCGCGGGGCGGCATGTATGTCGTCGACGTGCATGCGTCCTTGTCGCTGCGGAACTCCACGCAACGCCGGATTCGTGGCATCGCCTTCGCGGTGTATGCTCCGGAAGTCGGCGGCAAGGGTTCGATCACGGTGCCGAGCCTCGACGTCGCCCCTGGCGAGACCTTCTCTGTGCGCGTCGAAAATCATCTGGTGCGTCCGCTGTCTGCAGGCGCCGGTGGCCCCAGCGTCGAAGTGAAGCTGGACGGCGTGTTGTTTGAAGACCTCGGGTTCTATGGACCTGACTCGCTCGACCTGCAGCGGCAGATGACGCGCTGGGAACTCGAAGCGCGCCGCGATCGCGACTATTTCAAGTTTGTCCTGAAGAACTCCGGTGCCCAAGCGCTGGCGCGCGAGATGTTGTCGAGCATGGCGCATCAACGCGACCGTCGCGGACCGGGCGCGCAGATTGTCCGTGGCCGTTCGACCAACGTCGATGTGGAGCGCGATGTGCAGTTCGCGTTTGCCGCGATGCCGGATGCTCCGGTGGAAGCGCTGGACGGCACGGCTCGGGTGTCGGCGAGTGAAGCGCGCGCGCCGCGATTCTCGGTACGCAATCGTTCTGGGAAATCGGTGGAACATCTCGAAATCGGCTGGATCGTGAAAGATCAGCAAGGTCGCGAGTTTTACGCCGCATCCATGCCGGCCGATCTGAAACTGGCTCCGAATCAGAGTGGCGAAGTTCGTCAGGATGCAGGCCTACGCTTCCAGACACCCGTCGCGATTCAAAGTGTCACCGGCTTCATCACGGGCGTCGAATTCGCGGGAGGACAGCAGTGGATTCCCAGCCGCGGATCGCTGAGCGCGCTGCGCGGAATTGCCCCGACCTCGCCTGAAGAACAACGCTTGCTGCAGATCTACAACAAGCGCGGCCTGGACGCGTTGATCGAAGAACTGAAGAAGTTCTAGCCGCTATCATTGCCGCTATCATTGAGAGGATGTCGGCCCCTCTCGAAATCACTGCCCGCGAAGTGCAACAACGCATCGATGCCGGCGAGAAGCTCTACCTGCTCGATGTGCGCGAGCCCCACGAATTCGCCGTTTCGAAGATCGAAGGCGCGGTATTGATTCCGATGCGCCAGATTCCCGGCGAAATTCGGGAGATCGAGACGCGCGCCGACGAGGCTCCTTTGATCGTGTTCTGCCATCACGGTGTGCGTAGCCTGAACGTCGTGCACTGGTTGCGGGAACAGGGCGTCGAAAACTGCGTCAGCATGGCGGGCGGCATCGACGCCTGGAGCGCCACCGTCGATCCCACCGTTCCTCGGTACTAACGATGACTGCACAGACGCTGCGCGAGCGCGCTCCCGCCTACCTTGCCGGTGCGGCCGCCGCGGCGACGCCTGTGTCCATCGCCATCAGCCAGATCCTGCTGGGCGCGGCTGTGCTCGCGCTGTTGATCGAGCGCCGCCAATGGCGCTGGCCACCCGTCACTGCGCCGATTCTCGTTTTCTTGGGTTGGACGCTGCTCGCTGTCGCGGCCTCACCGGATTGGCGCGCCGGCATGCCGCAGGTGAAGAAGTTCTACGTCTACCTGATGATCTTCGCCGTCTTCAGCGCCATCCGCACGCTGCGTGAGATCCGCTATGTCGCCTGGGGTTGGATTACTGGCGGCACACTGTCGGCGTTGTGGGCGCTGCAGCAGGGCTACCAGATGTACCAGGCCACGCCGCGCTTTTTTTACTACGTCTACACGAACCAGTCGCGGATCACAGGCTTCATGGCCCATTGGATGACCTTCAGTGGCATTACGATGATGGCTCTCCTGATGGCGGGTTCGATGTGGCTGTTCGATCGGGATCGCCGGGCTTCACGCTACACGCTCACTGCGATCGCACTTCTCTCCATCGGCCTATTGGCAGGATGGCAGCGAGCCATGTGGGCCGGTACCGCCGTCGGCGCCATGCGACTTCTGTGGACCCGCAAGCGCGCACTGATTCTGCTGGTCCCGGCCTTTGCTGCCATCATCCTGATCCTGAACCCGCTCAGTCTCCGCGATCGTGCACTGTCGCTGATCCAGCCGCAGGAAGGCGTGCTCGATTCTTCGGCACATCGACGTGCGTTACGTGCCGTCGGTTGGGAGATGGTGAAAGCGCATCCGATTCTGGGCATCGGGCCGGAGCAAGTGCCGAAGCAGTTCTACGCCTACGCTCCGCCGAGCGTGCCGAATCCCGTGCCGTCCGAATGGTCCACGCAGCATCTGCACAATGTCTACTATCAGTACGCCGCCGAACGGGGTCTTCCCGCGCTGGCCGCGATGCTGTGGTTCCTGCTGAAGGCCCTCTGCGATTTCGCCAAGGCCCGCACGTCGCGACCCGACGCGCGCTGGGTTGCCGAAGGGGCCATCGCCTGTATCCTCGGCATCATGGTCGCGGGGTATGGCGAAGTGAACCTCGGCGATAGTGAAGTGCTCGGTATGTTCCTCAGCGTGGTGGCCTGCGGCTACGCCGCGATTCGCGCTTCTCAAGAACCGTAGGTTTCGGTCGATACGTCCCGCGTGACGGAGTTTCGTAGCGGGCAATATCTGACCTTCCGCGTGGGTCGCCACGACTTCGCGATGCTCGCGGACAGCGTGCGCGGTGTTCTGCCGATCCACGAACTGGTCAGCGAGGAGCGGCCTTCTTCGCTCGCCGGTCACGCAACCATGCAAGGCGAGATGTTTCCGGTGTTCGACCTACGCGTGAAGCTGAACCTGCGCGGCGGCGTGCAGGGGCGGAACCCTTCGATTGTGGTGGTGAGTACAGCCGAGGGACTCGCCGGATTTGTGGCCGACGGTATCTCGGAAGTGGTCTACGCTCGCCAACGCGACTATCGTGCGGGCAAGATCCGCTTGGGTCGAGCCCGTCCGGTCATCGATGCGGAGTCTCTGGAACTCGTTACCCTTTGAGGCCTTCGTACGCTTTGGCGATCTCCGCCTGCGCTGCGGGACTCACGGGCACGAACGGCAGACGCGGCGGTCCACCGAAGTACCCCATCAGATCCATGGCGTGCTTCAAGCCGGGGATGCCGTGCGCCGCGAACATGTCGGTTGCGGGCTTCAGCCGGCTCTGCCAATCCTCGGCTGCCTCCGCCTCACGCTGCCGGTGCGCTTCCCAGATGCTGATACATACGTAGGGCAGGGAATTCGCGATTGCGAGCACCGCGCCCGCGCAACCCGCCGCTAGTGACGGAGCGAGTTTCCCTCCGGCTCCTGTAAGTACGGTGAAGGTCTTCGGCACCGCAGCGAGGTACTTCTTTGTGCCTTCCAAATCGCCCGAACTGTCCTTCATCCCGATAATATTCGGATGCTCCGACAACTCCGCCACGGTCTCCGGCGACAGATCCACGTTCGTCACCTGCGGGAAGTGATACAGCAACACGGGGATTTTCGATTGATCGGCCACGGCGCGGAAGAAGAGCTTCTGCACGTCCGGCTTGGAGAACGCCGCGCGATAGTAGTAGGGAGGCAACACCAGCGCGGCCTTGTAACCCAGGTCGGCCGCAGCATTCGCCATCGCGACGGTTTCCTTCACGCTATCGGCGCTCGTCCCTGCGATCAGCGTCTTCTCGGGACCCGCGTGTTTCGCGACCATCTCGAACAGCTGCACGCGTTCGGCCCCACTCAGCAGCGCCGCTTCGCCCGTCGATCCGCACACCACGTAGCCGGAGAGTTGAGTCTTGTTCCAGCGTTCGATGTTGTACTGGACCTTGATCTTGTAGATCTCGCCTTTGTTGTCGAAGGGCGTGGCGATGGCCGGGAAGATGCCTTGAAGCTTCATAAAAAGGGAAAGGGGCAAGCCCGAAGGCCCGCCCCTAATTTTAGCAGTTGCTCTGCGATCGATCTTACTTAACGAAGATGATCAGCAGCGTGAAGATGGCCAGCGATTCGATAAAGGCCAGACCGAGAACCATCAGGGTCTGGATGGTCGCCGCCGTTCCGGGGTTGCGGGCCACAGCTTCGGCAGCCGCAGCAGCCGTCTTCGCCTGGGCCAGACCGCAAAGACCGCTGGCGATCGCCATGCCCACTGCCGCGCCGACGAAGGTCAGGTCGCCGGTGATGCCGGCCTTTTCGCCACCCTGGGCGAACACGGGGCTGGCAACCATCAGCATGAACAGCGAGGTCAGGAACATCATTTTCTTGTTACGCATTGTTGTTACTTCCTTTGTATAAATTCCCGCCAGGAGGTGGTCCACTCCGTGCCTTTGGGAGGCCGGGTGCTCACACTGGAGCGGGGTACTACCGAAACTCGTTTAGTGCACCGGGGCGTGAACGTTTTCTTCGTTCAGCCCGTCGCCGTCGTGGCTGGCTTCATGCTCGCCGTGACCGTGCGTGGCCGTCGCGCCGGCGATGTAGATCATCGTCAGCATCGTGAACACGTAGGCCTGCACCAGCGATACGAACACGTGGAGCGCCATGAAGACCACCGGGATCACCAGCTTGGTCAGATCCAGGAACACCAGCGTCACCTGCTCGCCCGCGTACATGTTGCCGTACAGACGAACGGTGAGCGACAGCGGACGGATGAAGTTCGAGATGATTTCCACCGGGAAAAGCAGCGGCGACACCCACCAGATCGGACCTGCGAAGTGCTTCAGGTACGCCAAGCCGTTGGTGCGGAAACCCGCGAAGTTGAAATAGAAGAACGTCCAGATCGCCAGGCCCGCCGGCACCCAAGCGAACAGCGTCGGGGCTTCGAAGGCGGGGATCAGGCCGATCAGATTCATCGAGGCGATGAAGATGAAGATCGTGGCGAAATACGCCATGTAGCGCTCCGGGTGTTCCACGCCGGCGTCGCTGGCGCATTTCTTGATGAATTCGTAGGTGGACTCAAAGAAATGCTGCAGGCCGCCCGGCTTGTCGGTGGACAGGCTGGAGCGAATCATCAACGCGATCACCGCGATGACGACAAAAACAAAAAGTTCCACCGTGAGCCAGTTTTCCCAGGGGCGCTCGGAGGTCGGCCGGCCGGCGGCGCTCAAAATGGCGTTCGCGGGACCAGCAAGAAAATCGTTAAACGGGCGGGTGAGCCACAGCTCGTGTTCCATAGTGTTTGAGTTCTTTACTTCTTGGAGGCTTGCTGGAGGAGCTCGATCACCACGCCACCGAACGACACTAACAAACCCAGCAACATGGCGACCGGCGTGGTGCCCAAAACCTTGACTATACCATAGATAGACCCTCCGATGAGGGCGTACCGGGCGATCAGGAAGGCCGCCGAACCGCGCAGTCCGGCCTTGTCCGACCCCGGCGTCAGGCTGGCCGCGAGCTTGGACCAGGACGAAATCGTGAGCAGCGAAATCAGCGCGCCGACCATGAACCCGCCGGCGTCCTTCACATCGCGCACGAAGAACGTGATGACCGTCCCGACCAGCCCCAGAATGACGGCATAGCGCTCGATGCGCGGTATCGAAATTTCCAACATTTAATCTTTAGATCCTTGATCCTTCAGGACTTGCCAGATGAGCTGCGTGAACGCCCCGACGATCGCCAGTAACAGCACCGCGACCTTCAGCCAGGTGGTTCCCAGCCAGGAATCCAGCGCGTAGCCGATCCCGTATCCGGCGGCGATCGTGAACGGCAGCTGCGTCGCCATGCCGATGTAGCGGGCGGCGCGTTGCAGCACTGTACGCTCCTTCGTCTTGGAGAGCTTGCTCACTGCTTCTTTAATTGTATGATTTCGTGGACCTTCTGGGCCAGTTCCGTAACCAGGATCCCCATCTTGGGGTGGCTCGGCTCAAAATCGGGCGGTAGGCCGAACTCGCGGAGTGTTTCCGAGGTGGTCGGTCCGATGGAGGCGATCACCAGCTTCTTCAGCGCGGCCCTGGCTTCCGGCTCGACGCCTTCCTCGGCCGCGATCTGTAGTAGGTGGTTGAGCTGGACCGACGTTGTGAACAGGATCGCATGGAATGCGCCTTTTGCCAGCCGGTGCACTCCCTCGCGCAGGGGGCCAGTGTCCTCGGGCAGCTCCCATTGATAGACCGGGACGCTGGTAACCTCGGCTCCACGGGCGCGGAGGCCGTCGTGTAGCTCCTGACTGGTGCGCCCGAACTCCTGGACGGCGATCCGGCGCTCGGGGCGGCCTTCGGTGACTTGCAGCACCTCTCGCCAGGTGTTCGGCTCCGGGGCGATCGCGGCGAAGGGCACTTCCCATTCCCGCATCACCCCAGCCGGTTTCGGGCCGCGGACGACCACGGTCACTTCGCGGAGGGCTTCCTGGAAAGCTCCCGGAGGGTTGCGAGTTTCGAGGACCTTGGCGAGATGCTTTGCGCCGACGCCGGTGAGGAAGATCACCATGTCGAACTCGCCCATGAACAGGCGTTCGGCGAACGCGAAGGCTTCGGGGTTGTTTTCGACGGGGACTTCGCGCATGGAGGGCGCGACAAACGGGACCGCCCCGCGCGTGCGAAGCAGCGTTTCCATCTCGGTAGCGCGCCGGCTTTCCAGCGCAAAAACACGAAGCCCGTCAAACTTCATGACGGGCTCCAGTTTGGGAGAAATTGTAGGCTTGCTTACTGCGCCGGAGGAGCCGTAGCCGGGTGTTCCTGTCCACGATGGCAAGTGTAGCAGGAGACCTTCGCCTCACCGGCGAACATGTTCTTGTTGAGGTCGTTCACCATCTGCAGCATCTTGAACGCCATCACCTTTTCCTTCTTGGTGTCCAGCGAACGGTCCGCTTCGTGGCAGTAGTTGCAGCCGCCCTTTTCGGCGGCACCCAGCGCCGCGACGAACGCCTGCATGTTTTGCTTGTAGTTGTCCGCAGTCAGAATCTTCAGATTCTTGGGAGCGGCCTTGGCCGGGGCGGGCGCCTTGCCCTTATCTTGAGCGACGATCACCAGAGCGGCCATCGCCAGCATCGCCAATGTCGACACGATTGTGCGCATGGGTCGATTGTACGCACCGGGTTTCGGAGCGCAAGTAAATTTTGTTAGCGCAGACCGTTGAGCTGATCGTCCAGAAACTTCAGGCCGATTTCCAGCGTTTGCCGGTGCCGTTCATTGCGGGCGCTCTCGATTTCCCGGAGCACTCGGGTTCGCTGCAACTGGATGCCGTCGCGTTTCCGCTCTTGCTCCAGATCAACGGCGTTCTGTGCTTGAAGCTTCGCGGCGGCGCGTCGCTCCAACATATCCTGCTGTTGTTGCTCAACGTCTTTACTTTCGAAACCACGTGCCACGCTTCTATCTTACGCCCTATTGGGGCGGGTCAAGGGATTACTTCGCCCGCCCGGCAGCCTTGTTCATATGGCCAGGGTCCGGATTGTTTTCGATGCACTCATACTCTTCCACGCGCACATCGATCGGGCGGCGATAGATCGAGCCCGTGTAATACGGCTTCTGCAGCGCGTCTTTGTCTTCCACCATCACCTGGTAGGACATGGAATCGTCGTCGTTCAGAGTGAAGCGTTCCTGCACGTGCATGTTCTCGGAGTGAATCGACGAAGCTCCCGCAATCCAGGTCTTGTCGTTGAAACCAATGGTGTCGACCACGAATGTGTCGCCTTCCCAGCGGCCCACGGAATCGCCCATGAACGTAGGCGTCAGATCGTCCGGATGCTTCAAGTTGGCGTTAATCGGAATGCGACGCCACGCGCGGAACGCCTCGTGCATGATCACGACTTCTTTCGGCGTCTGCACAATCTCCATCGGCATCGGCATGGTCGCGATACGCGGCACGCCGGGTAGCAGGCAGAACAATGTCGGATCATCCAGTGCGGCATCGATGCCCTTGCGCTTGGCTTCCCACTCCGGCTTGTACACCAGCGGTTCGCGACGCAGCGTGTGCGTGTCGATCGGCGGCAGCGGATGCAACGGCGGCGCGCCGTCCTCGCCCGTAATGCTGACACCACCGGCCTGCCACGTGCCCGTCAAATCCGGCTTGCCGTCCGCGGATCGCGGCACCGGCTTGTGCACTACCGCCGGATTCGCCTTCCCGTCCGCTTTGCCTTTGCCCTTCGCCTGGCCGTGCATCGACACAGGCAGCATGAACAACACCGCAGCCGACGCGGCCGCCAGAACAATCGAGGTTCCGATACGCTTCGTCATCACTAGCGACCCACCGGACCCATGAACTTTTTAGAGTTGTCGGAGAACGTCACTTCGCGGCCCGCGCCCGTGTTCGAGCCGTCCTTTGACTTATACGCAGTGACGGTGATCGTGTCGCCTTCTTTGAACAAGCCGCGTGTGAAGCCGGTGCGCTTTAGTGTATTCGGCGGGTAACCTTCCACCGACCATGTGGTTACTTTGCCGCCGGCGTCCTTCACGTCCATGTGTACGTAAATGTGCGGATTCGTCCAGTCCACTTTCGTGATCTTCCCCGTCAGGGTGATCATCTGGTTCGACTCATACTCCGCCGCGAACGAATGATGCGCGCTCACGGGAACGCTCGCCAACATGGCAGCCATCGTCAGGATTCCCAGCAATTTCATAACATACCTCTCCGGTCACGCATCGTATCGCGAGTGCCCGGGCGAGTCAATGCATGCGTGTATGCGACGATCAGGAGATGTTCCCTCCGGAGGCGCTTACCTTCCTGCGCGGACTTGAGCGCAACAACGATCGCGACTGGTTCCAGCCGCGCAAGGAAATCTTCGACACCAAGCTAAAGGCGCCGATGGTGGACCTCATTGAGGCGATCAACGCCGAACTGATGGACTTCGCGCCCGATCATGTCACGGAGCCGAAGCGCGCCCTGTATCGCATCTATCGCGACACGCGCTTCAGCAACGACAAGACCCCCTACAAGACCCACATCGCCGCCATCTTCCCGCGCAAAGGGCTGGAGAAGCACGCCGGCGCCAGCTTCTATTTCCACCTATCCCCCAAAGAACTGGGCATCGCCTCAGGTATGTATATGCCTGGGCCTGATGAGTTGCTCGCGGTTCGCACGATGCTCGCTGAAGACGCCCCGAGCTTCCGCAAGCTGATCAAGGGACCGGAGAAGCTCATGGGCAAGCTGCACGGGGACGCGGTGAAGCGCATGCCGAAGGGCTTCGATCCCGAATCGCCTGCGGGAGACCTGCTCAAGATGAAGCAGTGGCTCTACTGGGTGGAACTGGATTCCAAAGTGGCGACCACGCCGAAGCTGAAATCGGAAATCGTGAAGCGTTTCCGTGCTGCGGCGCCCGTCGTGGAACGGCTCAATTCGCGCCTAAAACCGAAGGCGGTGGACCCGCGAATGTTAGACTGAGCCAGATGAGTGCGATTCAAGCAAAAGACCGGTTGATCGTGGCGCTGGACGTCAAAGACATCGCTGCCGCGCGTGATGTGGTGAATGAGTTGGACGGGGTCGCGGACTTCTTTAAAGTCGGCCTGACGCTGCAACTCGCCGCGGGTGTGGAAGACTTCATTCGCGAGTTAATCAAGAATGGCAAGCGCGTCTTTCTCGACTACAAATACTACGATATCTCCGAAACGCTGAAGAAGACGGTGGCGCGTGCCTCCGAACTGGGCGTCTCCTTCCTGACGATCCACGGACCCAGCGTGTTGATCCGCGCTGCTGTCGAAGGTCGCGGGACTTCGAACCTGAAGTTGTTCACCGTCACGGTTCTCACCAGTCTGGATGCCGGCGACATCGCTGAGATGGGCTACACGAACCACACGCCCGAACAGCTGGTGATTTTTCGCGCCAAGAAGGCCCTGGATGCGGGCTGCGACGGCGTGATCGCGTCAGGCCTGGAAGCCAAGCAGATCAAGGAACTCTCCACCAACAAGCTGCTGGTGATCACTCCTGGCATTCGTCCCGACGGTTACCCGGAAGACGATCAGAAGCGCAAGACCACTCCGCACGATGCTGTTTCCGCGGGTGCGGACTACTTGGTTGTGGGTCGTCCCATCACCGGTGCGAAGGATATGCGCGCTGCTGCGCAGGAAATCCTGGATCAGATGCAGACCGCGTTTAACGAACTCGGTTCGTAACCGTCTGGCCGGCGCGGGCCGCAGCTCGCGCACTTCTTCTGTCCGCTCGGGCGGCCTTCTTATTCTGCCGCTCGAGCTGGATCAATTCCTTGCGGCGACGCAGCTTCACTTCCGCATCCACCGTGTGCCAGAACTTCCAGAAGTAATCCGCTGCGGACACCAGCGTGAAGCCCACCACCAGCCACATCGCCCAGGATCCGAACTGAGCCAGCTCCGGCCAGCGAATCCCCGCGATCACCAATGCGATGGCGAGCACCTGCGCGGTCATCTTCGTCTTGCCCAGGTCGCTGGCCTTGATCGTGTAGCCGGAGGCCGCTGCGATCTGCCGCAAGCCGCTCACCGCAAACTCACGGCTGATAATCAGGATCACCAGCCACGCGCTCACACGATCCATCTTGACCAGGGAAACGAGCGCTGCCGACACTAGCAGTTTATCCGCGATCGGATCGAGCAGCGTGCCCACGGTTGTGATCTGACTCCAGCGCCGCGCCAGGTATCCGTCCAGCATGTCCGTCACCGCAGCCGCCAGAAACACGCACAGGGCGAACACTTCCCGCGAAACGTTTAGGCTGGTGAACAGGAAGTTGAGCGACGAACCACCCAGGTCATTCGCGAGCAACGCGGCGACCAGCAGCGGCACAAAGAAGATGCGCAGCAGCGTAAGTAGGTTCGGCAGATTCATTTAGGCGCTACCAAAATAATACCCTGCCAAGGCGCTATTCGCCGGGTTCTACCAGGTACGCCGCCAAGCGTCGCCGGATGGATGCGGGGACAGTGGCCTCCACGATGCACTCGTTGTCGTCGTATTTCGTCGATGTCACCCGAGCATGTTCATGCAGTAGATGCAGCGGTCCGCCTTCACCGATGGGGAAGCGAAACACGCACGGTGAAACTTGGTCCAGCGCGAGCGTTTCATCGATCTTCACCAGCAGCCGGTCAAAGCCTTCGCCCGTGAACGCGGAGATTCCAACGGCGCCCGCCGGCTGATGCTCGGGATCGCCCAGAATCCGTCGCGCCAACGCGCTGGTATCCGGTTTGTCCGCGATCAGATCCACTTTGTTGAGCACCAGAATCTGCGGGGTGTGCGCCGCGCCGATCTCGTTTAACGTCGCCAGCACGTGCGCCGTCTGCTCCGCCGCTTCAGGCGAGCTCGCGTCCACTACATGCAGCAGGAGCTCGGCCTCCACCACTTCTTCCAGCGTTGCGCGGAACGCACGCACCAAAGTCGTGGGCAGATTGCGGATGAAGCCCACCGTGTCGCTGACCAACACCTGGCGCCGCGAAGGCAGCCGGATCTGCCGGACCGTCGGATCCAGGGTCGCGAACATTCGCGCATCGGCGTACACGTCCGCGCCCGTCAACCGGTTGAACAACGTCGATTTGCCCGCATTCGTGTAGCCGACCAACGCTAGCGTCGCGAGCGGCACTGCCTGTCGCTGACGTCGCTGCGTGGTGCGGCCACCGCGCACGCGATCCAGATCCTTTTCGATCGATTGAATGCGCTGATGAATCCGCCGTCGGTCAGTTTCGAGCTTCGTTTCACCCGGACCGCGCGTACCGATGCCGCCGCCCAGTCGCGACATCGCCGCGCCCTTGCCTGTTAACCGGGGCAGCATGTAGTTCAGCTGCGCCAGTTCGACTTGCAACTGCCCCTCACGGGTCCGCGCCCGGCGAGCGAAGATGTCCAGGATCAGCTGCGTCCGATCCAGCACCTTCACATCCAGCGCGCGTTCCAGATTGCGCTGCTGTGTGGGCGAAAGCTCCTGATCGACGATCAGCGTGGTGACTTCGTGAAACTCGATTTGCGCCTTGAGTTCTTCGACCTTGCCCGATCCGATAAACGTGGCCGCATCCGCGCGAGGCCGCGTCTGGATCCACTTCTCCGCGACGCGTGCGCCTGCGGATTCCGCCAGAGCCTGCAACTCCTCCAGCGATTCTTCGGCAGTGATGATGGATTCGGGAACGTTGGCCGGCGCGCGTTGCGCGCTGCGTCCAGTCAGTTTCAGGCCAACAAGAAGCGCGACCTCTTCAGCCATGCCCTCAGCTTACTCGCCTTCGGGCAGCGGCGCGCCGGGCGTCGACGGATGCGACCCGATGGCCGGGCCACTGCTTGAATGCCCATGGAACGAACGGGAAACCACCACGGTGGAAATGGCGTGCTTGAAGATCAGCTGTTCCTGATTGTTGGTTTCCAGTACAACCGAGTACTTGTCAAAGCTCTTGATCTTGCCTGACAACTTCACGCCGCTCATCAAGTAAATGGTGAGGAAGGTTTTGTCCTTGCGTGCGTTGTTGAGAAAGGCTTCTTGGATGTTTTGAGCCTGTTTTTCCATGTGTGGTCCTTCCGGGCCGTGCGTGGCTCTAATCATCATACTGTAGTCAAGGCCGGAATCCGACTATTTTCGGTCAATTTGGACCAGTTGTTCGCGCGCCGGGGCCAGCAGTGCCTTCGGCAGCTTGCGCCCGTAAACCAGCCGTTCCACGATCGGCATCATCCGCCGAACCCACTTGCCGTGCAGTACTAGACTCCCCGCAACCAGAGCCGGATGCGGGATCACCGTACAGCAACGTGCGCACATGTCCACTTCCGCCGAGCGTCCCGCGCTGTGCAGCCGCCGCAATTCGCGCATCGAAGGAGAGTTGAAAATTTCCGGCAACGATTGCGTCCGCAGATCGCCGATCGGTTCCCCGTCCAGCATGTAGCTTTGGCAGCACGGGAACACGCGGCCGTCGTGCTTCACGTACATCGCGCCGCGCCACAAATAATGGCATCTCCGGCCCCCGCCTTCCGCCGCGCGACTCTCCGGGGTGACTAAGTTCGTTTCGTCTTCCTTCACCCGAACCTGATCCACGCCCGGTATGGCCGACCAGAAATCGCGGAACGCCTGTACTTCATGCGCGTTTCCAGCCATGCGGACCATCTGCACCACGATCTGCAGCTTGCTGCCGCGATCGTGCTTCATCCGGCAGAACCGCACGAAATTGTCGCGAACCTTTTCAAACTTCGCGCCCTTGCGATACGTCTCAAACGTTTCCTTGGTCGCCCCGTCGAAACTTAACGTGATGTGTTCCAGCGGCGAATCCAACAACTGCTTCGAGGCCGCTTCGTCCAACAACGTCCCGTTGGTCGACAACAGCGTGGAGATCCCGTGCTGCTCGCAATAGGTGATGCGATCGAAAATTGCCCGGTCGAGCAACGGCTCCCCCAGTCCGATCAGCATCATGTGCTCCGCCGTATCGCGCGCGCCATCGACCAGACGCTGGAACACAGCGTCCGTCATGTCTTCTTTGGGCTGTTTGTGGGTCTCGCGCGGACACATCGGGCAGTAGATGTTGCACTTCGCCGTCGTTTCGACGATGTACTCCACCGGCAGCCCCTCCACACGATCTTCGCCGCGCAGGTAGCTCAGAAGAATTTTTGCGCGATTGATGAGACGCATCAGGCTTTCACTTCATCTTCTCATTTACGGCATGCTGAATTACGTGAGTGACCGCGTCCGCCTTCTGAACCAAGCCCCTGCACGGGCCGCTGCTGACTACGTGCTCTATTGGGCGCAAATTAACCGTCGCCTCGATTCGAATCACGGTCTGGCCTTCGCCATCCAGACCGCGAATCAGCTCGGCCTGCCAGTTCTGGTCTACGAAGGCCTGACTTGCGCGCACCCGTGGGCCAACGATCGTTTCCATCGCTTCATCCTGGACGGTGTCCCCCACAATGGCGCCCGCGCCGCCGAACTGGGCCTCGGCTACGTCTTTTACAATCGCCGCTCGAAGCGCGATCCGAATGACGTCCTCTATCGCCTGGCCGCCAACGCGGCCGTAGTCGTCACCGATGACTTCCCTGGCTACATGGCGCAAACCTACAACGCCAGTGTCCCTGCGAAGATCGGCATCCCCTACTACGTAGTCGATTCCAGCTGCATCGTGCCGATGGCGTTGCTCGCGAAACAGGAGTACGCCGCGTACACGATTCGCCCCAAGATCACGCGGCTGCTTGAAGAACATCTGCATCCCGTGGAGCCCGTCTCCGTGAAGCGTCCGTGGACCGGCCCGTTGCCGGAACTCCCCGCGACTTCAGGCGCGAATGATGTCGACCCAACGGTCGCGCCGTCCCCGAAATTCCGGGGTGGCCGTAAAGCGGCTCTCCAGCGCTTGCACGACTTCCTCGAAGACGGCCTCCGGCGCTACGCCCGCGACAATCGCGAACCCACTGCACACGCGACCTCACAACTGAGCCCATATCTTCACTTCGGCCACATCTCGTCGCTCGAAATCGCACTCGCGGTCCACGAGCACGCCAAAGAGCACAAGCTGATCGTGCCCGAATTTCTGGAGCAGTTGATCGTCCGCCGCGAACTTGCCTTCAACTTCGCCTTACGCGGTCCGAACCCGCATAAACTCGCGGCGCTCCCCGAGTGGGCTCAAGCGACGCTCGCCAAGCACGACAAGGACAAGCGCGAAACGCGTTACACGCGAGACCAGTTCGAACAAGCCCGCACGCATGACGCCTTGTGGAATGGCACGCAGCATGAACTGCTCCGCGACGGCATCATACACGGTTACCACCGTATGTATTGGGGCAAGAAGATCATCGAATGGTCCGCCTCACACCAGGAAGCACTCGAAACCATGATCTATCTGCATGATCGCTATGCCCTCGATGGCCGCGATCCCAACACCTACACGAACATCCTGTGGTGCTTCGGCCTCCACGATCGTCCTTGGACGGAGCGGCCTATCTTTGGGATGATTCGTTACATGAACCTCGCCGGGATGCAGCGCAAGACCAAGGTGCAGGCCTACATTGAGTCGCAACTCACGGGATCCCTTCTATGAGCGCGATCCACGAAGGCATCAAACTCACCGTCGGCATCACCGGAGCTTCCGGATTTGTCGGCCGCGCGCTGATCACCGAACTCCAACGCCTCGGGCACCAAGTGCGCCCCATCTCTCTGCGCGGCGAACTCGCGCCCGACGCGCTTGCCGGCTGCACTGCGATCGTTCACCTTGCCGGTGAACCGGTCGCGCAACGCTGGACCCCCGAAGCCCGAGCCAAGATCGAACGCAGCCGCACTGAAGGCACCCGAGCACTGGTGAACGCCATGCGCCAACATCGGCCGCAGGTGTTAGTGAGTGCGTCTGCTGTCGGCTACTACGGCAATCGAGGCGACAAAGTCCTGACAGAATCCGAACCCGCGGCCTCAGACTTCCTCGGTCGCGTCGCGAAGCAGTGGGAAGAAGAAGCCCTCAAGGCTGAAGATCTCGGGGTGCGTGTTGCGCGCATCCGCATCGGCATGGTGCTTGGTAGGAATGGAGGAGCACTCGAAAAAATGCTGCTCCCGTTTAAGCTCGGCCTTGGTGGCCCTATTGGCGGCGGTCAACAGTGGATGTCCTGGATCCACATCGACGATCTCGTCGCGCTGATCGTTTACCTGCTGATCGAATCCACCGTGCGTGGCGTGTTTAACGCTGTCTCACCACATCCGGTCACGAACGCGGAATTCACGAAGGCCCTCGGAGAAGCCGTTCATCGGCCGGCGTTCATGCCAGTCCCCGCATTCGCGGTGAAGTTGCTGTTTGGAGAGATGTCAGAAGTCGTGCTGAACAGCCAGCGCGCAGTGCCCGAAGCGGCGATTCGCGCTGGCTTCACGTTCCAATATCCGGAGATCTACGGCGCACTCGCGCACGTCGTGAGTTAAACTCGGCCCGACGCCGCCTGGTTCGGTTCCCACAACACTTCGGGAACCCCGAGCACGTGATTCACCCAGCGGCTCCATACGAACAGCGCGTCACTCAGGCGATTCAAGTAACGGATCGCCTCCGCCGGCACTTCTTCCTCTCGAGCCACGCCCACCAGGATTCGCTCCGCTCGACGACAAATCGTGCGCGCCGCATTCAGCTCGGCATTTACGCGCGTCCCGCCCGGCAGTACGAAGCTCCGTAGAGGCTCCAGCTCGCTGTTCATCTGGTCGATCTCTTGCTCCAACTGCTGGCATTCGATCTCGGTAATCCGCGCCTGCTTTGGATGCACGTCCGCCGGAAGCGTCGACAAGATCGAGCCCAGGTTGAACAGCTCATGCTGCACGCGCCGCAGGATCTTCGACAGCTCGCCCAACCGCGGAGCCTGCGCCGACAACTCGCCGCACGATACCCAGGCTAAGCCGACAAACGCGCTCAACTCGTCTACGGTCCCGTACGCCTCAATGCGCGCGGCATCTTTGGGCACGCGCTGTCCACCGGAAAGGCTGGTCTGTCCCGAATCGCCCGTCTTCGTGTAAATGCGGTTGAGTGCAACGCGCGGATCGCTGTAAGTGGAATCGCTCACGTCTCCCATGCTAGCGCTTGCTACGATTGATTCTTTGCCGGACATTTCCCTCACAACCTTTCTCGTTCTGATGAGCACCGCCCTCATCGGCGGCCTGGCCAACGCTCTCGCTGGCGGCGGGACGTTCCTTGTCTTTCCCGCGCTGTTGCTCACCGGGATGGATTCCATCGTTGCCAACGCTACGGCGGCCTCTGTAATGATGCCGGGCGGCGTCGCATCGGCTCTTGTTTATCGCAAAGGTTCCGAATACGATCCCGTCATTCTGCGCCGGCTGATGATCGCCAGCATGCTCGGGGGCATCACGGGCAGCGTGTTGGTGCTGCTCACGCCCAGCCAGCGCTTCTCGCATCTGGTGCCGTACCTGATGCTGAGTGCGGCACTCATCTTCAGCTTCTCCGAACAAATCGCGCGAGCCGCAGCGGCGCACATCTCCGACAGCACCCGTTGGGTCCCGCTCCTCATCGGCCAGTATCTCATCTCGATTTACGGCGGCTACTTCGGCGCCGGGATGGGCGTGCTGATGATCGTACTGTTCTTCCTCTCCGCCAATATGAACGTGCAACAATCCGCCGCGCTGCGGTTTTACTGCACCATGGGGATCAACGGTTTCGCCATCGCCATCTTCGCCGTGCGCGGCGTGATTGAATGGAAGGTCTCGCTCCCCATGGCGGTCGCCGCGATAGTCGGCGGATACACGGGAGCACATCTGGTCAAGCGTCTCAGCGTGAAAGCCGCCCGCAGCGCGGTTCTTGTCTACGCCTGGGCCATGACTATTTACCTGTTGGTGCGCTGATGGGACAACGTTGATGGAACAGCCCGGCCAATTCCCCTACACGCGCGGCATTCACCCCACGATGTATCGCGCCCGCCTGTGGACCATGCGCCAGTTTTCCGGCTTCGCCACCGCCGAAGACACCAACGCGCGATTTCGCTATCTCCTCAGCCAGGGCCAGACCGGACTCTCCGTCGCCTTCGATCTCCCCACGTTGATGGGCGTCGATGCCGACGATCCCTCGGCGCTCGGCGAGGTCGGCAAGTGCGGTGTCGCGGTCTCCTCGCTGGCAGACATGGAGATTTTGTTCGACGGCATCCCACTCGGCGACGTGACTGTCTCGATGACCATCAACTCACCGGCCTCGATCCTGTGGGCAATGTATTTGGTGGTTGCCGAAAAACAGGGCGTCGATTGGGCGAAGCTCTCGGGCACCCTGCAGAACGACATTCTCAAGGAGTACATCGCCCAGAAGGAATACATCTTCCCGCCTCGACCCTCGATGCGTCTGGTCACCGATTCCATCGAGTTTGCGACGCAGCACACGCCCCGCTTCAACCCGATTTCGATCTCCGGCTATCACATCCGCGAAGCTGGCTCCACGGCGGCCCAAGAACTCGCGTTCACGCTCCGCGATGGCATCGAATACATTGATCACGCGCTCGAACGGGGCCTCGCCATCGACGACTTCGCCCCCCGCCTCAGCTTCTTCTTCAACGCGCAAAACGATGTCTTCGAGGAGATCGCCAAGTGCCGAGCCGCCCGCCGCATGTGGGCCAACATTCTGCGCGACCGCTACGGCGCGAAAGACGAGCGCAGTCTGAAGCTCCGCTTCCACGCGCAAACGGCCGGGTGCTCGCTTACCTGGCAACAGCCCGAAAACAACATCGTCCGCACCGCCATCCAGGCCATGGCCGCTGTTCTGGGGGGATGCCAGTCGCTCCACACCAACTCGCTGGACGAAGCCTACGCGCTGCCCTCGGAGCGCGCCGTAACGATCGCCCTGCGCACGCAGCAGGTGATTGCCCACGAAACCGGGGTCCCGGCCGTGCCCGACCCATTCGGGGGCAGCGAACATGTCGAACGACTTACCGACCGCATCGAAGCCGAAGCTTACGCTTATATTCGCCAGATCGACCAAATGGGTGGCATGATCCCGGCCATCGAGCGAGGCTTTCCCCAGTCCGAGATCGCGCAAGCGAGCTACGACTTTCAGAAATCCGTGGAATCAGGGGAGAGTGTGATCGTGGGCGTGAACAAGTTCACGCAAACAGACGAGCGACCGCTCGACATCCTGCAAATAGAGCCGGAAGTGGAGAGGAAGCAGCGGGAGCGCCTGGCTGAGGTGAGACGTCGCCGGAACCAGCGCGACGTAGAGACAGCACTGGCCCGCCTCAAGCGCTCGGCGGGCCAGCGAGAAAACACAATGCCCGCGCTGCTGGAAGCAGTCAGGGCTTACGTGACAGTAGGAGAGATGTGCGCCGTCCTCCGCGAGGAGTTCGGCGCGTATACCGAAACCAGCGTGCTCTAACGAGCCAGCTTAGTTGAGTGCGTTGGTCAGCTCTTCGGCGAAGGGGCTCTGCGGACCATCGTTCCGACGGCCTCCAGTGCTCTTCTTGCCACGACGCGGCGGACGGTCCGCCGCACCTGCACTGACAGGACCCGACGCCGGCGCAGCAGCGCGAGGCGCTCCATACGGAGGACGAGCCATACCAGCACCGCGTTCCGGTGCACCAACAGGACCCGATCCCTTCGGGCGAGGCGGCTGTGCAGGATTCGCACGGAGCAAGCGGTCTTCGAGGGGCGCGCGATCGAAACGACGGATGATGGAATCCATCTCGTCCTTGTTCGGGGCCTCGATGAACGCGAAGCCCTTGGACTCCTGCGTTTCCGGATTGCGGATGACTTTAATTGCGTCCGCGACCAGGTTCTCGGCGTTGAGCCAGCCCATGATATCGTCCGCGGTAACCCAAGTAGGCAAATTGCCCAAGAAGACAGTAAAACTCATTCAGCGCTTGTTATTCACTCCATGGCGGGATTGCAGTCGGGATGACCTCTCCCGAAAGCTCTATCAGAGTATCACAATTCCACAGCCCGAATTGGGGGCGGGGGAAAGTCGTATCTGGCGCACCCGCAAGAAGTTATTTCTCGCGCTCCAGGGCCACTCATTGCCGACTGATGGATGCCGCTTCCGACTAGCGCCGCCCGGAACGTTTTGAGCTTTCTTTTAATCGAGCAACGATCGCAGGAACACCGCTGGGTGCTGACCCTGCTTGTGCGCCAGGTCTTCCACCTGATGCCGGCACGATGTCCCCACCGCGATGAATACATCGCCCGGCTGCATCGCGTTCACCGCCGGCAGCAGCTTGCGATTTGCGATCGCCACCGACACATCGTAGTGATCCTCGGTGTACCCGAACGAGCCCGCCATGCCGCAGCAGCCCGCATCCAGATCAATTACAGTCGCATCTGGGACCTTCGCCAGCAGCTTCTTCGTCGCATCCAGCAGCCCCATCGACTTCTGGTGGCAGTGCCCATGCAACAGGATCCGCTTCGGCCCGGCCTTGTACGGTAGATCCAAGGTGGCCGCGAACTCCTCAAACAAAGACGACGACTTCGCGACCGCCTGAGCCTGCTTCTGCAACTCACCCCGCAGCAGCGACGCCGCGTCTTCTTTGATCGAAGACAAACAGCTCGGCTCCAGGAACAAAATCTTCTCGCCGCTCTGCACCAGCGGATACAGAGCAGCGATGGTCTGCTCCAGCGTCGCCCGAGCATCGGTCAGCAGCCCCTTCGAAATCGCAGGACGCGCGCAGCAACCGGGCCGTCGAATCGAAGGCGTGATGCCCGCGCGCTCCAGCAACTCCACCGCCGCGATGCCGATTTCGCGATCGTAATGATTCGTGAACGTGTCCGCGAAGATCGTCACCTTCTGCGTCCCCGCCTTGCGGCCTGCCGCCCACTTCATGAACGTGTCGCGACGAAACTCGGGAACTTTACGCCGTGAATCGATGCCCAGGAATCCAGCCGTCGCCGACGCCACCCAGTTCGACACCGGAGCGAACATGCTTCCCAGCACCGCCGACTTCGCGATCCCGCCCAGCGCCTTCGCCTGCAGCGGCGTGCCGTGCCGCGTGTAGTAGTCGGCCAGAAACTCGCTCTTGAACCGAGCCACATCCACGCCCACCGGACACTCTGCCTTACACGCGCGACACTCCAAGCACAGGTCGAGCACTTCGTATACGCCCGCATCGCCCAGCCCCGCTTCACCCAGCGTCCCGGTCATCGCCTGACGCAGCACATTCGCGCGCCCGCGCGTCGAATCCTTCTCATCGCGCGTCGCCATGTAGGACGGGCACATCGTTCCCGACAACTTCTTGCGGCACGCGCCGACGCCGCTGCACATCTCCACCGCGCCGCCCATCCCGCCGTAATCTGAGTAATCGAAAAACGTGAACGGATTCGCCGACTTGTAGCCCGCACCGAACCGCAAATTCGAAGTTACTGGCGGAGCATCTGTAATCTTGCCGGGATTGAAGAGATTCTCCGGATCGAACGTCCGCTTAATCTCGCGAAATGCCTCGTACAGCGCATCCCCGAACATCTTGCGCATGAACGGGCTTCGCACCAAGCCGTCGCCATGCTCGCCAGAAAGCGAGCCGCCGTATTCCAGCACCAGATCCGCCACATCATTGGCGATGGCTTCGAACTTCGCCACCCCGTCAGCGGTTTTCATGTTCACTACCGGACGCACGTGCAAGCAACCCACCGATGCGTGCGCGTACACGCCGGCAGTGGTTCCATGTCCGTCAATGATCTTCATGAAGCGGCCGATGAACTCGCTCAGCTTCTCCGGGTTGACCGCCGTGTCTTCGACGAACGAAATCGACTTTGCGTCGTCCTTCACCGCCATCGACAGCCCCAGCGCGGCCTCGCGCAAGTGCCACACCCGCTGCTGCTTCACCGGATCAGTCTCCGGATAGAAGAATGTGCCGGTGTTTCGTCCGCGTAGATCCGCCTCCAGTGCCGCGAGCCTCGGGGGCAAGTCTTCCTTGCGGTCCGCGTACATCTCGATGCATAACGTCGCCGCCGGATCCCCGCTGATGAATGTATTCCGGATCGCATCCAGTGTCGCGTTCTGTCGCGTGTTGTCGAGGATCGCTTTGTCCATGATCTCGACCGCCGACGGCTTGTGCTCCAGGATCAGGGGCGTCGCGGACAATGCTTCGAGAAGATCCGCGAAGCCGATCACCATCACCGCCTTGGCCTTCGGGAGTGGCACCAGATTCACCTTGGCATCCAGCACCACAGCCAGCGTCCCTTCGGAACCCACCATCATCTTCGAAAGATTGATGGTCGCTCTGTCCGGCGTGAACTCGTTCAGGTTGTAGCCGCCCACGCGCCGGATCACCTTCGGAAAGCGCCGGTCAATTTCTTCCGCGTGCTGTTCCGCCAGTTCCAATACTGTTCGATAACATTGGGCTTCCAGCGTGTTGCCCGCAGGAACATCCCCCCGAGCGCGATCCTTGAACTCCACGATGTTGCCATCCGCCAGGAGCACGGTCTGCTCCAGCACGTGATGCACGGTGGTGCCGTAGATCACGCTGCGCGCGCCGGCTGAATTGTTCGCCATCATGCCGCCGATCGTCGCCCGGCTGGCCGTCGAAATATCGGGAGCGAACCGGAACCCCAGCGGCGCGAGTTGCGCGTTCAACTCATCCAGCACCACGCCCGGTTCCACGCGCGCCCAGCGTTCGTCCACATTTACTTCCAACACCTTGTTGAGGTACTTGGAGCAATCGATCACCACGCCTTCGCCGATCGCCTGCCCAGCCTGCGACGTCCCGCCCCCGCGCATCGTGATGGTGACGTTGTGCTGGCGGCACAATTTCACCGCATCGATCAGCGCAGCCCGCGTGCGTGGAATCACCACCCCGGTGGGCATTAATTTGTACACGCTGGCGTCCGTCGAATACAGCGCGCGATACATCTGGTCGAAGCGAACTTCGGCATCTAGCTTCGAAAGTGCGTGGAGAAGATCACTCATGACAGGAAGGCGGTTGTCGCTTCCCGCAGAGTATCACGGGCGATAATGAGCAGGTGCCTACGATTCATGAGATTTCGACCCCTGCGTTAATTCTGGACCTGGACCTGTTCGAAGCCAACGTCGCTCGCATGGCGGAGAAAATGAAAGCCACCGGGAAGAACCTACGCCCCCACGCCAAGGCGCACAAATGCCCGGAGATCGCCAAACGTCAGATCGCCGCCGGAGCCATCGGCGTCTGCGTCGCAACCATTGCCGAAGCCGAACTGATGGCCGCTGCCGGAATCCCCGGAATCCATCTCACGTCGCCCTTAGCTGACCCCGCGAAGATCGCCCGCGCCGTCCAGGCCTGCGCGATGGTTGCGGTCGATCACGCCCAGCAGGCCACCTGGTATGCCGAAGCCGCTCAGGCCGCCGGCAAGAAG
>CANIIC010000042.1 GCA_947467395.1 Bryobacterales bacterium
GGAGACGGTGCAATCCAGAACCACATTCGACGGGATGATGATCACGATTTCATCGAGCCCAGGATAACCAGGAGAACGACCCGCATACGCCGGGACGATATCGACGCCGTTCAGAACAACACGAATGGCACCGGCTGCAGTCAGATCCCCAGATGATCCGCCGGTGTCCGAGGCCAGATCCGCGCCCAAACCCGTACCCCAGAAGTCGACACGCTCGCCAGGATATACAGGACGTGTATTGAAGGCGCCGATCTTGCCGGTGTTCGAGGTGCGAATCAGAGCGCCGAAATCAGCGCCGATGGTCGCCTGCGCGATGCCGGAGCCGCTGCCGTCCGCAGTCACGATTCCAGGCTTGCGAGCGACAACATTCGCGCGGAAAGCCGATGACGAAGCGCCATTATTGATCACGCGAACGTCGTAAGCTCCCGTAGCCGCGTTTGACGGAAGAACGGCTGCCAGCTGGTTCACTCCACTCAGGTTGTAGGTATAAACCATGAACGCGTTCACAACAGCTCCACCGCTCACCGCGGTAAGGGCGATCCGCACGTTATTTAGACCGGCTGTCGTTGGATAGTTTGGGGCCGTCGCCTGAACGAAGCCCGCAGCACTCAGCCCGGTACCTTTGACCACAAATACGCTGCCTTGCGCGACGTCGCTGGTGTAAGCTCCACCATCCAGAACAGCGGTGATTGCGGGCTGCGCCAAGGCGGCGATCGCCGTGGCGAAGAGTAGAATCAAACGTTTCATAAAGTTCCTCCGTACTTCAAAACTCTTTAGTGGTCGTGCTCGGATGCGCCCCAAGCGGAGCGGCGGTATGGCTCGGCCGCCTTGCCGAGCTGTTGCATTTCCGGACCCACGGCCGGACGCGGGCCGGGGTAGCGGATGATATCCCACCCGATGCCGTTACGGTTCCCGCCGTAATGCGGGTCGCCGAAGGTTCCCTCGAGCGTCAGGCGTCGGGCGCGAGTGAAGAAGTTGCGCGAATTGGCGACGCCTTCGAGCGTGTTGCCTTCCATGGCGGTCAGAATCGAGTCTTTTTGCGCGGGCGCGAGATCGGCGAAGGCTGCGTTGTGCACGCGCTTTGCGTACGCATCAATGCCATCCAGGCCGCCGACGAAGGCAGCCTTTTCGCCCGCCAGATACCCGGCGAGCTGAATGTGAATGTAGAGATGCGCGCCAGCGGCCGCAGCTCCGGGACCCAGCTCATCGGCTGGAATCAGTCGATCGACGAATGCTTCCAACGTCTTGAGCTGGCCAGCCGTCAGCGCACCCTCAGGAACAGGTGCGGTCTGAGCCGAACTCGTTAGCGCCGCAACGGGGACCACTGCGGCGCTGGCGAGAACTGCTCGGCGGGAAGGCTTGAAACGATCCATGGTGAAAGGGGACAGCCGAAGCTGCCCCCATCTCCTTTACTTGTTTTCGTACGGCGCGATCACCATGCCCTTACCGAGCACGTGACCGTCCATTGCCTTCATCACAGCGTCACGAGTGGCACCATTGGGCAGGTCGAGCTTCGTGTCGAGCGCCCACACTTCGAACGTGTAGTGGTGCAGACCGTGGCCGGCCGGCGGGGCGGGGCCCATGTACGACGGCTGGTTGGTGATGTTGTTGCCCTGCTTGGTGCCGTCCGGCAGTTCGCCGGCCTTCACGCCCGCGGGCAGACCCGTCGCAGTGCCGGGGATGTTGAAGATCACCCAGTGCGTCACGTCCGTGGTCGCGGCCTTGTTCACCACCGGATCGGGATCGTGCAGCAGAACCGTGAACGACTGCGTTCCGGCAGGAACGGTGGTCCACTTAATTTCCGGCGAAGGGTTGGGGCTCGCGTTCGCGGCCGGGTACATGCCGTTGGCACCGACGCCGGTTACCGTCACCTGGATGGAGGGGGGAAGTGTGAAACCACCCTTGCCGCCGCCTTTGCCACCACCGCCCTTGCCCTTATCTTGCGCGCCCACGATGGCGACAGCCACCAGTAGCGCGAGAACTGTCGATACGACTTTACGCATGAATTGAATCTCTCCTTTTGAAGTGAAGCTCTCACTCATGATACCGCCGGGCCGAGCCGAAGATCAGGAGGTTTCGAACTACTTCTCGGCGAGTTTCTTGTCCGAGGGGAAGGACTTGGCCAGGTAATCGACCATCACGGCGACGTCCGCATCCGCCGCCGGCATGCCGCGCGAAACCATGTAGGCGACTACGGCATCCCAGCCGTCCTTGTTGTCGCGATGCGCAGTCACATGCTCGATGCCGTGACACGCCACACACTGTTTCGCGACCAACTCTTTGCCCTTGCCTTCCGGAAGGTCGTCGGCCAGCAGCGCGGGAGCTGCCGCAATCGCCAGCAGCAGAAGGGAAGGTTTCATACCCTCATCATAATTCAAGCAGGCGAGCGTAGAATCGCTCGGTTTGTTCCGCCATTTGTGCGACGGTGAACTGCGCAGCGCGCGTCCGGGCCGCTTCGGAGAACTCCGCCAACTCGGCTCGCGTCAAGGCCCCAATCGCGCGCGTCCAAGCCTCGACATCGCCGCTCGGGACCAACCATCCGCTCTTGCCCCGCTCGACAATCTCGGCCAACCCTTGAATATCGCTGGCGATCACTGGGACGCCATGGGCCATCGCCTCCAGCGCCGCCAAACCCCACGCTTCTGATCGCGACGGCATGACAAACGCGTCCAACTGCTCCAAGAACGCAGCCGCGTCGCCGACAAAACCGGGGAACTCAACATTCTTCGGTGCCGATCCCTGCAACTCCTCGCGCAGCGGACCTTCGCCCGCCAGCACAAAGCGAACCTGTGGTAGTTCACGAGCCACCGCGACGATCGTCTCCTGCCCCTTCTCCCTGCTGAACGCCCCCATGTGGCCGACGGTAATCGGGCCGAAGGTTGGCCTCGCCCCGACACGCGCAGGCAGTTCGATGCCAGTGTGGATCACCTCGATGTGACTGCTCGGAATTCCGGAGCCAATCAGCACCGCGCGGACAGCGTCCGATACCGCGATGATTCCGTCACAGGTTTTCGTGTACTTCAGGCGATGGATCAGAGGGCTACTGGGTGCAAACGCCACATGCCGCGTGACCACGCGCTTCAGCTTCGCCCCCAGGGTCGCGCGAAGAACCGCGTTGTGCGCCCGGCCAGAATGCGCGTGAACGATGTCCCCAACCCGACGACACTTCGCGACCACATCGAACCCTTCCGCACGCGCCCGCTCGGCAAGTGCGCTCGCCTCCGGACACACGATAGTCTGCGCATGGCCGCGAGTTCGCAGGCCCCGAGCCAGCGTCAGCAGCGATTGCTGCCCGCCGCGCCAAGTAGTTTCCGAATCCACATGAGTGATCGAAAGAGGTCGCAGAACTACGAATGTAGCATTGGTGGCTTACGCCAATCGATTCTCGCCGGCGTAAATATTGAACCGCCCATCGCGCACGAAGCCCGCGAGCGTCATCCCGAAACGCAGAGCGGTTTCGACGGCCAGGCTTGACGGAGCACCGACTGCGGCTAAGGCCGGGATCCCGGCCATCAGGGCCTTCTGCACCAGTTCAAAGCTGACACGGCCGCTGACCATCAGGATCGAGTTGTGCAGCGGAACCTTGCCATCCAGCACGCTGCGGCCGATCAACTTGTCCACGGCATTGTGCCGTCCGACATCTTCGCGGACCAGTTGCAATTGACCGCTGAGATCGAACAATCCTGCCGCATGCAGGCCTCCGGTGCGATCGAACACGGCTTGGGTCGCACGGAGCGCGGCGGGCAGGCCGTGCAGGACGGACGCCGCGAATTTCGGAGTATCGCGAGGCAGCGCGGAACAACCCGCAGCCACCAACGCATCCACCGAAGCCTTGCCACAGACACCGCAACTGGACGTCAGGTAGAAGTGGCGCGTCTGCGCGGAGAGGTCGGGAGAAGCATCGGATGTGAGCGTGATCGAAATGGAGTTGTCACCCGTTTCGATCGAAGTGATCGCGTCACGCCCGGGAAGAATCCCCTCCGTGAACAGGAAGCCTGCAGCCAGTTCCTCATCGTGGCCCGGCGTGCGCATAGTGATGGCCAGATCTGTGTCGTTCAAACGAATCTGCAGCGGCTCTTCCACGGCCACGAAGTCTTGTTCGCGAGTAGTCTCGCCGCTCACGCGAACAACCGGAACAGTGATTACGCTCTGCTTCACTGCTGCGGTCGCTGCTCCGCTTGCTTCGGAGCCTTCCTGAACAGGTCGCGAATCCCTTGGAACGTCTTCACCGCTTCCTTCGCGTTCTTGATCGCGCCCTCCGGATTCTTGATGGCCTGCTGCAGTTTCTCGTTGGTGAGCGATTTCACATCCGCCTTGAACACCGGGTTGGCCGAAGTGCCTTGAATGAAGAACGGGACCGTGGTGGTTTCTCCGCGTTGCTGCAAGGCCGCCGCCAGTAATCCGCCTGTCTTCACCACGGCCTTCATCCGGAAATCCAACGCGTGTTGCGGCGTGATGCTGCCTTCACCGAACAGTTGCCCGACGCTAGGGGCCAAGAACTGAATCTCCTTGAGCGTAGTTCCCGCCGGGGAATTCTCGAAGCGAGTAGCCACCGTCTGAATGTCCGTCGAATCCGAAACAGGAATCGCTGCTAGATCCTGGATGATCTTCAACTTCGAGCCCAGGTTGTAGTGCGCCAGTTTCGCGCCTTCTATCTTGATCGTCCCCGAGGTCGCTAACTGATCCATCGCACCACGCGACGCCACATCCAGGCTCAGCGTACCGCCTTCCAGCGTGGCCCCCGTCGGCAGTTCCACACCGAACACGGGCAGGAACGGCAGCAGTTCCGGAACTGAAAGCTTCGATCCGGTCAGCGTCGCGTTCACGCTCGCAGTCGAACCCGCCAAGTTGTAGTCTCCGGCAATCATGGCCGAGGCAGACCCGATCTTCAGCGTCGATTTCGCGATGTTCCCGCGCCGCGTTTTCAGATCATGCGCGATTGCCAGATTCGCGGCCACCGGCCGGCTCGCCGCAGGAGTCTTCGCCGAAATCTTCAGCTGATCGATGGTCGCGGCGCCATTGAGTGCCGCGGTCTTCCCGTTCGAATTCACCGTGCCGTTGAACTTCAACACGCCGCCCATACCCGATGCCGCGCTGGTGAAGCCCGCCTTCGCTAGATCCAGGCTGTTGATCTCAATCTGCGCGTCGAACGGAGTCTCCGCCGTGTTCGCAGCAACCACCGGGCCGGCTTTGCCGCTCAGCTTCACCGCTCCCCCGCCCCCGACGTTTGCACTTAGCGAAAACGGAACTGCCGCGGTAGTCGAAACATCGCGCAGTTCAAAATTGACGTCCGTGAAATCGCGTTTCGCACCGCCGCTCACCAGATGCACACTCGACTTCGTGATCTGGATCAGCTGAACCGTGAGAGCCACGGGCTGTTCCGCAGGCGCGGGCGCGGGTGTCGGAACCGCTGCGGCAGGCGCAGCCGCAGCACCCAGGCTAGAGAAGTTCCAATCACCTTGGGCGTCCTGCAGTAGCGAAATATTCGCCTCGTCCACGGTCAACCCTTGCACTTTCAGGGCACGATCGAAAATCAACGCGCGCATGTCGACGCCAACATTCAGTGCCTTCGCGGAAAGAAACAGCGTTTGACCATACTTGGGATCTTCGGAAATGCGAAGGTCTGAGGCGGACACACCGCCGGACAGCAGCGCCAAGCTCAAATTCCCGATCGTAACGGTGCGTCCCAGCGCCTGACTGAGTCGCTGTTCCAGAAGAGGCTTGTAACGGTTCGCGTCGAGGAGAAACGGTAGTGCCATGAGCGCGAGAACCACTAACGCAACCAGTGCAGCGCCGAATTTGAGGAATCGGTTCATGGCTCGCCTGAGCCGAGTGTAACAAAGAAGCGAAGTAGGGTTACGCCGTACGCAGGACACTTTCCGTCGGCCCTAAACCGCCGAAACGGCGATCACGGCGATGAAATTCTTCCACGCACTGGGCCAAGTCTTCACGCCCGAACGCAGGCCACATGCGAGGCGTAAAAATCAGCTCCGCATAGGCGCATTCCCACAGGAGAAAATCGCTCAGGCGCTGCTCCCCACTCGTACGGATCAACAGATCCACGTCCGGACCAAGTAGCTTCGATAACGACTCCTCGGTCGCCGTGCCATTGAGCTTGCGAGCAGCGTCCAGAATCGCGGTTCGCGAGGAATAATCGAGGGCCAGTCGAAGATGTAGGCGCGTTCCCTTCGCGGTCTTTCGCTCCGTGTCTTCCAGCCGCGCCACCAATTGAGCGGGCAATCGATCGCGACGTCCAATCGCTGTGAGGCGCACACCCGTCTCCATGCAGCGATTCGTTTCCTGCGCCAGATAGAGCCCCAGCAGTTTCATTAGCGCCGAAACTTCACGTGGTGGACGGCTCCAGTTGTCTTCGGAGAACGAGTAGAGCGTCAGAGTGCCAATCCCGAAATCCGGGGCAGCTTCAATGACGCGCCGAACTGCCGAGGCGCCTTCCCTATGCCCCGCAACCCGCGGCAAACCGCGTTCCCGAGCCCAGCGCCCGTTGCCATCCATGATGATGGCCGCATGTAGCGAATTCGAACTCATTCAGGACGTTCCTTCTGCTGCGGACGCATCGCGTGGATCAGGGCTTCCATGTGGTTCAGGTATTTTTCCAGTGCCTTGCGGCCCGTCGAACTCAGCGCGTACTCGGTCTTCGGGAGGCGGCCTTCAAACGACTTCGAACACGTGATGTAGCCCGCCTCTTCCAACTTGCGCGCATGCACGCTTAAGTTGCCATCGGTCGTCGCCAGCAACCGCTTTAGGTCGTTGAAGGTAAGGGACTCGTTCGCCGCCAGCGCGCTCACAATACCCAGTCGAGCCCGCTCGTGAATCAGCCGGTCAAACTCCGGGATCGCTTCCGGGGTCGTCTTCTTTAAACGCGGCGCCGGTTCTGCCGCGCGCGAAAGCGCTTTAGCCACCGTACCTCCGGGCAACAATGGCTCCAAACAAAATGTGCAGTCCGCCGAAGCCTGCGCCCAACCAGACATCGGCCCACACCAATGACGCCGCGTTCGGCAGCATCAAGGACGCCGCCGCGCCTTCCAGGAGGAAGCACGCGCCCATCACCGGAATCGCGGGAACGGAGAATGTTCCGCCCGTGATCACGCCTGCGCCGTATAACATCAGCCACGCGCCCGGAATCGCCGCGACAGTTCCGGCCCGCCACAATGCCAGTGTCAGAATCGCGCCTGCGATCAACGGCGGCAGGAAGCTGAACAGAAACTTTCGTGCAGGGGCCGACCAAAACGGCAGGCCTGCAGACAACGCCTTGCGCCACAGCGCGCCCGCACCCACCGCGATCGCCACCGCCCCTTCGATCAACCAGATCGTCAACCAACTCTCCCGCGACGTCGCGTGTGACGCAAACGCGGCGGCGATCAGCGCGGTCACACCCATTGCAATGCCGCCCCAACCAGGGACGGCCGTGAAGGACCCTGCCCGCTCCATCGTTTCGCGGATGTAGCGCAAGTTATCGATCGCGTGCTCGTGGATCGGCGTCGGCTCGGGCGGCGTTTTGCGGATCGGATGAACCGGTGCCATGGCCTCATCTTGCCGCGAATCCGCATATCTGTCAAGGACTTTGTAATACAAAGCTAGAGTCGCCCAAGGGACTCATTGTTACCATAGAGAGTTACGCATGCAGGCACTTCTGGACGCGCTTGCGCCCGATCATCCCGATCTGGCCTTGGCGCGCGAGATCGATCCCGACCGCATTCCGCGCCACGTCGCCATCATCATGGATGGCAACGGTCGCTGGGCCGCGCAGCGCAATCTGCCGCGCGTCGCCGGACACAAAGCCGGCGTGCCGTCGGTACGCACTGCGGTCGAAACCTGCGCGCGCCTCGGGGTCGAAGCCCTGACGCTCTACGCCTTCTCCGTCGAAAACTGGAAGCGTCCCCGCCCTGAAGTCGACATGCTGTGGCGCCTGCTGCGCGCCTACCTGCGACTTGAAATCGGAACACTGATGCGCAACAACGTGCAGTTTGGCGCGATCGGCCGGCTGGACGCGCTGCCTTCCGCTGTCCAGGAAGCCCTCGATTCCGCCATCCGCCGCTGCGCCCCGAACACGGGACTGAAACTGAATATCGCCATCAACTACGGCGGCCGCGCGGAGATCGTCGACGCCGTCAAGGCCATGGTCGAGAAGTCCTGCATCGCTCCACTGGAGATCACCGAAGAAACGGTCTCGGCGCACCTCTACACCGCAGGCCAACCCGACCCCGACCTCCTGATCCGCACCTCCGGCGAAATGCGCGTCAGCAACTTCCTGCTGTGGCAGATCGCCTACGCCGAACTCTACGTCACCGACACCCTGTGGCCGGACTTCTCGCAGCGCGAACTTCTGAAAGCCGTTCTTGACTACCAAAAGCGTGACCGGCGCTTCGGTGGACTCGGTTCGCGCGAAGCGGTCAACGCGGCTCACTCATGAAGCGCATCCTGACAGCCTTGGTGTTGATCCCGACGGTGGTGTGGGCCGTCCTGTGGGCGCCTTCCTGGATCTTCCTGCTGGTCATCGGCCTAGTCGGCATGGGCGCGTATCATGAGTTCGACACCATCGCCGGAGCACAGGGCATCGTACGCACCGGGTGGCTGGGGATGATCGCGGGACTCGCCGTACTGACGGTCCCGGAGCCGGTCTTCCCCATCCTGGTCGTCCTGACCGCCGGGATCATGGCCTGGAAGATGCGCGTCGCGAACCTCGCGCAAGCCCTGCCGTCAGCGGCCACGGCCGTCCTGGGCATCCTCTACATCTTCGGCGCATGGCGCTGCGGCGTTTTACTGCGCGCGATCGATCCACACTGGCTGATGATTGCGCTGGTGGTCAGTTGGGCCGGCGACACAGCCGCTATGTACGTCGGCAAAGCGTTCGGTCGCGTGAAACTGGCTCCGAGAGTGAGTCCGGGTAAGACGGTTGAAGGCGGCATCGCTTCCATCGTCGGAGGCACGCTGGCCGCCGTCATATACGCGCACTATCTGCTACCCAACGAAGCTCTGCTGCCAGTTGCAGGAATTGGCGCTGTCGCCAACATTGCGGGGCAACTGGGCGACCTCAGTGAATCCGCGTTCAAGCGCGGCGCCGGGGTAAAGGACAGCGGCACGATGCTGCCTGGTCACGGTGGTTGGCTGGATCGTGTGGATTCCAGCTTGTTCAGCGTTCCCGCCGTGTACGCCGCGCTGCTGCTCTGGCGCGCCTAGCGCCTGCGTGACACGGCGATGCCGGTGCCCAGCACGGCCACTTGAGGGATCGACACGGGCGTGTGACCTTGGATGTCGATCTCGCCAAACAACGCCTTCGCCACGGCTACTTCTGCCGAGGGAGCCGAGCTGAAGGGCGTCAGATACGCCGCTGCTTTCGGGAACGCGGCACCCATGTAGGGATCATTGAAGGTCGCGATGACCACGGGCACCGGACCATCGATCAACTTCTGAATCATGCGATTCACATCGGTCGTGTTTGCGGTGATGGCCGCGAAGGATGCCGCAACCACCGACGTGCAGCTCTTGCCCTGATCCACCACTGCTTCCAACGCACTGTAGGGCATGCCCGTGTCCACCGTAAACACCTGACCATTGGGAACCTTGCGTCGGAAGTCGCGCACCAGACGTTGCCCTTGTTGCGAGATGCGCAAACTGTTGATCAACACGAGGCACGGTTGCGAAGACGCCGCCAGCGGCACGACGTTGTTCTCATTCCTCAATAGAGTCACCGCCTGATCCGCAATATGCTGCACCTTTTCCGCAGCTTCCTCGGAACCCAACACATTCGCAATCGCGTCCAGGTCGACCAGCTTCTTCTTCAATAACCCCAGCCGTACTTTTGCCCGGAGCACCCGCAGAGCGCTGTCATTGATGCGCTGGCGCGTAAGCCGTCCCTTATTGACAGCATCGATCACCGCTCGAATCGCTTGCTCCGGATCAGGCGGCATCAGCAACACATCCGCGCCGGCCATCAACGAACGTACCGAGCCTTCGCCCGAGTTAAACAGCTCGGCCAGCCCCTGCATGTTCATCGCATCGGTAACGATGATTTCTTTGAACTCAAGCTCCTTGCGCAGCAGGTCGGTCAACACCTTCGGCGACACGGTCGCGGGCATTCCGGAATCGTCCAGCATCGGCACGGCCATGTGCGCGGTCATGATCGAATCGACACCCTTGGCGATCGCAGCGCGGAACGGCTTGAGTTCCATCGCATCCATGCGGTCACGCCCGATCGGCAATCGCGGCAAGCCCAGGTGACTATCGACATCGGTATCGCCGTGACCAGGGAAGTGCTTCGCCGTGACGAGCACCTTGGCCGCCGGATCCATGTGCGCACCTTCGATGAAAGCCGTTACGTGCGCGGAGACTTGTTCCGGATCTTCACCATAGGAACGGATGTTGATCACAGGGTTCTTGGGGTTATTGTTCACGTCCGCAACCGGCGCAAACACCCAATGCACGCCCAGCGCACGAGCCTCGCGAGCCGTGATCAAGCCTTCGTACTTCGAATTCTCCACGTCTCCCGTCGCACCGAACGCCATCCCGTGCGGGAATTGCGTGCCGCCGGTGACGCGCATGGAAGCCGCGCGTTCGAAGTCCGAACCAATGATCAGAGGCACCTTCGAAAGGCGTTGCATCTGATTCAGGAATACGGCCATGGCATACGGATTCGCGTTGCGGGCCGAGCCGAATTCCACATCGTTGTTCACGATCAGCCCGCCCAGCCGCAGATCCGCGATCCAGTGCTTGTAACGCTTGTACTCCGCTGAATCCGTGCTGTAGACATCGCCATTGACGACACCGATCACCAGTTGAGCCACGCGATCGCGCAGAGTCATGGAGTTCAGCAAGGTGCGCGCAGCCGCTTCCTCGGGAGATACCTTCGGTGCGGCTTTGGGCACACTCTTTGTACGAACCGGGGCCACGGGTGACTGCGCATAAAGCGCGATTCCAACCAGCAACGCAACCGAGGCACACCATATCCGCATGCCTTCAGGATATTCGCTAGCGGGCCTGAAACACCAGCAGGTTCTGTTCTTCGAACACCTTCCGCGAACCCGCATGTTCCAACGCCGCACCCAGATTCGGCGTGATGCGCTGATCCACGACGATGTGCGTGACGCCGAACTCCTGCAGCAACTGTTGCACGGGCGCATTGGCGGCATCGTCATCGGCGAACTTGCGCCACTCCCAGTAGCGCTTCTGATCGAGGTTGTAGAACAACGTCGGATCCATGCCCGTCAGATAGCGACTCTGCCAGTTCCAGAAATAGAGGAACGGATATTGCTGCCACTGCGTGTTCCAAACCACAGCATCCGGCTGCTTCGCCAGGAATTCCGCGGCACCGCGATAGCGATCGACCGAAGGCGCCGACCGAACGGCCTGCAAGGACGGAATCAGACTCGCCGCTGCCAGCAGGAACAGCGCGCCGAAGGCGAAGCGCCAGCGCTCGCGCTGCTGCAACACCGACGGACCCAGCACGACCGCGGCAAAGAGCCCTGCGGCCGGCGTGTAGAAATCGAACATACGAGCCGCCCGGGAACTGACCGCCAGACAGAACAGGGACAGCGCGAGCAACACCCACTCCCCGGCGGTCGGGCGCTTCACGCGCCAGCGCCAGGCGAGCACCAGAATGGCGGCCACCCACACGATCAACGTAGGAATGGAGGCCACCAACCACCAGACACTGAGCGGCAGCACTTCCCCGCCCACCTTTAACAGCCGAGCCACGTCCGGCCCCAATCTTGTATACGCAGCGGCCCAGGCGAACCACGCGTTTTCAGGGAAGAACGGATTCACCACCAGTCCCGCAGCAAGGCCGACCCCACAAGCCGCGCACAGCAGTAGGGACCGTGTGCTCCTCCGAACCAGCAAGTACAGACCTACCGGCATGGCCGGCAGGAAGAAGATCGAATACGAACAGGCGTGCAGCGCCGAGACCAACGCCAGGTGCCAGGGCTTCTCTTCGAGCGTGTAACGAATCGCGAGAATCACAAGCAGCAGCGACAACAGAAACGGCCGCATCAGCATGGCGCGGTACAGCACCACTCCGCTGCCAGCCACCACCAGCACGACCCACGCATGACGCCAAGCCACACCCAAGGCGTCCAGGAATCGGGCCAGCGCGAACACAGTCGCGGTCCAGACCAGCGTGCCCACCACCTTCGCGGCCAGAACCAAAGGCAGGATCAGGGTCAACGGCGCCAGCAGCAAGTGGTAGCCGAACCAGATATCGACGGGCTTCGGCCACAGGTATTCGAGATGCCAGGGATCGGCCAGCGCGGCTTGCGTATCCGTAATCAGGCGATGGGCGAAGCGCACATGGCGATAGGCGTCGTCGCCACCGGCGATGTTTGGGGTGGCCATCGACAGGGCGAACAGCGCGAGGCCCATCAGGAAGGCAAACAATAGGTCAGTCGCGCGGCGGCTCATCTAAGAAGATGATCGTCCGCCGCGCGGGAAACCCTTAATCGAGACTACTTTACGCTCTTCATCCACTTCAGGATGGGGCCGGTGACGCTAGTGTCTTTCGTGTTCGGCGCCATCACTTCGGAGATGTGGCTGTGGTCTTTGAAGTTCACGTAGGTGGGCGCGTGGCCGCCCTTGGTAAGCTCCGCGCGCAACGTGGCGACGAATGCCAGCACGTTCGGCGAATCGAGCTCGGCTTCGCACAGGAAGTACGGAATGGGAGTCTTGATCAAACCCGCAAGATTCGAGCGCGCCAGCAACGTTGCCGCGTCCGGCTGTTGCGGCGGTGCACCTTTTCCGCCCTTCGCATTTCCACCCTTGCCATCGCCACCCTTCGCTGCGGCAGGCGCAGGCGTCGGCGAACCATCCGGCTGTCCGCACGGTTTCGCAGGACCCGAAGCAGGCACGACCGCCGGCAGGATGCTGAAGCCCGGAGGCGACATGAACACGACGCCCTTCAAGCCCACACCCTTCGGCCCCCATACTTCGGAGTGACCGACGTAGGTGCCCGCGGGACCATTGCCGGCCGACTGCGACCACAGGAACACGCGATTCGGGTTGCCCTTATACTTTGCAATGTTGTCTCCAATCCACTGCACCAGACGCGACACATCCTTGGCCGGATCATCCCAATTCACACCGGCGTGACGCTGCATCAGCACCACGACCATATCATTCTTGGTGCCCCACAGCCCGATGTTGTCGTAGAAGACGTCGCCGTTGGGCCCACCCTGCAGCTTGTTCCCCGCCCCGCCCGGCAAGTACAGCAACACGGTGCGATTGCCCCCGCCCTTTTCGGGCGAGAACACGTCGGCGACATCCTGCTTATCCGGCCCAAAGGAGATATCGCGCACGATGTTCACACCCTTGTACGGTGGATTCCCGTGCATCGGCCGGTATACTTGGGCGGTCTGCGGGACGCAAACGCCGTCCCCGATATTGATCAGCTTCTTGGCCACATCCGCGGGCACCTGCGCGAACGCAGCAGCGGAGAAAAAGGCGAGTCCCAACGTGGTGAGTTTCATAGCAACCTCAGCAGAGTATAAACGAAAACGCCGGAAGAGGTTTCCCTCTTCCGGCGCAGTTCGAAACAAATGAACAGTGCTTACTTGGTCATGCCGTGCGGGTCGATGACGAACTTCTTCGCCGCGCCCTTGTCGAAGTCCTTGTAGCCCTGCGGAGCTTCGTCCAGGCTGATCATGGTCACGTTCACAGCCTTGGCGATCTGCACCTTGTCGTGCATGATGGCCATCATCAGGTTGCGGTTGTAACGCAGGACCGGGCACTGGCCCGTGTGGAAGGAGCACGACTTCGCCCAGCCGAGACCGATGCGGATGGAGAGGGCGCCGATCTTGGCGCTTTCGTCCACAGCACCCGGATCGCCGGTCACGTACAGGCCGGGGATACCGATGGAGCCGCCCGCGCGAGCGATTTCCTGCAGGGAGTTCAGCACGGTGGCCGGCTGTTCCTTGCCCGCGTTCGCGCCGTGGCCACGAGCTTCGAAGCCAACCGCGTCAACGGCGCAGTCAACAACCGGCTCGCCCAGGATCTGGTCGATGGCGTCGCCCAGGTTCGGGACCTTGCTGACGTCGATGGTTTCGCAACCGAAGCTGCGGGCCTGCGCCAAGCGTTCGGGGACCAGGTCACCGACGATGACGACGGCAGCGCCCAACAACTGCGCGCCCACGGCAGCGGCGAGACCGACCGGACCCGCGCCAGCAATGTACACGGTGGAACCAGGCTTGACGCCCGCCTGGACGCAACCGTGGAAACCCGTCGGGAAGATGTCGGAGAGCAAGGTCAAGTCCTTGATCTTCGCCATCGCCTTTTCTTTGTTGTTGAACTTGATCAGGTTGAAGTCGGCGTACGGAACCATCACGTATTCCGCCTGGCCGCCCACCCAGCCACCCATGTCGACGTAGCCATAAGCTGCGCCCGGGCGAGCGGGATTCACGGTCAAGCAGATGCCGGTGAGGCCTTCACGGCAATTGCGGCAGCGGCCGCAAGCGATGTTGAAGGGAACGGTGACGATGTCGCCGATTTCCAGCATCTCAACGTCGTTGCCCTTTTCCACCACCATGCCGGTGATTTCGTGGCCCAGGACCAAGCCCTGCGGAGCCGTCGTACGGCCACGCACCATGTGCTGGTCAGAACCGCAGATATTGGTCGTGACGACCTTCAGGATGACGCCGTGCGGGGCATCCTTGCCGCCGAACGGATCGGTCTCGCTCTTCGGCATTCTGAGCTTCGGGTATTCAATGGATTGAACTTGAACTTCACCCGGCTTGATGTACGCTACACCACGATTGGTAGGCATTATGTCTCTCCTTACTACTTCTGACTTTCACTAACGTGACGCGAGTTCAGACGCGTTCGCTGGAACGCCGCGGTGCTCGCCTCAGCCACCGCGTAATTTTGGTCAGTCGAACGAAACCTCATGAATTATAGCTCAAAGTTTCAGCGACGAAGGACCAGGAAAAAGACCTAGACGCGCCCCCGGCCAAATGGCGTAGAGGCACCCCCTTGAGCTTGGACTACCAGCCCATGGCGGCCAGGAACAGACCCGCCAAAATTGCTCCGGCGAAACCGCCCAGGACCGGGACGATCAGGCCGTAGCCGAAATTCGAATCGCCTTTGCCCGGGATTGGCAGAATGGCGTGAGCGATGCGCGGGCCCAGGTCACGAGCCGGGTTAATCGCGAATCCAGTGGTGCCGCCCAAACCAGCGCCGATGCCCCACACCAGCAGCCCGATCAGCAGCGGAGCCATGCCAGCAGTGGCGCCGGCGCCCTTCACGATCGACACGATGCCGATGATTAGCACCAGCGTGCCCAAAGCTTCACTAATAAAGTTGGCGGCAGTGTTCTTGATCGCCGGACCGGTGGAAAAGCAGGCCAGCTTGCCGCCGGCATCTTCGGTTTCCGCCCAGTGGGGCATGAAGTTCAGCCAAACGAGGATCGCGCCGACCAGCGCGCCGAGAACTTGCGCGACCAGGAAGCCGGGGAGATCGGCGAAGTTGCCGGAACTGATGGCCAGAGCCAGCGTCACGGCGGGGTTGATGTGGGCTCCGGGGCTGCCGCAGGCCTGCGCGACGAAAATGCCCGCCACGACGGCGAAGCCGAAGCCCGAGATGATCACCGGCCAGCCGGAATTGTTGCCGAGAGTCTTCTTTAATACGACGTTGGCGACGGTTCCGTTGCCAATGAGCACGAGAACCAACGTGCCCATGAATTCACCGAGTAGGGGATTCATCAAAGCTCCTTCTGAATGGATCGCGAGTAGGGCGCGGTTTTCGAGTGTACACGATGGCGGGAGGCTGAGGCAACGGAGTTTCGGCGCTCAGCGCTTCGGCAATCGTCCGCGTTCTTCGCGAGTCAGATCGCGCCACTGGCCGGGTTTGAGCGAACCGAGTTCGAAGGGGCCGATCTTCATCCGTACCAAGCGCAGCGTAGGGAAGCCGACGGCGGCGGTCATGCGGCGCACTTGGCGATTACGGCCCTCGGTGAGGATGAGTTCGATCCACGATGTGGGAATCTGGGCACGGTAGCGGATGGGCGGATTGCGCGGGGGTAAATCGGGTTCGCCTTCGAGCAGGCGCACTTTCGCGGGGCGGGATTTGAAGTCGTCCCACACCTGGACGCCGTCGCGCAGGTGCTGCAGTGCGGCCGCATCGGGGATGCCTTCGACCTGAGCCCAGTAGGTCTTGGGATGGTCATAGCGCGGATCGGAGAGTCGGTGCTGCATCCAGCCATCGTTGGTGAGCATGACCAGTCCTTCACTATCGCGATCGAGGCGGCCGACGGGATAGACGCGCGGGACCTCGCAGAAATCAGCCAGGGTCTGGCGTTCGCCCGTCGAGTCGGTGAACTGGCACAGCACGTCGTAGGGTTTATTGAGAAGCACGTAGCGCTGGCTCACGGCGCGAAGACCTCCACGCGAGGGCCCGCGAAGTCCTGGACTGCTTGCCGATCCAGGCCGCGTGCTTCCAGCGCGGCCACGGCGTCCGGATACATGCGAGCATCGCCGTAAGGGGTCACGCCCAGCACCACGCGCATCGACGTGCTGTCGCAACGATGCTGAGCGAGCTCGGGATGAAAGTGCAGATAGAGCGGCGTGCTTTCCCCCAGGAACACCATGCAGCCGCCGGCTTGCACATGCGTCGCAGCCGCATGCGAGGCAGCTTCCCAGTCTTCCCGAGGCTTGCGGAACCATTGCACGTCGGCATACAACGACGCGATGAGGAGTGCGGCGAGCAGGGTCTGCCCCGCGCGCCCGAGCGATTGCGCCCCGGCGAGAAACAGCAGCGCCAGCACAGGCAACACATAGATCACCTGACGAACGGAGAAGAAGTAGTGGAACACCGCGTTCGCGGCGAGCGCGGCCACCAGCGGGACCAGCAAGCAGCAGATCCAGAACAGGCGATCTGGACAGCGAGCACCAAAGATCGTGCCGATAAACAACAGCGCGGCACCTATGTAGCCGCTACCAGAGATCTCATGCAGGAAGACAAGCGGGGCGCGCGGGTCCAGCGTCGCGATGCCCTGCACGGCACTGATGGCGGCCCAGTCCTGGCGATAGTAGACGTACCAGGGGAGCAGGATCACGGCACTGGCGGCGATGGCGATCAGCGGCGTCCGCATACGGGCACGATCCTCCATTACCGCCCACGTGAGATGCGCCACCACAATGAAGATCGCGTAGGGTTGCGCCAGGACGGCGGCGATCGCGAGGCCGATGTACGCCGCCGCGTGGAATCGCTCCAGAAACGCCACGGAGAGCCACAGCGTGACACACAGCGCGAACGAATACGGGCGAATCTCCAGGGAATAGCGCAGTTGGAGAGGGAGCACTGCGAATAGCGCCACGGCCAGCATGGGCGTGCGCAGGTTCAACCGGCGGCTGAGCAGCAGAATGGCGGGTGCCGAGGCGAGGCTTGCCGGGATGGACGGCACGCGGAACGCGAGGGCGGAGTTGCCGAACAGGTCCATCGACCAGCGCGGCAACAGGAACACCAACGGCGTGCCGCCGGCCATCGTACGGTTGTAGTCGAGCATGCCGTTGAGCGTCGGCTGAACCGTGCCAAGTAGCGTCAGCATCTCATCCAGCCAGTAAGACAAACGCGGCGCCATCCACACCAGTACAATCGCCTGCAGGGGCAGGAACCAGCGAAGATGCTTCATTACTGAGCGACGGTCAGCGTGGTGACGTTGGCCGTGTAGTCGCCTTGCCGGACAGTGATCTGAAGCGGCGTATTCAACGGAGCGCTGGCAGGCACGCGGAAATTGATCTGGTAGAGTCCGACACCGAACGGAGTGAGTCCAGCGAAGCCTACCTCCGCTTGCGTGCCACCAACAGAGACAGTGGGCGTGACCAGAGGAAGCCCCAGAGGAGCCACGCCGGGCGAAGGCGCACCACTGGTCACTGCGGGATTTGTTGCACCCAGCCCGACCAGGTACATGATCAGGAACTCATTGCGCTTGGCCGGATTCTGCGGCGTCACCAGAGAATAGTCGGAGTGTTGCGCGATCAGCGTGGCATCACTGAAGGCCGCGACTCCAGGTTGCACGGCGACGACGTCCACTTCGTCAGGAAGGGTGACCTGATTGTTGGCCACGACCACGATCGGATACGAAAGGTTCGGGGCTAGTTCGCTGGGCAACTGCGCGACCAATTGGCCCGGGCTTACGTAGTACAACGGCGCTTCATAAGGGCCAATGAGGACGCTGGTGCCTTTATAGTTCGTCGACAGCGGAACACTTCCGGTCGATTCGGCCACACCCGCAAGCGCTTCGCCGTAGATCTGCACCACCAGTCCAGGAGAGAGCAGCCCTCCGAGCTTGGGATCCAGATTGTGAATGGTGCCGTTGCGATACAGCTTGGGCACGGCATTCGCCGTGACGCCGCCGACCAACGTCATGCTAGACGTGCCGAGGTCACCGGTCAGGGCATCGATAGTGACGTTGGCCTGCGCCAGCGCGGTGCCGGGCTGCCAGGTCGTCGAATACGTCGCGGTGCCGTTTTCCTGTTGCATCGGAAGAGGTGGGTCGCCATTGGTGAAGCGAGCCACGACGGTAGCGTTGTTGACCAGTGCGCCACAGTTATCGCGCACATCCACACTGAGGGAAGCAGGCCAGCCCGCCGGCACGGAGAAATTGTTGGTGAGTCCAGTGCTGCCGATGATCAACTTGTTGGGGCTGCACACAGCAGCGCGCGCATTGGACGGGATCTGTTCGGCCGCCGCGTCGGTCAGGATGAGCGTGACGCTGAGGGTTTCGGAATCGGTGGAGGTCGCGACGGTGACTTCGCCGGTATAGACACCAGCCGACAGGTTCAGCGGATCCGCTGTGACGGTGAGCGTCTCGGTTTGAGAGGACACCACGTTGCCCGAAGCGGGCGTGACGCTTAACCAAGTGGCTCCGTCGGCGGTGGACGCAGCTGCTTGATACGGCAGCGGCGAACCGCTGGAGGCGTTCAACGCGACGCTACGGGAGAGGGGAGTCGTCGAGCGCGCGATCCCAGTCAACACGATGCCACCCGGGTCTAGATCCAGGTCCGAGGGCTGCAGTTGCGCCCGAACATTCACCACAACAACGACATAGCGAGGCGAGTAAGCGGCTCCCGGAGCCGATACGCGCACGATGCCGGTGTAGATTCCCGGCTGCACGCTGGCCGCAGCCGGCTTGAGGCCGATACGGAAGGAACCGGGCGTCGCCTGCGTCGCCGCGCCGCTGGTGGTGGACAAAGCCAGATACTCACCACCTCGGATCACGTCAGCGGACCACTGCAGTGTGGTCGACGCATCGCGATTCAGCACTTTGATTTCGCGAGTCTGTGGCGACGCGACGGATTGACTGATGGAGAAGCGCACGCCGGTGCGATTCACGTCCAACAGCGGACCATTAGGAGCCACGCGCAGGATCACAGGGATGTCCACATTGCCTGCGTTCGAAGTGACGCGCAGTACGTCGCGATAGACACCTTGGGTTAGCCCGGTGGAATCCACGTCCACACGCAGCGATCCAGGATTCTTGGGACCGGCTTGGCCCGAAGAGGGCGTTACACCCACCAACCACTTGCTGCCTTGCAGGATGCTGGTGGCGTATGAAATGGCACCACCGCCGCCAATGTTTCGCAACAGAATGAATCCGGACTTCCGGCTGGCCGCGCCCAGGCGTCCATCTAAGCGTGAATCGAACTTCAACACCGCAGGCAGCGCGTCCAGCTTCGGGGCGGTGGCCTTGACGGAGAGCGTGACGGGAATGTCGACCGACAGATTCGGGTTACCCGCGACGACGACGTGAATCCGGGCATTGTAAGTGCCCGCGGGAAGGTCGCCCTGATTGACGGCGATGGTCAGCACTGCGGGCGTGATCCCACTGGGCGGCGTGACGCGAATCCAACTGGGTGTAGCCGTACCCGGCGACCCGGCATCTACGGCAATGGTGAACCCTTCGCCTTTTGTGGATGCAGTGACCAGCACCGTTCGCGAGGGCGGAGGGTTGCCGCCCTGGGGCGCAGAGAAATCGACGGAACTCGCGGAGGTTTGCAGCGGCCCAGCAGCTGCGATTAAGACGGAATACGTCGCCGTCGTAGTGACTTGCGCGGCGTCGCGCGCGGTGACCGTAAAGCGATAGGTACCAACAGCACTCGGCGCGCCGGACAACACGCCCGTCGTCGAAAGCGTCAAGCCCGGAGGAGGGGATCCGCTGGTAATGCTGAAGCTGTAAGGAGATGCGCCGCCAGTAGCTTGGACGGGTTGCGCGTAGCCGGTGCCCACCACACCGGGACCGAGCGCCGTCGTGGTGATGACTAACGGCTCACTGATGCGGATAGGTTGAATCTGGTTGATTGTGTACCGAGGAATCGGGCTGGAGGTGTCGGCAGTGGTGTTCACCGAGGTGGGCGCCAGCGACACGTCCGCGTCGATCGAGGGAAACAGCGGAGCGCCGACTCCGTAGGTCAAGGCAAACGGAACGGTCAGTATCTCCAGGGCTTGGCCAGAAGATTGAACAATTTCGTACACTGCGCTGACCACACCGGAGACGTTCGGAAGCACGCCCGATGTGGCCGGCGTGTAATTCCCGGCCCCACTGGAATCAGTGGTGACCAGGCGAGCCACACCGGTGACTCCGATATTGATCGTCAAGGGAGCAGTGACGGTGACTTGGCCAGGCACCGCGTTCAGGCGGATGCGCAATCGCGTCCCGCTGTGGGCGACGCCCGCCGTTCCGAGTGCGCCGCGAATACTGCCGTCCAGGGCCGGGTTGTAGAAGCCGGTCTCATAGTCCAGAGTCACGCCGCCCGGCGCCGACTGAGGAGCCAAAATCGGCCCCGCCGATGAGAGCGCTTTGAACGCGTTCACGAAGCCTTCGGCCAACTGGACCGAGAAGCTCGAGAGCTGCCCATTGAGCGATGTGACAGAGGTCACCGTCGGCGTAACGCTAGGCCGAACTTCGGCAACCAATTGGGTGGCGTTCGCCAACCCGACCGGGAGTTGTCCAGAGGTGGTGGTGACCACCGTTTGAATCCCGACCCCGACCAGCAGCCCCGTAGGTACGCGCAAATTGGTGAAGCGCAGAAGCCGCGTCCCGCCGGCGCCGGGAGGGTCCAAAGGAACTTGCCATTGCAGCGTGTTTCCAGACACGCTGGCTTGAAACACATTAGGTCGGCCCGGCGATCCGTTGTAGGTTCCGACGCCATTGCCCGTGCCGGCGATTGTGCAGCGGCCATCGCTTGTAGAACAGGACAGCTGGGACGAGGTCGCCGGCTCGTCGACCACAAGCAAGGCTTCGGACCAACCGGGAGCTAAAAGTCGACTGGTGGGCGTCGAACTGAACGTCAAGTTGAATCCCACCGGCAGCACGGTTTGCCCCGCTGCCGTGGGGGTGCCGCCCGTGCACGTCAGGATAAAGTCGCCTGCTCGCTCCGCCACGCCGCCGATGCGGATCGGCGCGGTCGCGGCGGACCCGGTACACACCAACGGTTTACCAGCGACCTGCGCGTGGGCAGTTACGCCCAAGCCAGCCCAGACCGCGGCGAGCAGTCCTAGTCGCCGCCACATTACGCTATTGGGAACAGGAGCCACAGTGTTAAGATGACCTAAATTGTACCAGCGGTTCTACATTACCAGCGTACTAGTAGCCGCGTCGCTCGGAGTGAGCGTGGGTGCGCCTGTGCCCAGCCGCCTCCGAACCGTGCTCCGGCAGGTCTCCCTCCGCCAGGAGGATGCTCAAACCGAGGTGATCGTTTCTCTCAACGCAACTCCGGTTGTCCGTTCGGGACACCTTCAGAATCCACCCAGATTCTACGTGGATTTCACGAACACGCAACTAGAAAAACCACATATGACCGTCGTGCATTCACCTAGCCAGTTGGTGAAGGCGGTCCGGATCGGTTACAACACTCCAACCGTGGCGCGACTAGTGCTCGAACTAGCACCGGATTCTGAAGCAACCGTCGTTCCTTCGGATCGGGTTGTGATCATCTCCATCTCGAGCAAGGCGAACGCTGCTCCGGTGCTCTTGGCCCAGGCCCAACCTCCGGCCACTCGCCAAACACCTGAGCTCCCGTCCGCGCCGGTTCTTCAAGGACAACGCATCCCTCGGCAGACCACGAATGAGGAGGCCGCCGCTCAGGGCATCCTGCGCACACCGGGTGGTCTGGGAATCGGGGATGCTCGGGTGATACTCGAGCCGCTGTCGGGCGGTGCCTCGTCCGCGACCAACACCACGGGCGATGGCGTGTTCCGGCTCCGGAACTTGATCCCCGGTCGCTATCGCCTCACCGTCGTTCGCGATGGCTACCGCACCTTGGTCCGTGAAGCGATCACCATCGGCGCAGGCGAGGTTTTCATCCTGGAGGAGACGCTGCTGCCGATCCCCGCACCGGAGAAGCCGTCGATTCCGGCACCGGAGTTGCCCAGCGTCTACCGCAACTACCCTCTGGTCCAAACTCCCATCGGTGCAAGCATCGCGCCGCCTATACAAGAAGACCTGGCACCCGCCGACAAAGTATTCACGCCGATCGGCAGCCGCTGGAATTACGACTTCCCTGACTATCGCCGCTATTCCTCACCCACTCTGAACGTGGAGAACACCGGCGGCGACGTGCAGTTCACCAAGGGCCATTGGTATGACCCGTTCAATCGCAACAAGTACAAAGGTGACTATCCGATCTTCGGCAAGCAGAACTTCCTGACGCTCACCGCGCGCAGCGACACGTTCACCGAAGGCCGCAGGCTGCCCACCACCAGCAACCTAGCCAGCAGTGATCCCGACGCCGAACAGTTCTACGGCCGCTTCGGCCAATTCGTCATGGGCCAGACCTTCAGCTTCTCGGCCGACTTGGTCCACGGCGACACGTCCTACCGTCCGGCCGACTGGCGCGTGAAGTTCACGCCGGAGATCAACCTCAATTTCATCAAGGTCCGCGAAAACGGCGTCGTCAACGTTGACCCACGCGCCGGCACCACGCGCTTTGACACGAAGATCGGCTTGCAGGAAGCCTTCGTGGAACGCCGTCTCAAGAGCCTCAGCAATAACTTTGACTTCGTCTCCGCGCGCGCCGGCATTCAGACCTTCAACAGCGACTTCCGCGGCTTCATCTTCCACGATCAGGAACCCGGCTTGCGCATCTTCGGCAACCTGCACGCGAACCGCTATCAGTACAACCTCGCCTACTTCTCCATGCTGGAGAAAGATTCCAACAGTGGACTCAACACTTTGCAATATCGCGGGCGCCAAGTCTTCGTCGCCAACCTTTACAAACAGGACTTCCTGAAGCCCGGCTACACCATCCAAGCCAGCTTCCACTACGACAAGGACGACGCGACGCTGCAGTTCGACAAGAACCACTTCCTGGTTCGCCCCGCCGCAATCGGAGCGGCAAAGCCGCATAAAGTCCGGTCCTATTATTACGGCCTCACTGGCGAAGGCCACTTCGGTCGCATCAACGTATCGCACGCGTTTTATCAGGTGCTCGGCTATGATTCACGCAACCTCATCGCGGGCAAGCGCACCGACATCAACGCTCAGATGGCCGCAGCAGAAATCTCCCTCGACAAGGACTGGGTGCGCTTCCGGGGCTCGTTCTTCTTCGCCTCAGGCGATGACAATCCACGTGACGGCACAGCTCGCGGCTTCGACACGATCCTCGACAACACCAACTTCGGTGGCGGTATTTTCAGTTTCTGGAATCGCGAAGGTCTCCGTCTCACGGGCACGGGCGTCGGCTTGGTGCAGGGCGGCAGTTTGGTGCCGTCGCTTCGCTCCAGCAAGATCCAGGGCCAAGCGAACTTTGTGAACCCCGGGTTGCTCGACTACAACACTGGGGCCGACATCGAACTGACCCCGAAGCTCCGCGCAATCCTCAATTTCAGCGCGATCCAGTTCCATCACACCCAGCCGCTCGAACTGCTTCTGTTCCAATCGCCCATCGGTCGCGGCGTCGGCGCAGACACTGGCCTGGGTTTCTTCTATCGCCCCGCGCTCTCCGACAACATGGTTGTCGAGGGCGGCTTCAACGCCTTCAAGCCGTTCGGAGGCTTCCGTAACTTGTATATCTCGCCAATGCTGTACTCGGTGTTCTCGAATGTCCGCTTCCAATTCTAAAAAACCCGCGTTCATCGCCATCGCCACAGCGCTGTTGATCTTCGCGCTCGCTTGGCCGCTTCTTCCGCAGCAGGCCGCGCCCGCGCCACCGCCAGAGCGCACGCAGGCCTCGGTCGATAGTCAGAGTGTCGGCTGCGTGTCGTGCCACGGCACCACCGACGCAGCGAGCATGCATGCGACCGACACCGTGCACATCGGCTGCGCGTTCTGTCATGGCGGCGATCCCAGCGTGATGCGCGTCGATGGCGACGCCGCCTATCAGCGCGCAAAACTGAAGGCGCATCCGAAGCCGCGCATCCCCGAACTTTTCAAGACCGCCGCGAACGCCGTGCGCCCGTGGGCCAAGTGGCTTGAAGAAAGCGAAGAGTACATCCGCTTCGTAAATCCCGGCGATCTGCGCGTCGCAGAGAAGACCTGCGGCTCCGCAGGCTGCCATGCACAGGAAGTGCGCAACGTGTCGACCAGCATGATGACCCACGGCGGTATGCTGTGGGGCGCGGCTCTCTACAACAACGGCGCATTCCCACTGAAGAATCCGCACTTCGGCGAAAGCTACTCCGCCGACGGCACGCCCCGAAGGATCTCGACATACCCCGCACCGACGCCCGAGCTTACCGAAAAGAAGGGCGTCCTTCCTTACCTCGACCCGCTGCAACGCTGGGAAATCTCGCAGCCCGGTAACATTCTGCGGGTCTTTGAACGCGGCGGCTTCGGTCGTATCGAAGTCGGCAACCCGGGACCGGAATCCGAAGCCGGACGCCCTGATGACAAGCTGAGCGATCGCGGCATCGGAACCCTGCTCCGCACCGACCCTGTATTCATCGGCCTGCAAAAGACGCGCCTGCTCGACCCCCTGCTTTCGCAGCCCGGCACCAACGATCACGCCGGTGATTATCGACAGAGCGGCTGCACCGCGTGCCACGTCATCTACGCCAACGATCGCGATCCCGTCCACTCCGGCAGCTACGCCAAGTACGGCAATGAAGGCCAGAGCGCACAGAGCGATCCCACGATTTCGAAGACCGAATCCGGCCATCCCATCAAGCACCAGTTCACACGCTCCATCCCAACCTCGCAGTGCATCGTCTGCCACATTCATCCCGGCACGAACATGGTCGCGTCGTATCTGGGCATGATCTGGTGGGACAGTGAAACGGACGGCAAGCTGATGTACCCGGAAGAACAGCGCAAGCTGTCCGACGACGATCGCTTCCAGGCGTGGCAGCAGAACCCGCAGGGCGCAGCCGCAC
>CANIIC010000043.1 GCA_947467395.1 Bryobacterales bacterium
AGAATGGCCAGGATTTGATTGAATACGCCCTGATGGCCGGCTTCGTCGCCGTGGCCGCTGGCGCCATCATGCCCGGTGTGGCGAAGAGCATCAGCACGATCTTCTCGAAGGTCGCCTCCACGATGACCGCCGCCGCCGCTGCCTAAACCCGGATTTGAAGGGGGGCGCTCAGCGCTCCCCTCTCCCGTATTGCCCGTAGATCCCGCCTGAATCATTCCCACTCCCCCCACAAAACCTCGGTACGGCTTAAGCGTTCCCATATCCTCGTGTAAGTACTCTTCTCGATTTCGGGTGATCCCTCGCGATGTTAGGTTTGGTCAGGCGACAAAGGATTGTCGCGCGAAAGCACCGAAGGAGAGAGGCATAAATGCAACAGTTCATCCTGAAATTGCAGATTTGGAAGGACCAGAAGGGCCAGGACCTGATCGAATACGCGCTCATGGCGGGTTTCGTTGCGGTGGCCGCAGGCGCAATCATGCCGGGCGTCGCGTCCAGCATCAGCACGATCTTCTCGAAGGTCGCATCCGTGATGACGGCGGCGGCGAACACTTAACGCTCCGGCCAAACCTCGGGAACAACGATGGGGAGCGGAGTACCTGCTCCCCATTCCAATTGCACCACCCGCACGACGTCCGCAAGCCAGCGATCCCCCGCCTTCCGCAGCACCAGTAGCATCCCCACCCGAGTCACCGGCACCATCGAGCTAAACTGCGTCAAGTTGGCGTAGACCAGAGCAAAGCGGTCTCCCAGGAACTGGATCCGCTGGAGCACCAGCTTCGGCGTCGTGACCTCCGACATGGGCCGTTGCGGGTCGGCAAGCGACGGACCGAGCCGGTCCCAGTCGCGTTGGCCCTCCGCGGTGAACTGGAGACCGTCGGTAAACATCTTCTCGATGGAGGTACGGTCGGCGTCCGTTTGGGCGAGGGCGGCGCTGGCGAGTACTAAGGGGATCGCAAGGAGTCGCATGGTGTAGGAATGCCGCATCGCGCCCACTCCTTTCACGGATTCCAGTAGACTGTTAAGTCACATCGCATGGCACTCTCTATTGGTGACAAGCTCGGACCTTATGAAATTCTCGGCCTGATCGGCAAGGGCGGGATGGGAGAGGTGTATCGGGCGCATGATTCCCGCTTGCGCAGGGATGTGGCCATCAAGGTTTCGAACGAAGAGTTCAGCGAACGATTCGCGCGCGAGGCCCGGGCGATTGCGTCGCTGAATCACACAAACATCTGCCACCTTTACGATGTAGGGCCCAACTACCTGGTGATGGAGTACGTGGAGGGCGAGACGCTCGCCGGGCCGATGGAGTGGGCCGATGCCCTGCCCTATATTCGCCAACTGATCGATGGCATCGAGGCGGCCCATGAGAAGAACATCATTCACCGCGATCTGAAGCCCGCCAATATTAAGGTCACCCCCGAGGGAGTGCTGAAGATTCTGGACTTCGGGTTGGCGAAGACCACCGAAGCTCCGGCGAGCGGGAATCCGGGTGAGTCCCCAACGCTGACGATGGGTGCGACGGCGGTCGGCGCGATCCTCGGGACCGCGGCGTACATGGCTCCGGAGCAGGCCAAGGGGAAGACGGCGGACAAGCGGAGCGATATTTGGTCGTTCGGCGTGGTGGTGTATGAGCTACTGACGGGCTCGCGCTTATTTCAGGGCGAGTCGGTGGTGGAGGTGTTGGGCGGGGTGCTCAACAAAACTCCCGATATGTCGGCGACACCGGCGCGCGTGCATCGGTTGCTGCAGTGGTGTTTGGAGAAGGACCGGAAGGAGCGGCTGGCATCGATCAGCGATGCTCGGAAGTTGCTGGATGAGGCTCCGAGCGAAGCCGCGGGGCAGGTGGCGCATCCGGTGGTTTCGAAGACTCGCTGGATTCCGTGGGCGGTGGCGGCGGTGCTGCTGCTGACGCTGTTGCCCGGGAACCTGTTCCATTATTCGGAGACACCACCCGAAGCGCAGGTGATCAACGCCGCAGTGCTACCTCCTGACGAGGGAATGTTCAACTTCGCTCTTCCCTACGGGCTCCCAGCGCTTTCGCCCGATGGCACTCGGATCGTCTACTCGGCGAAGATCAAGGACGGACGGCCGCAGTTGTGGGTCCGTAGGCTCGACACGGCAACGGCGCAACCGTTACCGGGAACGGAAGAGGCCGCCACGCCGTTCTGGTCACCGGACAGCCGGTGGGTAGGCTTCGGCCAGGACACCAAGCTGAAGAAGATCGACATTCAGGGTGGGCCGCCGGTGGTGATCACCGATCTTCCATCGGCGCTGAGGGGTGGGACGTGGAATGTGGACGGTGTGATTCTGTATCATCCCAATAACGCTCAGGCCATTCTGCGAGTCTCGGCGTCCGGCGGGCAGCCCCAGCCGGTAACGGACAGATCTGGTCGAGAACCGTGGTTTCTGCCCGATGGCCGGCATTTCCTATACACACAGGGGCGGACTGGGGATATGCCCGTGCTGGTGGGCTCGATCGATGAGCCGAAGAAGCCGGGCAAGGTCGTCGCGCAAGCGCACTCGCAGGTCATTTATGCGCTGGGCCACCTGCTTTATCTTCGCGAAAACACTCTGATGGCCCAGCCGTTTGACGTTGCCCGGTTGGAAACGACGGGAGAAGCCAGGCCCATTGCCGAGAACATTCCTACGTTCACAAGCCCATCTCGGCTAGCGGGGTTCACAGCGTCGCAGACGGGCCTGCTGTCCTATCTTTCCGGGGCGAACGGCGGGCAGTCGCAACTACTGTGGAAGGACCGGAAGGGGCTAACGACCGGAAAACTGGGCGAGGCCACAGCGGTCGTGGGAAATGTCGAACTTTCGCCGGACCAGAAGAGCGTGGCGGTTGGCATCAGCAGCCCACAGGCGCCCCAAGACTTATGGATCTATGACGTGGCCCGAGGAATTCGGACGCGGCTCACCTTCGACCCTGCCATTGAGCGAGAACCTGTGTGGTCTCCGGACGGGACGACACTCTATTTCGCTTGGCAAAACGCCAAAGGCGGTTACGATCTGATGCGCAAGCCATCGAATGGAACCGGCAGCGAGGAAGTGATGATCTCGAGCGATGTGGTCCACACGCCCTCCAGCATTTCTCCGGATGGACGGTTTCTGATTTACGGCCGAGCCGCTTCGGGGAATACCGACGTGTGGCTGTTCCCGTTGACCACAGAACCAGGCAAGAAGCCTGAACCACGCCCATTCATAGAGTCGCCATCCAATGAGAACCGCCCCCGATTTTCGCCGGATGGGAAGTGGGTGGCGTATCAGTCGAATGAATCGGGCACCGTTCAGGTGTATGTGGTGCCGTTTCCAGGTCCGGGCGGCAAGCGGCAGATATCGACGGATGGTGGAGACAGGCCCCGCTGGCGGAAGGACGGGAAAGAGATCTTTTACAACACACCGGATGGCGCCCTGATGGCGGCACAGGTGAGTGTGCAGAATGGGGCACTGAATGTGGGGAAAGTGGAGAAGTTGTTCGATGGCATCGTAACGTACCGCGGCACGTTGTACGACGTCTCGGCGGATGGGCAGAAGTTCCTCGTCGTGGATGACGGAGCATCGAGTTCGGTGACGCTGCACTTGGTGCAGAATTGGACGGCAGCGCTCCGCAAATAAAAACGGCGCCCCGGGGTTACCGGAGCGCCGTCGTTCCAGTTCAACTTCTCTTACTGGAGCGTGTTGACCGAGCCCACTCGCTTCGCTTCGAACGCCTGGATCGCCGCGTCCTGCTGCAACATGTAGCCGAGTTCATCGACACCATCGAGCAGCATCTGCTGCGCGAACGGATCGATCGGGAACGTGACCGACTTGCCACTGGGGAGAGTCAGCGTCGCCGACTTAAGGTCGACCTTGAGCGTCATGCCCGGATTCGCCACGAGTTCTTTGTGCGTGTCGGAATCCACAATGATCGGCAGCAGGCCGTTCTTCAGCGAGTTGCCTTTGAAGATGTCGGCGAAGCTGGTGGAGACCACGGCTCGGAATCCGTACTGCGTCAGCGCCCACGGAGCATGCTCGCGCGAGCTGCCGCAGCCGAAGTTGTCGCCGGCGATCAGGATCTCGGCGCCCTTCGATTCCGGCTTGTTCAGCGGGAAGTCCGCTTTCGGCGTGCCGTCTTCGTTATAGCGCCAATCGCGGAACAGGCCTTCGCCCAAGCCGTCCTTGGTGACCGCTTTCAGATAGCGGGCCGGGATGATCTGGTCCGTGTCGATGTTTTCGGCCGGGACCACTACGGTTTTTGCTTCGAGTGTCGTGAACTTCATTAGAGTAACGTCCTCACGTCTGCGACCACGCCCATGACTGCGGAGGCGGCTGCGGTTTGCGGGCTGGCGAGGAAGGTGCGTCCGCCCTTGCCCTGACGGCCTTCGAAGTTGCGATTGCTGGTGGATACGCAGTATTCACCAGGCGACAGCTGATCGCCATTCATGGCGAGACACATGGAGCAACCAGCTTCGCGGAAATCGGCTCCGGCTTCGCGGAAGATCTTGTCGAGACCTTCGGCTTCCGCCTGCTTCTTCACCTGCTGCGAACCCGGGACGACCATCATGCGAACGTTCGGGCTGACCTTGCGGCCCTTGATCACAGCGGCCGCCGCGCGCAGATCACTGATGCGCGAATTGGTGCAGCTGCCGACGAAGACCACGTTGATCGGGTGGCCCTTGAGCGGCACGTTGGGCTTGAGGTCCATGTAGTGCAGGGCTTTTTCGAGATCCATCTTCTGGCTGCCGGTGTGAGCGGCCGGATCGGGGATGTTCTCCGAGATCGCAATGCCCATGCCAGGGTTGGTACCGAAGGTAACCATGGGCTCCAGTGTGGAGGCGTCGATCACCAGGCGATGCGCGTAGGTGGCGCCTTCGTCGGTGGGCAACTGCTTCCAGCGAGCGACAGCGGCATCGAAGTCGGCGCCCTTGGGGCCGTACTCACGATTCGCCAAATACTGATAGGTCGTATCGTCGGGAGCAACCAGGCCAGCGCGCGCGCCGCCTTCGATCGACATGTTGCAGATGGTCATGCGCTCTTCCATCGAGAGCGACCGGATGGCCGAGCCGGTGAATTCGAACACGCACTCGGTACCGCCGCCGATGCCGATCTTGGCGATCACGGCAAGGATGATGTCCTTGGCCGTCACGCCCGGCTTCAACTGGCCGTCGACGCGGATTTCGTAGGACTTCGAGGGCTGCTGCAGCAGACATTGGGTCGCGAACACATGACCCACCTGACTAGTGCCGATACCGAACGCCAGTGCGCCGAACGCACCGTGCGTCGCGGTGTGGCTGTCGCCGCAGACGATGGTCATGCCGGGCTGCGTCAGACCCTGTTCGGGTCCGATGACGTGCACGATGCCCTGATGATCGTTCATCCGGTTGTAGAGGCGGATGCCGAACTCAGCGCAGTTCTTCTCCATCTGCGCCAGCTGGGCCGCGCCATTGGCGTCGAGCACCGGAAGGTCGCGCGAGGAGGTGGGCGTCGAGTGATCCATCGTCGCGATGGTGAGATCGGGACGGCGGACCTTCAGACCGCGCTTGCGCAGTTCATCGAAGGCCTGGGGCGAAGTGACTTCGTGCGCCAGGTGAAGGTCGATAAACAGCAGGGCCGGGGCTCCGGGGTGCTGGGCAACAACATGGCTGTCCCAGATTTTTTCAACGATTGTACGTGGCTTGCTCATGATTAAAGCGCCTCACAGACTGCTTGACCAACTTCATCCGTCGTCGCCGGCTTGCCCTTCGGACGAAGGTCCGCGGTGACGTTGCCCGACGCGAGCACTTTGCCGACCGCGTCATTCACAGCCTTGGCTTCCGCCATCAGACCGTAGGTGTATTCCAGCATGGCCGCGACCGAGCCGATCGCGCCGAACGGGTTCGCCTTGTTCTGACCCGCGATGTCCGGAGCCGAGCCGTGCACCGGCTCATACAGACCCTTGGTTTCGCCGAGCGAAGCCGAAGGCAGCATGCCGATGGAGCCGGCGAGAATACCGCCGACGTCCGACAGAATGTCACCGAAGGTGTTCTCGGTGAGCATGACGTCGAACTGAGTGGGACGCAGCACCATCTGCATGGCGGCGTTGTCGACCAGCACGTGTTCCAGTTCCACGTCCGGATATTGCTTGGCGACATCCACCACAACCTGACGCCAGAACTGCGAAACTTCGAGCACGTTGGATTTGTCGACGCTGCTGAGCTTCTTGCGGCGATTGCGCGCCAACTTGAAGGCGGTGTGCGCCACGCGTTCCACTTCCTTACGCGTGTAGGACATGGTGTTCCAGCCACGTTCGGCGGTGATGCCGCGCGGTTCGCCGTAGTAGAGACCGCCGGTGAGTTCGCGGACGATCAACATGTCCGTGCCTTCGACAACGTGGTTCTTGAGCGGCGAGGAATCCACCAGTTCGGGATACGTACGCACAGGGCGCAGGTTCGCGTAGACATCGAGCACGCGGCGGATGGCCAGCAAGCCCGCTTCGGGACGCTGCAGCGGCGGCGCGGTGTCAAACTCCGGCAGACCCACGGCGCCCATGAGGGTCGCGTCGGCCTTCAGCGCCAGTTCTTCGGTTTCCTTCGGGAACGGCGTGCCCGTCTTATGGATGGCGATGCCGCCGAGGAGGCCTTCGCTCAACTCCAGCGTGTGGCCGAACTTCTTCGCGACTGCATTCAGGACTTGGGTGGCCGCGCGGGTCACTTCGAGCCCGATCCCGTCGCCGGGGAGGATCAAGATTTTAAGATTCATTGTGGTGAACGTCCCATTCTCGCATGATGATGGTGCTACTTCTCTTCAGCAGCCTTCTCGCGCAATCGCGTGATTAACTTCTCCGCGAAGGCGCTAAAAGCGGCCAATTCTTTCGGCGGCAGATCCGCCCAAACGTCTTCGATGGCTTCCGTGCGCAGCTCGCGCAGTTTGTCCATGGTCTTGGTGCCGAGCGCGGTGAGTTCGTAGCTGCGCTGGCGTCCGTCGTCGCTTGATATGGAGACGCGGATGAGTTTCTTGTCGAGGAGTTGGCGCAGTAGTTTCGACACCGCGCTGCCGGTATGGTCCTGCTCGCGGGCGAACAGCGACGGCATGAAGTGCTGGGTGGCGATGCCTTCCATCACCCGCCATTGCGCTTCGGTGAGTCCGACCGCAGAGGCCAACTGCGAACGCCGCTTCGAGAACAGCGCCGACGCCTGCTGGAGCTGCTCAATTGCGGTGAAGATGTGGCTGCGTTCGGGAGTGGCCATTCGACTCTCTATGAAAAGAGTCTAACCGAAATAGTTAACCTAGTCAACTAGTTTGGCGTCACCATCGTCGTGGGGCCCACCATCATGTGCTGCCGATCCTTCTCATTCTGTCCGCAGAACATCTCGAAGATGTCGTTATCGGGAACCAGATTGTAGGAGATCTTGATGGTGAACGGCTTGGTGTAGAGCGTGGGATCGTCGAAGGTCAGCTCGGTATCGAGGTGTCCGTAATCGCGGCGCGTGTAGCGCTCGGTGACCTTCATCGCCTCGCTACGCGGGTGGCCCATGGCGTCGATGGGCGTGCGGTCATTGAAGCCGGCCGTTTCCACCACAAAGGTGTCCTTCTCCCAGCGGCCGACGGAGTAGCCGAGGTAGGCCGGCAGTTCAAACTCCTTGGGAAGCTTGCGGCCATCGGTGAAGACTTGGCGATGCATGCCGTCGATCTCATAAAGGATGACGGTTTCCTTGGGAGCCTGGATCAGCTTAATCGGTTCAGACAGCAGCCCCAGCACGGGCCAGCCGTACTCGCCGTGACAGACGTTGAGCGGGTTGTATTCGGCGCGACGTTTCTTCTGCGCCGCATCGCCGGCGGGCGTCAACTTGACGTCGGCGGATTGGTCGAGCAGGACGTTGAAGCCGTACTTGTGGACGTGCTCGTTTTCCATGCCGATCAGTGTGGTCTGCTTGGCGGGGTCATAGTCGGCTCCGAGGAGCTTCTTATATTCTTCGGGCTTGGACTGCTCGTGCTCCCAGACCCCGGTGAGATCGGGCTTGCCGTTCAGTCTCGGCACAGGCGCGGATAGGTTCACCTTACCGTCCTTGGTGCGCGGGGTTCCCGCAGGCGTGTAGTTGATCCACTGGGCGCTGAGGATCGGCAGGAAGAGCGTGGTGAGAAGAAGCCAACGATGCATGCGGTTCGATTCTATCAAGTGAGCGGGTTGAAAAGAACCCGCTCACGGATGGTCAGCGCGATGTATCGGAATCGTTGGGACCTACTGGACGGCTGCGGCCTTGGCCAGTTCGTCGACCACGGTCCGGGCGAGGTCAGCGATCTCGTCGTTGCGCAGGCCCTTCTTGCGGTCGGCGGCTTCGGTGAAGCGGGTGTAGACCACGTCGAGCTGTTCCTTGGTGAGCGGAACGCCCAGGGTTTCGCAGCGCTGCGCCAAGGCGTGGCGGCCGCTGTGTTTGCCGAGGACCAGCCGGGATTCGGGGACCCCGACCGATTTCGGCTCGATGATTTCGTAGGTGGTGCGGTTCTTGAGATAGCCGTCCTGGTGGATGCCGGCTTCGTGCGCAAACGCGTTTTCGCCGACGATGGCCTTGTTCGGTTGGGGGCCGAAGCTGACGATGGAAGTCAGCAACTGGCTGCAGGGGTAAAGCTGCTCGGTAACGATCTTGGTTTCGAAGGGGTAGCGGTCATTGCGCGTCTTCATGGCCATGACGACTTCTTCGAGGGCAGCGTTCCCTGCCCGTTCGCCGATGCCGTTGATGGTGCATTCCACCTGACGGGCTCCGGCTTGGACAGCGGCGAGCGAGTTCGCGACGGCCAGACCGAGGTCATCGTGGCAGTGGACGCTGACGATGGCGGAATCGCCCAGGGCCTTCGAAATGCGGCCGATCAGAGCTCCGTATTCTTCGGGCGTGGAGAAGCCGACCGTATCGGGCAGGTTGACCGTTCGGGCGCCGGCGGCGACGACGGCTCGGGAGACTTGCTCGAGGTAGTCATGGTCGGTGCGGGTGGCGTCTTCGGCCGAAAACTCCACGTCGTCGCAATACTCGCGAGCCAGGCGAACGGCATTCACCGCTTCTTCCAGAACCTGATCGCGCGTCTTCTTCAACTTGAACTTCAGGTGGATGTCGCTCGTCGCGATGAAGGTGTGAATGCGCGGACGCCGGGCGGCCTTGAGGGCTTGGGCAGCGACCAGGATGTCGTTCTTGTTGCAGCGCGCCAACGCGGCGACGCTCACCCACGGATATTCCTTCGATACGGCCTCGACCGCTTGGGTATCGCCTTCGGAGGCGATGGGAAATCCAGCTTCGAGAATGTCCACTCCCAGATCAACCAGCTTGGCCGCCATTTTCAGCTTCTCGCTGACGGTCATGCTGCATCCAGGGGACTGCTCCCCGTCACGTAACGTGGTGTCGAAGATGTAAACTCGATCGGCCATGGTAAAGCTCCTCTTAAAATCGGACTTAGGTTCGTCCTTAGCGTTGATTATCCCCCGGGGTAATTGATTTGACAAATCAATAACGTTCGCATAGTCTATAATCATTCGTTATGGAGCTGCACTCGCTCAAGGTGTTTTTGACGGTCGCGCAAGAGAAAAGTTTCTCGCGCGCGGCGCAAAAACTGCTCCGGACACAGCCCGCGATTTCTCTTTCTATTCAAAGACTTGAAGCGGATCTTGGAGAGCGGTTGATCGACCGCCTTTCAAAGGATCTGGCCCTGACCGATGCCGGGCAGATCGTCTATGAGTTCGCCCGCCGGTTCGACAACCTGCAGAGCGACCTGGAAAACGCCCTCGCCGAGCTGCGAGATAAGTCCTCTGGACGCCTAGCGATAGGGGCGAACGAGTCCTCCACGCTTTATCTTCTGGAGCATATTGAACGCTTCCGGGCCAAGTTCCCGAAGATCCGGGTCCAGGTGCGCCGGAGCCAGTCGAGCCGGATTCCGGCCGCTCTGATCGACGGTGAACTGGAGCTTGGCATCCTTACATATGATCCCGAGGACGATCGGCTGGTCAGCAAGGTCATTTACACCGACCACCTGTCGTTCGTCGTCAGCCCGAAGCACCCGCTGGCCTCGCGGACCGAAGTTTCAATCACCGAGCTGGGCTCGGAGACGTTCATCGCCCATAACGTAGTGTCTCCCTACCGGGGGCTGGTGCTGAAGGCGTTCCAGGAGCACAAGGTCCCTCTGAAGATGGACTTGGAAATGCCGACGATCGAGGCGATCCGCAAGATGGTGGAGCGCAACGACGGCGTCGCGTTTCTGCCGCGGATGTGCGTGGAAGACGAAATCCGCATCGGCCTACTGCACGAGATCACGGTGAAAGAGATGCACATGGAGCGGAAGATCCGCCTGGTGTATCCGGCTCGCCGTGCGCTAAGCCACGCTGCTCAGGCGTTCTTGGAGTTGGTGGGCGGTTAGAAGATCCTGCACCATTTCCCCGCCCGAGGCATCGTTCTTAGTAGTGAGTAAGCTGGCAGCTCAAATACGGACGCTCCTTACCCAGGGCGTGACACCCCAGGAACTCGCTCTAGCGCTGACGTTGGGGCTGGCTCTGGGGATCACTCCGGTTCTGGGTTCCACAACACTGCTGTGTGCGGCTGCGGCGGCCTCCCTCAGATTGAATCTGCCAGCGATGCAGGTCGTCAACTGGATCACCTACCCGTTACAGTTGGTGCTGCTAATTCCGTTTCTACGGCTGGGAGCGTGGCTCTTCGGCGTGGAGTTCGCGTTGCCGCTGGAGCACGTGGTTCACTTGGTGACAACCCAACCCTGGCGGGCCATCGTGGAGTTGTGGACCGCGACGATACACGGGTTGGTGGCCTGGGCCGCGCTGTCGGCGGTTCTGGCCGTTCCGATCTATCGCGTCATTCTGGCCTTGCTTGGCCGGGTTTCGAAACGTCCCTAGGATCACGTTTCCTACGAGTCGCCCACGGGTGCGTGGCACAATAGAGGTTTACCCCCACAATGTCCCGTATCGCTTACTTTGACGCTTTCTCCGGAATTGCCGGCGACATGACCGTTGGCGCGCTGATTGACGCTGGAGCTTCGGCTACGGCGGTGATTGACGCGCTGAATTCGCTGGCGACGGGCGCAACCTATGAGGTTGAGAAGACCATCCGCGGCGGCGTAACCGCGTCGAAGTTTCGCGTCCACATGCCGGATCTGCCGGCCAAGCATCGTCACTTGCACCACATCATCGACATGATCGAGAAGGCCGAGCTGGCTCCTCGGGCGAAGGCGAATGCGATCGCGGTGTTTACGCGTTTGGGCGAAGCCGAGGCGGGCGTGCATGGGGTGGAGATCAAGAAGGTCCACTTCCATGAGGTTGGCGCGGTAGACTCGATCGCCGATATCGTGGGCGCGTGCGTTGCGCTGGACTTGCTGGATGTGAACGAAGTGCATCTGTCGGCGATCAACGTCGGCAGCGGTACGGTGATGACCGAACATGGGCTGCTGCCGGTTCCGGCTCCGGCGACGGCTCGGTTGCTGGACGGCAAGCCGGTGTACGCCAAGGGTCCGGAGATGGAGTTGACGACCCCGACAGGCGCGGCCATCGCGGCGGCGCTTTCGAAGACGTTTGGACCGATGCCGGCGATGCGTATCACTTCGATGGGTTACGGCGCGGGCGATAAGGACTTCAAGCATCACGCCAATGTGTTGCGCGTGATCATCGGCGAACCGTCGGATGCGCCCGAGTCGACGATGGTTAGCGTGATTGAGGCGAACATCGACGATTCGAGCCCGCAGGTGTTGGGCTACGCGATGGACAAGCTGATGTCGGCAGGTGCGCTGGATGTGGCCTTGTCGCCGCTGCAGATGAAGAAGAACCGGCCGGGTTCCCTGCTCCGCGTGATCGCGAAGCCGGAGGATCAGGAGCGGCTGGCGCAGATCGTGTTCGCAGAAACTTCGACCCTGGGACTGCGCATCCATACAGCCGAGCGCCGCGTTTCCGAGCGTCACATCGTGAAGGTGGAGACGCCGTACGGCGCGATTCATGGGAAAGTTTCCGGGCAGGGCGCGTTTGCTCCGGAATACGACGACTGCCGCGCCATTGCCGAACAGACCGGCACCCCGTTACCGCAGGTGCTGGCCGCGGCCACGGAAGCGTACTTGAAAGCGAAATGAAGAAATATTTCTTAACGACTCCGATCTACTACGTCAACGCGGCGCCGCACATCGGGCACACATACACGACGATTGCCGCCGACGCGATCAAGCGATTGAAGCGCATCCAGGGCTACGACGTGACGCTGGTAACGGGCACCGATGAGCACGGCCAGAAGATCGAGCGCGCGGCTGCGGCGGCGAACAAGAGTCCTCAGGCGTTCACGGATGTCGTATCGGCCGAATTCCGCAAGCAGTGGGAAGACCTGGGGCTGCAGATCGATGCGTTCCAGCGCACGACGGCTCCGAATCACGCGAAGGTGGTCCAGGAGTTTTTCGCAACGTGCCTGAAGAACGGCTACGTATACAAGAACGCGTACACGGGGCAGTATTGCGTCTCGTGCGAGTTGTACGTCACTGACGCGAAGCCGGGTGACAATTGCCCCGACTGCGGACGTCCGACGGAGACGGTGACCGAAGAGAACTTCTACTTCAAGCTGTCGGCGTTTCAGGATCAACTTCTGGAACTGCACGAGAAGAATCCGGAGTTCCTGCAGCCGGAATCGAAGCGTAACGAAGTGCTGGCGTTCATTCGCCAGGGCCTCAAGGACATCTCCATCAGCCGCACGACGATCAAGTGGGGCATCCCGGTTCCGAACGAAGCTCCGCATGTGTTCTACGTGTGGTTCGATGCGTTGAACACGTATCGCAGCGCGGTGGACGCGGCGACGTGGCCCGCCGATCTGCACTTGATCGGTAAAGAGATCGTGCGCTTCCATGCGATCTTCTGGCCGGCGTTCCTGTGGGCCGCGGGCTTGCCGCTGCCGAAGAAGATTTTTGCGCACGGCTGGCTGCTATTCGAGAACGACAAGATGTCGAAGTCGAAGGGCAACATTGTGCGCGCGACGCCGATCAAGAATGTGATCGGGGCGGATGCGCTGCGTTACTTCCTGCTGCGCGAGATTCCGTTCGGCTCCGATGGCAGCTTCAGCTACGATGCGCTGATTGGGCGGTATAACTCGGATCTGGCGAACGGCCTGGGGAACCTGTGTAGCCGCACTTTGGCGCTGATTCAGCAGAATTGCGACAGCCGGATTCCCCAGAGCTCGGGCGATCCGGAGATCGCGGCGGCGGCGGCTCTCGCTGTCGACAGTGCTCTCGATTCGTATGAACAGCTGAACTTCTCCAAGGCGCTCGAGACCATCTGGGGCTTCATTGGCACGCTGGACAAGTTCATCGTGGAGCGCGCGCCGTGGAAGCTGGCGAAATCCGGCGAAACGGCGAAGCTGCATGAGACGTTGTACACCGCGGCCGAAGCCGTGCGACTGATCACCGAGCTGGTGTCGCCGGTGATTCCGGAATCCGCTGCCAAGATTTGGGCGCAACTCGGGTTTGAAACTTCACTCGACAGCGTCCGCACAGACGACCTCACGTGGGGCAAGCTCCCGGTGGGTCAGACCATTCAAAATCTCGCGGGCGTGTTCCCGCGTGCCGACCTCAAACTGATGACTGAAGAAATGAAACAAGGCGAAGCCGCAGAGCTCGCACGACAGAAAGAACTCCTGGGCCAGACGGCTGCTCCCGCGGAAGCGGCGGCTCCGGCTGCCCCGCCCGCTCCGGCGATGGCCGAGGGCGTGAGCCCGATTGCCCCCGAGATTACGATTGATGACTTCATCAAGGTCGATCTGCGCGTCGGGCTGGTGAAGACGGCCGAGAAGGTGAAGGGCGCGGACAAGCTGCTGCATCTTTCGATCGATATCGGCGAGCCGGAACCGCGTTCCATCGTCGCGGGCATCGCGCTAGCGTATCAGCCGGAGCAGCTGGTGAATCGCAAGGTGGTCATTGTCGCAAATCTGGCGCCGCGTAAGCTGCGTGGCCTGACGTCGCAAGGCATGATCGTCGCGGCGTCGCTCGAAGGCGGCAGCCCGGCTTTGGCCGCGTTCATCGAAGAAGTGCCGGTGGGCGCGCGGCTGAAGTAGCCATGATCGACAGCCACTGTCATCTGGACAGCGAGCGCTTCGTCAGCGATCAAGCTGAAGTCATCGAGCGAGCGCTCGCGGCTGGCGTCGAGCACATGATGTCGATTGGGACCGGCGACGGCCCTCCCAACATCGAGGTCGCGGTGCGCGTCGCCGATCGCTTCGCGCCGGTGTATGCGACGGTCGGAGTGCATCCGCACGATGCCTCGAAGGCCGAGCCTGCGACGTACAAGCACATCGCAGAGCTGCTGAAGCATCCCAAGGTGCTAGCGCTGGGCGAGATTGGGCTCGACTACTACTACGACCACGCGCCGCGTGATGTGCAACAAGCGGTGTTCGTAGAACAAATGCGGATCGCAGCCGATGCCCGCATGCCGATCGTGATTCATACGCGCGAGGCGTGGGAAGACACGTTCGCGCTGGTGGAGAAGCACTGGAAACCGACGGGACTCGGCGGCATCATGCATTGTTTCTCGGGGGGGCCGCTGGAGGCTCAGCGTTCGCTGGATCTCGGGTTTCATATTAGCTTCGCGGGGATCGTGACATTTCCTAAGTCGCTGGACATTCAAGCAGCGGCGAAGATGTGTCCCGCGGAACGGATGCTGATCGAGACGGATGCTCCGTTTCTGGCGCCCGTGCCGTATCGGGGCAAACGGAATGAGCCTGCGTTCGTGGCGCACACGGCGGCGAAGGTCGCTGAATTGCGCAGTGCAACAGTGGACGAAATCTCACGCCAGACGACGGCGAATTTCCGCGCTCTGATGGGCGTCTAGGGTACACTCAAGGATTCATGGCATTCGGAAACCTCGGCCAGAAATTCACGGCCCTCGAAATCTACGATCTGGTTCGCAAGGACCTGGAGAAGGTCGAAAAAGAGATCGGCTTGGAGTCCATCTCTTCGGTCGAGGCTGTTACCTACATCAGCCAGTATCTGCAGACCGGCGGCGGCAAGCGGCTGCGCCCGATTCTGGTGCTGTTGTGCGGCAAGTTGTTCGGTCCGGCGAATGACAGTCTGGCACGCATGGCGGCCGTCGTGGAGATGATCCACAGCGCGACGTTGGTGCATGATGACGTGATCGATCTGGCCAAGACCCGGCGCGGGCGTCCTACCATCAACGTGGTCTGGGGCAATCACATGTCGGTGCTGGCCGGCGACTGGCTCTACATGCAGGCCTTTCAGGTGGCACTGCGCGAGCGGCGCTTTGAGATCCTGGACATCTTGATCGAACTCACGCAACGGATGGTCGAAGGCGAACTGCTGCAGTTGGACCGCATCGGGAAGATCGCGGTCAACGAGACCGAGTACATGGAGCTGATCGACCGCAAGACAGCCAGCTTATTTGCGGCGTGCGCTCGCTTGGGTGCGGTGTGCGGCGGGGCGACCGAAGAGCAAGAACGCAGGCTCGGCGAATATGCGTGGAACTTGGGCATCGCGTTCCAGCAGATCGACGACATTCTGGACTTCACATCCCGTGAGAAGATCCTGGGCAAGCCGGTGGGCAACGATCTACGCGAAGGCAAGGTCACGCTGCCACTGATCTACGCACTGGAACGTGCGGAACCCGAGGAGCGCAAGCTGGTGGAAACCGTGCTGGCCGACGGGAACTACGATCAGGTTCCGTTCAGCAAGATTCTGCACGTGCTGAACAAATACAACGCCATCGAGTGGGCGCAGAAGCAAGCGCTGGGCTACACGGAAAAAGCGCGCCGGATTATCGGCGAGTTCCCGGAATCACCGTTCCAGCGCGCTTTGGTGAGCGTCACGAACCTCGTGACGGATCGCGATCACTAAGCGCTACTGCAGCGCGAACACGTAAATCTGTTCGTTGTTCGACGGGTTGGGATCGGTGATGCCGAGTCCGCCGGCAGCCGTGATCGCTACGTATTGTTTGCCGCTCTTCCCCAGGTATGTCACCGGTGTCGCGATGGCGTCGTATTCGAGGCGCGTCTCCCACAACTGTTTACCGGTGAGTGATTCATAGGCACGGAAGCGTTTGTCATTGGTCGCACCGATGAACAACAGTCCACCGCCGGTCGCGATGGAACCGCCGCCGTTGATGCGGCCGGTGTTCTTCTTGCCGTCAGGCAGCTCGTCGGTCACCCCGAACACGATCTTCCATGCGATCTGACCGGTCTGCGCGTTGATCGCCTGCAAATGGCCCCAGGGCGGACGCTGGCACGGCCAACTGGATGCACCCATCAAGGCGCCGCTCGCGTCGGTCTTGCGATCCCAAAACTTCGAGGGCACGGGAGCCCCGTAGGCGCTGCGCTGATCGTACGGCACGCGCGCATTGGCCTGCGTCATCTGTTCGATCCAACCGATGCTGGCGTAGTCAGAGGTATTGACGAAGATGAGGTGCTGGGCCGGGTCAGCGGACATGCCGCCCCAATCCGTACCGCCGATGGCGCCCGGGAAAATGATGGATGACGTGGGAGCCGCACCGGGAGCCCGATAAATCCAGGGGGTGAAGGGACCTTCGTTATAGAGCGGGCCACTCTTGGCGACAAGGTCGGCACAGGCGGCCGCATGGGCTGGCGTCGTGTCTTCCGCGGTGACTAAGTCCTTCGCCGGATCGAATTCATGACGACCGAGTTGCGCAGGCAGGCGTGGTACCGGCTGCGTTGCGGAGGTGAACTCCCCAGGAACCTTGCTCTGCGGAACCGGCTTTTCGTCGATACCGAAGACCGGTTCGCCAGTGACGCGATTCAGGATGTACATGTACCCGACCTTGCCGGTTTGCGCGAGTAACGGCACATCGCGGCCGTTGATTTTCACGTCGAGCAGAGTGGGGCCAGGAGGCAGATCGTAATCCCAGATGTCGTGATGCACGGCCTGGAAATACCAAAGCATCTTGCCGCTATCGGCGTCGAGCGCAACCACCGAGTTGCCGAACAAGTTGTTGCCCTTGCGATCGCCGCCATAGTAGTCGCTCGCGGGGCTGCCGAAGGTTGTGTAGATGATGTTGCGAGCCTCATCAACCGTCAGCCACAGGCCCCAGTTGTTCGCGCCGGTGCGGCCTTCGGCTGCTCCATCCGGCCACGTGTCGCCACCGGGAGTGCCCTTCTGCGCGACGGAAGTAAACTCCCACAGCTTCTCACCAGTCTTCGCACTGTAGGCGCGCGTGTTGCCGGCCGGGCCCTTGGCCGGCTGCTCAGGAACGTTCGCACCAACGATGAGCTTGTCCTTGTAGACGGTCGGCGGCGAGTTGTACGGCACCACCAGGTCGACGATGCCCTCCTTGCCGAAGCCGGGATCAATCTTGCCGGTGCTCGCGACCAGGGCCACCATGCGCGCGCCCTGCGTGTAGACGATACGGGGAGGATTCGTGCCATCCCCAGGCCAGAAAGCCACACCACGAGCCGAGGGGTTTCCCTGCCCGGTCACTTCGTGCTTCCAGAGTTCGCGACCCGTGTCCGCATCAAGCGCAACGACTCGATTCCCGGCAGTGATATACATCGTGCCGCCAATGACTAGAGGAGTCACCACGGAGAATCCGAATCCGCCGCCACCGCGGGACCGTTCGGCATCCGAGCGTAAGCGATAGGTCCAAGCCGGGCCGAGTTTCGAGACGTTGGTGGTATTGATCTGCTTCAGCGGCGAATATTTCGTGTTCGCGGAATCACGCGTGTAGCGCGGCCAATCACCGTCGGCGATCGGCGTGGTCTGGGCGAAGGCCACCGGCAACACAGCCGACAGCACGGCGAGACAACGAAGGGTCATGGGAACTAGGCTACACCGAAATGCGGCCTTCCATGTAACGGATGACCTGTCCTCCGATGCCCACACGCGAGCCCCGGTCTTCGCACCACAGCTCCCCCCCACGCTTCGAGATTTGGCGGGCCAACATGGACTTCTTGCCGAGCCGCTCCGACCAGTACGGGATCAGCGCACTATGCGCACTGCCGGTGACAGGATCTTCGTTGATCCCGGCCGCAGGAGCAAACATTCGCGACACAAAATCGCACTCGTCCCCAGGAGCCGTGGCGATCACTCCGAAACAATCCACTTGCGACAGCGCGCCCATATTCGGAGTAAGAGCCCGAATGTGCGCCTCGTTTTGGAACACGCAGAAACAGTAGTTCGATCGCAGGAATGCGCTCGGCACCGCTCCCAAAGCGGCAACCAGGCCAGGAGGTTCCAATGCTGCTTGCGGCGGCAGGCGCGGGAAGTCCAACGTATACCGATCTCCGTCGCGCGTCACGCGCAGCTTCCCGGAACGAGAATCAAAGATGACTTCGGCTCCACCGTTCGCCAGAACAACGGCCGCGGCGGCGAGCGTCGCATGACCGCACAGATCGACCTCCTGCGTTGGCGTGAACCAACGAATTTTGTACCCTTCGGGGTTGCGCACATAGAACGCCGTTTCCGCGAGGTTGTTCTCTTCGGCAATCGCCTGCATGGTCGCGTCGGGCAGCCATGTATCCAGGGGCACAATGACTGCGGGATTGCCGCGAAACGGAGCGGACGCGAACGCGTCCAGTTGGAAGATCGGCAGCTCCATGCACCCAACTTACTACGAGTCGGGAAACAAGCGTAGGCTTAAATCAGATGAGACTTGGAACGGAATTGCTTGGCAAGATGGACGCCTACTGGCGGGCGGCCAACTACTTGTCGGTGGGACAGATCTACCTCCTGGACAACCCGTTGCTGCGACGTCCGCTGACTGCCGCCGACGTGAAGCTCCGGTTGCTCGGTCACTGGGGAACTACACCTGGCCTGAACTTCCTCTACGTGCATCTGAATCGCGTGATCCGAGAGCGCGACCTGAACATGTTGTATGTCATCGGACCAGGACACGGTGGACCGGCGATCGTCGCCAATACGTACCTTGAAGGCACCTACAGTGAGGTCTACCCCAACATCGCGCGCAATGAAGACGGCATGCGGCGATTGTTCAAGCAGTTCTCGTTTCCCGGCGGCGTCCCTAGCCACGTTGCACCGGAGACGCCCGGGTCCATTCACGAAGGCGGGGAGCTGGGATACTCACTGGCGCACGCGTTTGGTGCGGTGTTCGACAATCCAGACCTGATCGCCGCCTGCGTGGTGGGTGACGGCGAAGCGGAGACAGGCCCACTTGCGGCGAGCTGGCATTCGAACAAGTTCCTGAATCCAGTGGGCGACGGCGCGGTGTTACCGATCCTGCATCTGAACGGCTACAAGATCGCGAATCCGACGGTGCTGGCCCGCATCCCGCGCGCTGAGCTGGAAGACCTGATGCGCGGCTACGGCTACAAACCGTACTGGGTGGAGGGTGACGAGCCAGCGCCGCATCAGGAGATGGCTGCAGCCCTCGACGCTGCGCTCACAGACATCCGCGAGATTCAAGAGCATGCCCGCAAACACGGCGTGACCGAGCGCCCTGTGTGGCCGATGATCGTGCTCAAGACACCGAAGGGCTGGACGGGTCCAGATACGGTGGATGGCGTGCAGATAGAGGGTACGTATCGCGCTCACCAGGTCCCGCTGTCTGGCGTCGCCACGAATCCGGAGCATCTGCAGTTACTGGAACAGTGGATGCGTTCCTATCGCCCCGAGGAGTTGTTCGATGAGCACGGAACGCTGCGCCCCGAGCTCGGTGCACTGGCGCCTGAAGGCGAGCGACGCATGGGCGCGAATCCGCACGCCAACGGCGGGCTGCTGTTGCGCGATTTGGAACTCCCCGATTTCCGCAACTACGCCGTGGACGTGGAAACGCCCGGCGCAATTACGGCTGAGAGTACAGCGATGCTCGGGAGCTACCTGCGCGATGTGATGAAGCTAAATCAGGAACAGCGCAGCTTTCGATTGTTCGGCCCCGATGAGACGGCATCCAATCGTCTGCAGGCGGTGTTCGACGCGACGGATCGACAATGGGAAGGCCAGCACATGGCCTCGGACACCAACCTCGCGACCGATGGACGAGTTATCGAGGTCCTCAGCGAACACATGTGCCAAGGCTGGCTCGAAGGGTACCTGCTCACCGGACGGCACGGGCTCTTCTCGTGTTACGAAGCCTTCATCCACATCATTGATTCGATGTTCAACCAGCACGCCAAGTGGCTGAAGGTCACCAACGGCATCCCCTGGCGCCGGCCGATCGCGTCACTGAACTACCTGCTGACTTCGCACGTGTGGCGGCAGGATCACAACGGATTCAGCCATCAGGATCCAGGCTTCATCGATCACGTGGTCAACAAGAAGGCTGACATCATCCGCGTGTATCTACCTCCGGATGCAAACACGCTGCTCTCGATCGGCGATCACTGCCTGCGGAGCCGCCAGTACGTGAACGTGATCGTCGCAGGCAAGCAACCTGCTCCCCAGTGGCTGACGATCGATGACGCCGTGAAGCACTGCAGCGCGGGAGCCGGGATCTGGGAATGGGCCAGCAACGATGAAGGCTCCGAACCCGACGTCGTCATGGCGTGCGCAGGCGATGTTCCAACCATGGAAACGCTTGCCGCAGTCGAGATTCTACGCGAGCATCATCCCGAGCTGAAAGTGCGCGTGGTGAACGTCGTCGATCTCATGGCGATCCAACATCCCAAGGAACATCCGCACGGCCTGAGTGACGCCGACTTCGACGTTTTGTTCACGAAAGACAAGCCGGTGATCTTCGCATTTCACGGCTACCCATGGCTGATTCATCGTTTGACGTACAAACGCACAAATCACGACAACTTCCACGTCCGTGGGTACAAAGAAGAAGGCACCACGACCACGCCCTTCGACATGGCGGTGCTCAATGACATTGACCGCTACCATCTGGTCGGCGACGTGATCGATCGTGTGCCACAGCTGGGCGCTCGTGCGGGTTACACCAAGCAATTCCTGCGCGACAAGCTGGTGGATCACAAAGAGTACATCCACCAGTACGGCGAGGATCTGCCGGAAATTCGGAATTGGAAGTGGAGTTTGGGGAAGCCGCGTTAACGCGCGGCTTCGAGCGCAAATACCGTCAACTTCTGCACCGGCTGATTCTGCGCACCGCGCCCACCGAGGATCGCGATGTACTGCTTGCCGTCCAGTTCATAACTGATTGGCGTAGCGGCGCCAGGGCCGACGGCGCCCTCCCACAGCTTCGTGCCATTCTGCGCGTTATACGCAGTGAGCGCGCCCTGTGGTGTCGCTTGGAACACCAGGTTGCCGGCGGTCGCCAGCGTGCCCGAACCCGAGCCGCCCGTATAGTTCACGCGCCAGACTTCCTTCTGCGCCACAGGATCCCAAGCCACAAACCAGGTGTTCGCCGGAGGAGCTTCTCCTTCGACGCGCGGCAAGGCGCCGGGTCGCGCAATGACACCCAGATTGCGGCCACCTTTGTTGTAGCTGTACTCCGGATCGATGCCGTATTCGAACGCGCTCATCTGTGCCGGGAAATACACGAAGCCGGTGCCCGGATGAAACGCCATCGGCTGCCAGTTGTGCGCGCCCACAGGCCCCGGCGACAACGTCACCAAATCCTTGCCGTAACGCGCCGCGGGAGTCTCGATGGGGCGGCCTGACTTCTCATCCAACCCTTGCGCCCAGGTCACGCGGCTGTACTGTTTGCCAGAGATGAACTCACCCGTGATGCGATCGATCACGTAGAAGAAGCCGTTCTTCGGCGCCTGCATCAGCACCTTGCGGTCGCGGCCGTTGATCTTCAGGTCCGCCAACATGAGAGGCTGTACCGTCGTGTAGTCCCACTGATCCCCCGGCACTTGCTGAAAGTACCACGCCATGCGGCCGGTATCGGGCTTGATGGCCAGGATGGAAGCGAGATACAGGTTGTCGCCGCCCTGCGGGCTGCGGAAGTTGCGATCCCAAGGGCCACCGTTGCCCGTGCCGATGTACAGCAGGTCGACTTCGGCGTCGTAGGCCATGCCGTCCCACACCGTGCCGCCACCGCCAAACTTCCACCATTCGCCGGTCCATGTCTTTGCCGCTGCTTCCAGTTCCGGATTCTCGAACGGCTTCGAAGGATCGCCCGGGACGGTGAAGAAGCGCCACACTAGCTTGCCGCTATCGGCGTCATAGGCCGAGAAGTAGCCGCGCACCGCGTTTTCCGCGCCACCGTTGCCGATGATCACCTTGCCCTTCACCACGCGAGGCGCGCCGGTAATCGAGTACGATTCCTTCAAATCCACAGACGTCTGTACATCCCACACGGGCTGGCCGGTGTTCGCATCGAGCGCCACCAGACGATTATCGAGCAGGCCAACGAAAACCTTGCCATTGTAGAGCGCGACGCCGCGATTCACGGCTCCGCAGCATAAGCGCGGACCGCCGGTGCGCGGCAACTGCGGATCCCACTTCCACTTCAGCTGACCCGTGCGCGCGTCGACAGCGAAGACCGTGCTCCACACGCCAGAGAAATAGAGGACTCCGTTCGACAAGATCGGCGTCGCCTCTAGGTTCCCGCTCGGGCTGCCAGCGGCGGAAACATCGAAGCTCCACTGCGCCTTCAGGTTCGCCACGTTCGCGGTCGTCACCTGGTTGAGCGGGCTGAAATGAGTCTCAGCGTAGTCGCGGCCGTAGTTCAACCACTCCGCCGGAGCCGCAGCGCGCAACGCATCATCGGTGGGGGCTGCCGGTTGGGGGCGGGGCTGTGCGGTCGCGACGGACGTAGCCGCGAGGGTCAATGCGAGGACGGACTGGGTAAGCCGAGACATGAGATTCATGATAGCTGAGCGCGTAAAGGCGGAAAACGCGTTCAGTGGTAGACTGCTTCAGAGCATGGCACAGAGGAAAAAGAAGACCATCACCCAGGAGGGTCGGCTGGAGGAACCGCTGGAGGCGGTCCGGCGGATGGTGGCGGCGTCGACGAAAACTCCGGGAGTGATCTCGACCGAGGATATTCGGGCGGAGATTGAGCGTTTGAAGCGTGAACGTACTATGATCGCCGGGCTGATCCGGAACATCGAACGGCTGGCCGTACTGCGTTACGAAGACGTCGGAGCGACGTCCAAGCGCGGGCCCAAGGTCAAGTAATTCAGGATCGTCGAGATCACCGCACATACCAGAATCACCAACGTCATGGGCAACGCGGGATTCTCGAGAAATCCCAGGAACGAAGTTCCAACTGCCGCGATCAAGAACTGAGTCGTCCCCAGCAACGCCGATGCCGAACCTGCGATTTGGGAGTGGCGCATCATGGCGATGGCCGATCCGTTCGGGAACACGAACCCTTGGGCGGCAATGTAGACGAAGATTCCGAAGTAGACGACGGGAAGTCCGCCGATGCCGCTCTCGACAGAAGCCAGCAACAGAATGGCGGCGGCGAGTTGCACAAGATTCGCCACGCGCAGCACCTTCCAAAGGGGGATGCGATGCGGCATGCGGCCATTGATCTGCGATGCGGCCACCATACCTGCAGCGACGCTACCGAACAACCAGCCAAACTTTTCGGTGGGCACCTTGTAGAGGCTCATGAAAACGAAGGGCGCGCTGGCGATGTAGGCGAATGCTCCGGCGGAACTGAAGCCGCAGACGGCCGAGGCGCCCAGGAAAGTACGATCGCGGATCAAGGTCATGTAGCCCGACACGATCGCATCCATCTTGAGCGGGCGCTTGGATTCATGGGCCATCGATTCGCGCAATCGAAAGTGCATGCCCAGGAACAGCAACGTTCCGACCGTGGCTTGGGCGATAAATGCGGAGCGCCAGCCGAACCACAGCAACAGGTAGCTACCCAGTAGCGGTGCCAGAATCGGAGAGACGCCCAACACCAGGATCAACATCGAGAAGACCTTGCGCAGCTCAGCGGGAGGGAAGATGTCGCGAACCATCGCGCGAGAGATCACCGATCCACCGCACGCGCCGATCGCCTGGAACAGCCGCAGGACGGACATGGCTCCGATGGTCGGGGAGAACGCGCAGGCGGCCGAAGAGATTGCGAACAAGCCGAGGCTGACATAGAGTGGCGGCTTGCGGCCAAAGCGGTCCGTCATCGGGCCGTAGAGCAACTGCCCCAACGCGAACCCGATGAGGAAGGTGACCATCGTCGACTCAACCGCTGAGGCCGACGCGTGGAACACCTGCTCCAGTTGCGGCATCGCCGGAAGATACATGTCGATCGACACCGGAGCGAGCGCCTGCAGCAGTCCCAACAGGACCAGCAACTCAAGTCGATGGAACTTGGACATCGTTTCGGAGGGGGCAGGTGTCACAGAGAAGAAACAGTGTAACAGGCTAGAATCGGATGAGTATGATCGACATTACTTG
>CANIIC010000044.1 GCA_947467395.1 Bryobacterales bacterium
GCCGCACTACGGGCTGTGAATTGACGTGGTGGGCCAACAATGATAGGCTCCTAGTGGGTGGCGGCCAGAACTGCCCAGTTCAGACCGTAATTCCCAAGAAATAAGCGTTGTGAGCATCCTCCAGACAGCGGAAATCGCCAAAGCCTACCGTGGTCGAAGGGTCGTGGACAACGTCTCCATCCGCGTGGCGAAGGGCGAAGTCGTAGGGCTACTGGGCCCCAACGGCGCGGGCAAAACCACCTCCTTTTACATGATCGTCGGGCTGATTTTGCCCGATTCCGGTCGCGTAATGCTGGATGACGAAGACATCACGTCGCTGCCCATGTATCAGCGAGCGCGGCGCGGCATCAGCTACCTGCCGCAGGAAGCGTCGGTGTTCCGCAAGCTGACTGTTGAGGACAATCTGATGGCGATCCTCGAAACGCTGCCGATCTCGCGGCGGGACCGGCGGGAGCGGATGAACCGGCTGATCGCGCAGCTGGGGCTGGAGCAGGTTCGCAACAGCAAGGGCTACGTGCTGAGCGGCGGCGAACGGCGTCGTACGGAGATCGCGCGCAGCCTGGTGATTGAGCCGAACTTTTTACTGTTGGACGAGCCGTTTTCGGGCATCGATCCGATTCAGGTGATGGAGCTGCAGCGTATCATTCTGGATTTGAAGCAGCAGGGAATCGGGATTCTGATCACGGATCACAGCGTGGAGAAGACGCTGGCGGTCACGGATCGTGCGTACATCATCAACGACGGGAAGATCTTTAGAAGCGGAACGCCGGACGAACTGGGCCATGACCCAGAAGCCCGGCGTGTTTACTTGGGAGAGAACTTCACTCTGGGGTAGAGCGTGAAGGAACTTTAGGCTCCGGCGCCAACCGTAGCACGTTCGCCCATTGCGTTGGCGAAGTGCGAAATCACGGTGGACATTTCATCCAGAGCACGTTTCGCCACATCGGGCGAAAGCTTGCCGGCGGTCTTGAACAAGAACCGGGCAACTTTGTAATTCGTTTGGAGCATGCGGTGTTCGGCGTCGAATTCCGCATCGCCCGCGTTTTGCATCAGATTGTTGATGAGCGCGTAGTCTTGTTCCAAAGACGCATTCAGCCGGTCCAGTTCCAGTGGACCAGAAGCGCGGAGCAGAGCCTGAACTTCCAGGAAGCTCATATGGTTCGCCGCGGCGACCTCGCCCGCGTAGTCCCGAGTCGTCTTCGCGCTCAGGATCATCAGGCAGGTATAGCGGAACCAATACCCAAACAGCAGCATCGATCCAACGATGATGAGTATTGTTGTGGCCGTCTCGAACATTCTTAACGATGTCTCAAAGTCTCGTGGGAGTCTCGGAGCCTTTTAATCTATGGCAAGCTTAGCATCGGATTTCACTGGCATCAATAGCTCCGATAGGGCCTAAGGTGCTTTTGCCTAAGGTTTTATAGGACTAGTCCTGGAACGTCATCGCGGTGGGTACTCGTTCAGGATGCGTTTCGCAGAAGACACGGTAGAGAGATGCGTACGACCCAGTTATGTAGTCGGCCTGAGAGTATCCCAGTTGTAGGGCAGTCGTATCAATCCACTCCCCTGGACCCTCTAGTTCCAGGAAGTCGCCTACGGGAGTTTCATCGAGCGTGATCAGCCCTGGTTCCGTATCCTTCGCGAAGGTGGTGCGGTACTTCTCGTAGCAAAAGCTGGGCTGGTAGCCGAGTCCGGCGAGGATCAGTTCAAACGCGGCTCCATCGGTGACATCCACTTCAATCTCTTCTCGGCTCTTATAGGGCGCGCGGAGAGCGGGTCCTTTGTAGGTGAGCGTGGAGCGGGAGCTTCGGCGGCGGAGGCGAAGGATTTTGTCGGCACCGCGGAGTTCGGCTCCGGCGCGGTCGTAGAGTTGGTCGGCTTCTAGTTCGCGAGCGGTGCGGACGCGGTAGCCGAGGGCCTCGATGGCGGATTTCGCATCGGGGCGGGCGCGGAGTTTGATTTCGGTTTCGGTGGCCACAAAAAGAAAAGGGCGAGCCACTTGGGCCCGCCCTTTATTCTACGAACTACGCTGACTATTTATCGCGGCCAGCCATGAAGTACAGTTCCTGGGCGCCGACCTTGCGATTGCCCGCGGGCAGGTGGGCCGGGATGTGGCGTTCGATCTGGAGACCCAAGCGCTCCACTTCGCTGAGCAGGTTCACCTGGTAGCCGTTCGGGGCATCCACGGGAGCCGTCGGAGCCACGTTGTTCACGTTGAACTCGTCGGTGTTCCATAGGATCTTCTGTTTCGGCAGGTAGACGATCATCATGCCTTCGCTGTGCGTGCTGCCACGGATGGCGTAGGTCTCGACGGTCTGTGAACCGTCGGTGAAGGTGTGCTTCTCGCCGACGTATTCCACTTTCAGCTTCGGGTGCGGGCTCATCTTCTCCAGCTTGTCCGGCACCAGTTTGTGCGGCTGGGCGATCACGCGTTCGAAGAGGCCCTTGTTGCGTTCGTGGGTGACGATGGTGGTGCCTTCGGCGACCAGGGCTCGCAGGCCGCCGGTGTGATCGAAGTGGAAGTGCGTGTTGATCACGTAGCGGACGGGCTTGTTCGGGACGAGGCGCTTGGCTTCGGCCAGCAGGCCTTCGATATAGGCGTCGTTCTGGCTGCCTTCGATCAGCAGGATGTGATCCTTCATCTCAACGATGACGGAGGTGTAGGCGTTGATGTAGAGCCAGGCTCCGTTGCCGAGGTCTTCGCTGACGGGGAGCGGCGCGGGGGCGGCTCCACCCTTCGCGGCTCCGGGACCGGCACCTTTGGCGGCACCCGCACCGGCAGGGGCGCCCTTGGCTCCACCCTTGGTGGCGGGCGGCGCGAGGTCGACGGGAGCATTGACCTTCAGATTGGTGACGGAGAGTTCAAAGATCCGAGGATCCCACTGGCGCTGGACGATCTTGGACGGAAACTTCACGCCGTTGCCCCAGTCCTTCCAGTCGGTGAAAACGGCGTTCCAGCTGACGTCGCCCAGGAAGTTGTCACTGATCATGACTTCCACTTTCTGGACCATGTTCGCGGAATCGATGTAGCCGTTGACGGTGGTTTTGTAGACCTGCTTGCCGTCGCCGCCGTCGATGGGGTAGCTGAGCACGGTGTACTTCTTGCCCTTCTCCGTTTTGGAGGTCATGGAGGCATTGTTGGCGGCGGCCATCTTCAGGAAGCCGACGGGGGTCATCGCCATTTCTACCTGCGCGTTGAAGTTGTTGGCCATGGTGATCTGATCCTGCTGCTGGATAGGGGCAGGAGTCGTCGTGCCGGCGCCACCGCCGGGGGGATTCGCGCCTTCCCAATGGGTGCGCTTGGTGCGGAAGCCCTTAGCGTCGAAGTCATAGCTGCGGACGACGTAGGAATCGTTGTACCAGCGCCAATAGTCGCCAGTAGGATTGCGCTGCTGGCCGACGAAGCCGTCGCCGCCTTCGCCGTAGAGCGTCAGTGTCTTGACGTCGGAGACGCCCATCGCCTTGAGAGAATCGGTGATCACCTTCTGCGCAGGACTTTGCGCGGACAGCATCCACACCATGGATCCGAGCGTTGCGAGCGCGCCGGCGATCCAGAATTTCTTGAACATACTGGCCTCCACAAACGGGTCTGCCCTCAGGGGGCAGTTTTGAGCAACGCCAAGTATATCAACGTGAGTTACAAAGACAAATGGCCGCCAACCCTTGCGGGAATGGCGGCCATTTGTTAGGAGGAGGTTCGATTTAGAAGGGTCCGCGACCGCCCTTACCCTTGCCGCGGCCGCCGGGGCCACCGCGACCGCCCGGACCGCCTGGGCCGTCCATCAAGCCGATCATGGACGCGCCCTGGATCTGTTCCCGAAGCGCTGCCGCGGCTTCGAGCGTGGCCAGTTTGGTCTTCTGGTCGGCACCCAGCAGCGCCTTCATCTGCGCGCTGGCATCGGTCTGGAACTTCTTTAACTGCGTTTCCAGAGCCGTGATCTCCGCCTGCAGGGCGCTGACCGTGGCCGGAACGATGGGGTTGGCGTTCATGGCCGTACGGAGGGCGTCATACTTGGTGCGAAGCTGGTCCATCACCGGCTGGGCCGAGGTCATGGCCGTCTGCCGGATAGCCTGGAACCCGGTCACCTGCGAATCGGTGAGGGAGAGGTAGGTCTTCACCGCATCGACCGGCGCCGGAGGGGTGGCCGTGCCGGTCGATGTGGTGCTTGCAGCGCGGCCACCGCGGCCTCCACGCCCGAACGGTTGGGCGTAGGCGAACAGGGCGGCTGTGCATAGGGCGATGACTGCAATCTTGAGTTTCATAGAGGTCTCTTTCGTTTGTCCTTGGTGGAACCTTCTCACTCGTTCTCACACGCTGAGTATGCCCGGGGAGACCTGGAATTGTTGATTAAGGTTCTGAAAAAAGAGGCTTTACATTCTTTACGAATCTATTCTCCTGCTGCAGGCTTCCGGCTATACTCGAACCGGAATGAATCCTTCGATACAGCGCAAGTGGAGCGGGCGGGACGCCGTGGTGGGTGCCGTTTTGTTCGGAGCCATGCTGGTGCTGGCGGTGTTGCAGTATCGCTGGATTGGACAGGTGAGTGAAGCGGATCGGGATCGCCTGCAGCGCGGGCTGCGCGGGGCGGTGGGTCGCTTCACCGATGATTTCAACGGCGATATTGAACGGCTGGCGCAGGTGTTGGTCGGTGGCGGGCCGCAGAGTACGGGACCGGAGCAGCCGATGGAGGCGCGCATCGAGTTGTGGCGCGGGCTGGCGCAGCATCCGCAGATCGTGAAGCAGGTGTGGGAGGCCGAGGCCGCGGATTTGCCAGACACTTTATGGGCGCTACGGGCGCGTTTGCCGAAGGATGCGACGGTGTTTCGCGGAGGGCGTGGCGGTGGACGCTCGCCCGTCACTTTAGATGGATCGGTTCCGGCAGTGGCGGTCCCGCGGGCGCGGGTGAATGGGCCGGATGACACCACGCCTTTGCAGTGGTGGATTGTCGAGTTCGATAAAGCCTACATCTACGACGTGTGGTTACCCGAGTTGGTGATGCGCGATTTCGGCGCGGACTATCGGGTGCAGATCCTGACTGGGCGCGACACGGTGTTCTATGAAAATGAGCCGGGCGAGGCTCCCGCGGATAGCGTGGTGGCTCCGCTGCTGAATTTGCGGCAGGGGCCATTCGGTCGCGGTGGGCGCGGCGGTGGGCCTCCGGATGGGAAAGGACCTCCGGACTTCGGACAGAAGGATTTCGGACAGAAGGACTTCGGGCAGAAGCAGGGCAAGCGCGGTCAGTTCGGGGATCTGAACGACAACGGATGGCGTGTGGCGGTTTCGTACAAATCCGGCACGATGATTGAACTTGTGGAGAGCTTGCGGCTGCGGAATTTGGGCGTCAGCTTCGGGATTCTGCTGCTGATGGGTGTGAGCGTCGCGATGCTGATGCGCTCCACGCGTCGTGCGAATGCGTTGGCGCTGCAGCAGATGGAGTTTGTCGCGGGTGTCACGCACGAACTGCGCACGCCGTTGGCGGTGATTCTTTCGGCGAGCCAGAACCTGGCCGATGGCGTGGCCACGGGGGAAGCGCAGGCCAAGCGTTACGGCGGCGTGATTCACAATCAGACCAAGCGCTTGGGAGATATGGTGGAGCAGGTGCTGCGCTTTGCGGGTTTGTCTTCGCAACACGGCGAATTGCAGCGTGCACCGGTGGCCGTGCCGGGATTGATCGATGAAGCGATGCTGGACTGCCGTGCGGACTTGGATGAAACGAACACGGAGGTGACCGAGGAGATCCCGGCGGACATGCCGGAGATCGACGGCGACCGGGCCGCGTTGCTGCACTGCCTGCGGAATCTGTTCAGCAATGCCGCGAAGCATGGCGGCGGGGCTCCGGTGCGGGTGGCGGCGAAAGCCGAAGGCGCAATGGTGGAGATTGTAGTGGCGGATCAGGGGCCAGGCATCGCTGCGGAAGATCTGCCGCATGTGTTCGAGCCTTTTTATCGCGGCAGTCGCGCGAAGGAAGAGCAAGTGAAGGGTTCCGGACTGGGGTTGAGTCTGGTCAAGAAGATCGTGGAAGCACATGGGGGCACAGTGGAGGTCAGTAGCCGTTTGGGTGACGGCGCGACGTTCCGGATTCTGCTGCCGGCCGTGAAAGCGGGGTAACGAATGGGGAGCCGGATTTTATTGGTGGAGGACGAGCCCGGGCTTGTCATGACGCTCTCGGATCGCTTGCGCGCCGAGGGCCACGAAGTGGATGAAGCCGGCGATGGCGCGACGGGCTTGGACAAAGGCCTCAAGAATCCGTACGACCTGATCATCCTGGACGTGATGCTGCCGAAGAAGAATGGGCTGGACGTGTGCCGGGGCATTCGCGAAGCGGGCAAGCACGTGCCGATCCTGATGCTGACGGCTCGGGGGCAGGTCGTGGACAAGGTGGTGGGCCTGCAGTTGGGCGCCGATGACTACCTGACCAAGCCCTTCGACATGATGGAACTGGTGGCGCGCGTGGGCGCGTTGCTGCGGCGCGCGGAGCCGAGGCTGGCATCGGATTCGGACGCCTATGAGTTCGGCGATGTGAAGGTGGATTTCAAGCGCGGCGAGGCGATGAAGGCGGGTAAGCGGGTGACGCTTTCGGCGCGCGAATTTCAGTTGGTGCGGTATCTGATCGACCGTCGCGGCGAAATTATTTCTCGCGAGACGTTGCTGCAGGACGTGTGGGGCTACAACGCGCTGCCGGAGACGCGCACGGTGGATGTTCACATGGCATGGCTGCGTCGCAAGCTGGAAGCGAACCCACGGGTTCCGGAGTATTTTTTGACGGTGCGCGGGATGGGCTACAAGTTTGAAGGCTAGACGTTAGAGCGCGAGGTCGTCGCGATCGTCGTTGCGGATGCGGACGGCTTGCAGTACGGGCTCGACGAAGATTTTCCCGTCGCCGATTTCGCCGCTACGGGCGGCGTCAGCCAGGGCCTGCACGACCTCATCTTTGCGGTTGTCGGGGACGACCATTTCGATGCGGATCTTGGGGCGTAAGTCGACGGTGTATTCGCGGCCTCGGTAGACCTCTTTGTGGCCCTTCTGTCGTCCGTGGCCGCGCACTTCGCTGACGGTCATGCCGTCGACGCCAATCACCGCTAGAGCCCGGCGCACGGGTTCGAGTTTGCCGGGCTGAATGATTGCGTCGATTTTAAACATGAGTTAGTCCTCGAACAGGTAACCTTCTTCGCCATGCAGAGTGATGTCCATGCCGGAGGCTTCATCGGTCTGCTCCATGCGAACTGTGGTGAGCAGGCCGGTGAGCTTCAGGGCGATGATCGTGCCGATGACGCCGAAGGCGATACCGATGACGGCGCCGATGCCTTGGTTCAGCACCTGGGCGGCGTTGCCGTCCACCCAGCCCAGCGGGGCGGGGGAACCGTTCGGCAGTTTGAGTGCACTGTTGATTTGATTCGTCGCGAAGACGCCGGTCAACAGGCAACCCATGAGACCGCCGACGCCATGAACGCCGAAGGCATCGAGGGAATCGTCGTAGCCGAGCTTGATCTTCACGATGATGACCATAGCGAAGCAAACGAAGCCAGCGATCAGGCCGATGAGTGCGCCACTGAACGGAGTGACGAAGCCTGCGCCTTGGGTGACCGTCGCCAGTCCAGCTACGGCGCCGGAGATCGCGCCGAGCGCGCTGGCCTTGCCGTTGTGCAGGCGTTCGGCGATCATCCAGGCGACTGCTCCCGCGGCCGCAGCGAAGTGCGTGGCGACAAAGGCACTGGTGGCGAGCGATGAAGCGGCGAGCGCGCTGCCGGCGTTGAAGCCGAACCAGCCGAACCACAGCATACATGCGCCGATGAAGCTCAGGACGAGGCTGTGCGGTTTCATGGGTTCATGCGGGTAGCCGCGACGCTTGCCCAGCATTACTGCCGCGACCAGCGCCGAGAAGCCCGAGGTGATGTGGACCACCGTGCCGCCCGCGAAATCGAACACCGGAACCACGCCGCCCAGGAACGGATTCAGGTAGCCGCCCTTCCCCCACACCATGTGCGCCACGGGGAAGTAGACGATGAACAGCCACAGCGTAGAGAACGTGACCATGGCTCCGAAACGCACGCGTTCGGCGAAGGCTCCGGCGATGAGCGCGGGTGTGATGATGGCGAACATCATTTGGTAGACCATGAAGGTCAGGTGCGGGATGGTAGGCGCGTAGTCGGCATTGGGCGCTGCGCCGACGCCGTTCAGGAAGAGATAGCGGAGATCGCCGAGGAAGGGACTGCCTTCGGCGAAGACCAGGCTATAGCCGCACACGCCCCAGATCAGCGTGACGATCGCCATCATGGCGAAACTCTGCATCATGGTGCCAAGCACGTTTTTGTGGCGGACCAAGCCTCCGTAGAAGAGGGCAAGGCCGGGGCCGGTCATGAGCAGCACGAGTGCGGCGCTCATCAGCATCCAGGCGTTATCGCCGGCGGATTGCGCGGCAGCGACTGCTTCTTTCAGGGCGGAAATATCGTTGGGGGCGCTCTGGGCGAACGCAGAGCAAGCGAATAGTAAGAATGTGCCTAGCCGTAGCAATGACATGCGGAGTCTCCTCAGGGAGAATTGCGGACGGGGCAATTCTGATTGCGTCTATCGATTTTCTGCTAGTGGCCGGGATTTGGCAAGTGTTTCGCGTACCATGAAAAAGATGCGCTGGCAGATTGAGAAACAAGTTCCCTTCAACTCCTACGACTATTTTCAGAAGACGCTGATCACGAGCAACGGCTTTCGTGAATACGACGTCCGTTGGCTGATCGGTAAAGAGATCAATCCGAACGGCTTCACGGTGATGGGCAAGAGCTACGGCACGTACGCGCAGCGTGTGCTGGGAGAGAAGCGCGTGGTGGTGGGCCACGATTTCCGCAAATATAGCCAGGACCTGTGCAATGCGTTCATCCTCGGCCTGCTGTCGTCGGGTGTGGATGTGCTCGATATCGGGCTGGCGGTTTCTCCGATGCTGTATTTCGCGCAGCACCTGCTCGATTGCAAGGCCGGCTGCATGATCACCGCGAGCCACAACGAAAACGGCTGGACGGGCATCAAGATCGGCAAGGGACTTTCGGCGACGCTGGAGCCTGACGATATTCTGGCCTTCCGCAAGATCGTCGAAAGCGGCGATTACTGCACGGGAGCGGGCACGTATCAATCGGTGGAGAACGTGTATGAGGAGTACACGAAGGACGCGCTGCAGGAAGGTCCGTTGGCGAAGCCGCTGAAGGTGGTTCTGGCGGCGGGTAACGGCACTGCGGGGCGCTTTGTGCCGGATGTCCTACGCAAGCTGGGTTGCGAAGTCGTGGAGCTAGACTGCACGCCGGACTGGGACTTCAAGCGCTACAACCCGAATCCGGAAGACGTCGCGTTTCTGCACAACATCAGCGAAGTGACGAAGGCGAACAAGGCGGACGTTGGCATCGGGATCGATGGCGATGGCGATCGCATCGGTGTGGTGGACGATCAGGGTCACGAAATCTTCAGCGATATTCTGGGCCTGCTGCTGGCGCGCTGGGTGTGTCCGAAGAATCCGGGCCGTCCGGTGGTGATCGATGTGAAGAGTACGGGTCTGTTCTTCGACGATCCGATTTTGAAGGCGAGCAACACGCCCATCGTGATCTGGAAGACCGGACACTCCTACATTAAAGCGAAGGTTGCGGAAGTCAACGCACTGGCGGGCTTTGAGAAGAGTGGCCACTGGTTCCTGAATTCGCCGATTGGTCGCGGTTACGACGATGCGGTGACGTCGACGGTGCAGTTTCTGAGGATGCTGGCGGCGAGCGGGAAGCCGTTGTCGCAACTGCACGCCGAGCTGCCGAAGACGTGGAATTCGCCGACGATGGGCCCGTATTGCGCCGATGACGCCAAGTATCAAGTGGTGGACGCGATCGCTGCGCAATACGCACAGGACAAGGCGAACGGCGTGCGCATCGGCGGTGAGTTGATCAAGGACATCGTGACGGTGAACGGCGTGCGCTTCCAGTTGGAAGACGATAGCTGGGGCCTGCTGCGCGCGTCCTCGAACAAACCGTCGCTGGTGCTGGTGGCGGAATCGCGCAAGTCGCGCGATCAGATGTACGACATCGTGGAACACATCCAGGCGCGGCTGGCGGCCACCGGGAAGATCGGTGAATACGACCAGGTGTTGCCGCCCCGCTAGGAGAGTCGCATGCGCATTGCACTGGCGGGAGCCTCAGGCTTCATCGGATCGAAGATTCTGGCGGAGGCCGTAAATCGGGGCCACACGGTGACGGCGCTGTGCCGGCATCCCGAGAAGATCACTGCCGATGCACGTGTTCATGCGGTGGCCTTGGAAGTCACCGACACGGCTGCGTTGACCGAGGCGATTCGCGGGCACGATGTGCTGGTGCACGCGGCTGCTCCGCCGCGCGAGATGGAGATGGCGCCCAAGATCGCCGCGCAGACCGCGAACACGACGTCGATCATTGCTGCCGCGAAGGCTGCAGGCGTTCCTCGCATTGCCGCGGTGGGTGGGGCGGGCACGCTGTTGATCGACGGTGTGCGGCATCTGGATCGTCCAGATTTCCCGCCGCAGTTCATCGGCGGAGCCACGGCTACTGCGGTGGTGAAAGAGCTGCTGCATCATCAGCACGATGTGGAATGGACAGTACTGAGCCCGTCGACGATGATCTCGCCGGGGCAGCGCACCGGGAAGTTTCGGCTGGGGCTGGATGACCTGCTGCGGATGCCGGACGGGTCGAGTCAGATCTCGGTCGAAGATTACGCGGTCGCGTTTGTGGACGAACTCGAAAATCCGCGGCACACGGGACGTCGATTCACTGTCGGCTACTAGAAGTAGCGGCTGCGAATGCGAATGACGTCGAGGAACGCCTTGATGAAGTCGTAGGGCTTCACTTTCGAGCCTGCGACGTCTTCCCAGGCGTGCAGCGGGAATTCGTACATGGTCTGCTTCACGGCTTCGCGGTCAAACTTGTTCAGCCGGATCCAGCGGGCGATGATTTCAACGTCGAAGACCCAGCGAGAACTGAACGGTTCGGCAAACAAGCGCTGAGTAAGGGGGCCGACGCGGAATAATTTCGCCCCGCACTGCGTGTCGTAGATCGGTAGTCCCAACACCACGGAAACGGTGGTCGCAAAGATACGGCCCAGGTAGTGACGCAAAGCTTGGCGGCGAATATGACGGCCCAATAGGTTCACTCGAGCGCCAAACACCATCTGGATGGCGGATTGCTCAGCTAGGATCGGCAGCATGTCGAAGACGGCGGGCAGGGGAGTGGCCAGATCGGCATCCCAGAAACCGATAATTTCTGGTTTATCGGCGAGCGTCAGTGCGTGCAGCAGGCCTTCGCGCACGGTTTCGGCTTTGCCACGATTTTCGACCCGGTCGAGTACATGCACGCGCCCAGGGGCTTGCGCCGCTACCGACTTCAGCATGACGCTGGTGGCGTCTTTGCTGCCATCGTTGGCCAGAATCAGGGAAATATTTGGGTTTTGTTGCAGGAATGTGAGGAAAACGTTGGTCGGGAATCGCTGCGCTTCGTTATAGCAGGGGACGACCAGGCAAGTCTTCATCACAGTAGGGATGCTCCATTGTAGGGGAAGCGGACGGTAAGGGGGAAGAACAGGTAGGAATGGTGCGCCCGGAGTGATTCGAACACCCGGCCTTCTGGTTCGTAGCCAGACGCTCTATCCAGCTGAGCTACGGGCGCACAACGTAGTCAGGATACCACGGGGTGTCACCGGTTCGCCACTCAAGTGGGGTAAATTGAGGGAACCATGAAGACTTTTGCCTTTGTGATGGCGCTGTGCGCTACGGCGCTCTCTGCGCAGGATCGGGTGCGAGCGATCCAGGCCCCGGCGACGCCGCTTCCGTCGGAGGCCGCCTCGGCTGGGGTAACTCGTTTTTCATTCATCGCTTACGGCGATACGCGCGGCCGGCAGGATGGGACAGCGCTGCAGTATGAGCACTCAACCGTGGTGGACGCGATGATCGCGCAGATCAAGCGGTTGCAGGCGACCGATGCTCCCGTGAAATTCGTGCTGCAATCGGGCGATGCGGTCGTGGCGGGCCAGAATGCGGCGCAGTGGAACGTGAGTTTTATTCCGATTATTGAGCGCCTGATGCAGCAGGCCAATGTGCCGTACTTCTTTGCGGTCGGCAATCACGATGTGGGTACTTCGACGACCCACGACGCAGCGGCGCGACAGGCGGGGTTGAAAAATACTCTGGATGCGATCGTGAATCTGATCCCGCGCGATGGCTCGCCGCGGCGCCTGAGCGGGTATCCGACGTATTCTTTCGGCTACGGCAACGCATTCTTTATTGCGATCGACACGAACCTGATCGGCGATGAGGTCCAGTTTAATTGGGTGAAAGCGCAATTGGCGGGCCTGGACCGGGCACGCTTCAAGCACGTGTTCGTGTTCTGCCACCATAATGTATTTTCCTCGGGACCGCATGGTGGTGGGACGTTGGAAGCGACCACGACGGAATTGCGCAATCGCTACATGCCATTGTTCCGCGAGTATCACGTAAACGCTTTGTTTACAGGTCATGAGCACTTGTTTGAGCATTGGGTCGAGACGTACTCCGACGCGTCCGGGGAGCATCGCATGGACCTGATTGTCTCCGGAGGAGGCGGCGCGCCACCTTATAAATACGATCGGGAGCCGGACACGCGAGCATATTTACAGGCGAATGCGGCCGCGAAGGTCCGGTTGGAGCATGTGGCGAAGCCGGGAGCGGAGCCGGGGTCGAATCCCCATCATTATCTGTTGCTTAAGGTGGATGGAGACCAGGTGGATATGGACGTAATCGCCACGGAATGGGGCGTCGGCTACCAGCCGTATCGCGGGAATCGGGCGACCCTCACTCCGGGACGTTGACAAGTTGCCCCCGACTCCTGTAATCTCTTAAGAGAAGTTTGGCGAGTTGATCTTCTGCTTCTGCGCTACCGCTCTTTTTGTCCGAAAGGACAGCAGTCTCGAAGAGCCCGGCCGGAAGTCGGTCCCGCTGTAGCCCCGGTATCTACACCGACGGTTGTAAGGACTTGTCTGAAGTTTCTTCCACGCAGTTGTTCGTAAGCATCCGCTAGGTTTAAGTTCGCGTTGTTCTGTTGTGATTTGAGCCTAGCTCCGGTTTCAAGAGAGGTTTCGTGCCGACATTCATTCAACTTGTGCGCAAAGGGCGTCGCCCCACGCGTTTTAAGACGGCCAGCCCTGCGCTGCAATCCTGTCCGCAGCGTCGTGGCGTGTGCACGCGCGTGTATACCACTACCCCGAAGAAGCCGAACTCGGCGTTACGTAAAGTCGCCCGCGTTCGCCTGACGAACGGGATCGAAGTGACGACGTACATTCCGGGCGTTGGTCACAACCTGCAGGAGCACTCGATCGTGCTCATTCGCGGCGGCCGCGTGAAGGATCTTCCTGGTGTGCGCTACCACGTCGTTCGCGGTACGCTCGACACCGCCGGCGTGACCGGTCGTAAGCAGAGTCGTTCGAAGTACGGCGCCAAGCGCCCGAAGGGAGGCGCGGCGACGAAGTAGTTCGCCCGATAGCAACCGATGCCCCGTAGACGTAGACCTGAAACCCGCGAGATCCTGCCGGATCCGCTGTACAATTCGACCCTCGCTGAGAAGTTTGTCAACACGATGATGTGGGATGGCAAGAAGGCCATTTCGCAGAAGATCTTCTACGAAGCCATGGATAAGATCCAGGAGCGTACGCAGGACGATCCGTTGAAGCTCTTTAAGAAGGCGATCGAGAACTGCAAGCCGCAAGTGGAAGTGAAGACCCGTCGTGTGGGTGGCGCCAACTATCAGGTGCCCGTCGAAGTGCCGACAAATCGTCGCACCTCGCTCGCGATCCGCTGGATTCTTTCCAATGCCCGCTCGCGCGCCGAGAAGGGCATGCCTGAAAAGCTGGCCCAAGAGTTGAATGACGCCGCGAATTCCCGCGGCGGAGCGATTAAGAAGAAGGACGACGTTCACCGCATGGCCGAAGCCAACAAGGCTTTCGCGCATTATCGCTGGTAACTGTTTCTAAAGCATGGCACGCACGATTCCACTAGAGAAGATGCGCAATATCGGCATCATGGCCCACATTGATGCCGGTAAAACGACGACGACGGAGCGCGTCCTCTATTACACGGGCCGCACGTACAAGATCGGCGAAGTGCACGAAGGCACTGCTGTAATGGATTGGATGGCGCAAGAGCAGGAACGCGGCATCACGATCACCTCGGCGGCAACGACTTGTCAGTGGCAGGATTGCACGATCAATATTATCGACACTCCGGGTCACGTTGACTTTACTGCTGAAGTCGAACGCAGCTTGCGTGTTCTGGATGGTGCGGTAGCGGTGTTTGACGCCGTTGCTGGTGTGCAGCCTCAGTCGGAAACGGTGTGGCGTCAGGCCGATAAGTATCGCGTTCCGCGCGTTTGCTTCATTAACAAGATGGATCGTATCGGTGCGGACTTCTATCGCTCGGTGCAGACTATTGTGGATCGCTTGTCGGCGCGTCCGGTGCCGATTCAGATTCCGATCGGCGCGGAAGATCAGTTTAAGGGCATTGTCGATCTGGTGTCGATGACGGCTCGCATTTGGTTGGATGACTCGCTGGGCGCGAAGTACGAAGACGTGGAAATCCCGGCCGACCTCAAAGAGGAAGCGGAGAAGTATCACGCTCAGATGGTCGAAGCGGTTGCCGAGTCGGATGACACGTTGATGGAGAAGTACCTCGAGGGTCACTCTCTGTCGATCGAAGAAATCAAAGCGGGTCTCCGTAAGGCGACGATCGCTCGTAAGTTCTTCCCGGTGGTGTGTGGTACGGCCTTTAAGAACAAGGGCGTGCAGAACATGCTAGATGCTGTTGTCGAGTTGCTGCCCTCGCCGTTGGATGTTCCGCCGGTGCAGGGTACGGATGTCACCGATAAAGAAAAGGTGATGGAGCGTTTGTCTTCCGACGACGAGCCGTTCTCCGCTCTGGTGTTCAAAATCATGACCGACCCGTTTGTGGGTCAGTTGGCCTTCGTTCGTGTGTATTCGGGGCGCCTGGTTGCGGGCGAGTCGATCTTCAATGTTGCGAAGGGTAAGAAAGAACGCATTGGCCGTGTCGTGAAGATGCACGCCAATAAGCGTGAAGAAGTGACGGAAGTACTGGCGGGCGATATCGCCGCCGCCGTGGGTTTGAAGTCGGTTTCGACCGGCGACACGATCTGCGATGAAAAGTTCCCGATCATTCTCGAGTCGATCGACTTCCCGGCTCCTGTGATTCAGCTCGCGATCGAGCCGAAGACCAAGGTTGACCAGGAAAAGCTCGGCATGGCGATCGCCAAGCTGGTGCAGGAAGATCCCACGCTGAAGGTTTCGACCGATCCGGATACGGGTCAGACGATTCTCGCCGGCATGGGTGAACTTCACCTCGAAATCATCGTCGACCGTATGCAACGCGAATTCGGTGTTGGCGCCAACGTTGGAAAGCCGCAGGTGGCCTATCGTGAAACGTTGCGTCAGATGTCCGAATACGACTACACGCACAAGAAGCAGACCGGTGGTAGCGGTCAGTACGCTCGCGTGAAGCTGCGTGTCGAGCCGAACGAGGAAAAAGAGTACGAGTTTGTTAACGAAGTGCGCGGCGGCAACATTCCGAAGGAATTCATCCCCGCGATCGAAAAGGGTGTGGCGGAATCGCTGGAGCACGGCGTTCTGGCCGGCTTCCCTCTTTCGAATGTGAAGGTCACTGTGTTCGACGGCGCGTCTCACGATGTCGACTCGTCGGAAATGGCGTTCAAGATCTGCAGCTCGATCTGCTTCAAGGAAGCTGCCCGCAAGGCGAAGCCGGTTCTGCTGGAGCCGGTGATGCGCGTCGAAGTGGTCGTGCCCGACGAATACATGGGTTCGGTCAACGGCGACTTGATTTCGCGTCGCGGTCGTCTGGAAGGCACCGAGATCCTCGGTGGCACGCAGATCATCAAGTCGATGGTTCCGTTGTCGGAGATGTTCGGTTACGCGACTGAGCTCCGCAGCCGTACCCAGGGTCGCGGCGCATTCACGATGCACTTCGGCCGGTACGAAGAAGTTCCCCGGAATATCGCGGAAGAAATCACCGCGAAGGCAACAGGTAAGGCAGTTTAACGGATTTTCACCAAGGTTTAAGAGGACACATACATGGCGAAAGAAAAATTTGATCGCAGTAAGCCGCACTGTAACGTGGGCACGATTGGTCACATCGATCACGGCAAGACGACGCTGACGGCGGCGATCACGAAGACCCTGGCCAAGCACAATCCGAAGAACACGTTCCGGAGCTTCGACTCGATCGATAACGCGCCGGAAGAAAAGGCTCGTGGTATCACGATCGCCGCGGCGCACGTGGAATATGAGACGGCGAACCGTCACTATGCCCACGTTGACTGCCCGGGCCACGCTGACTACATCAAGAACATGATCACCGGTGCGGCGCAGATGGACGGCGCGATCCTGGTGGTGGCGGCGACCGACGGTCCGATGCCGCAAACGCGTGAGCACATCCTGCTCGCCCGTCAGGTGGGTGTGCCGTACATCGTTGTCGCTCTGAACAAGGTCGACATGGTGGACGATCCGGAACTGCTCGAACTCGTCGAGATGGAAGTGCGTGAGCTGCTGTCGAGCTACCAGTTCCCGGGCGACACATTGCCGGTGTGCAAGGTTTCGGCCTTGGGCGCGCTGAACGGTGAAGAGAAGTGGGAAAAGTCGGTGGACGACCTGATGGCCGCCGTCGATAGCTACATCCCGCAGCCGGCGCGTGACAAGGACAAGCCGTTCCTGATGCCGATCGAAGACATCTTCTCGATTCAGGGGCGCGGTACCGTGGTCACGGGTCGTATCGAACAGGGCATCATCAAGGTCGGCGAAGAGTGCGAAATCGTTGGCTTCCAGGACACCAAGAAGACCACGGTGACCGGCGTCGAAATGTTCAAGAAGCTGCTGGACAGCGGTGAAGCGGGCGACAACGTCGGCTTGCTGCTGCGCGGCATCGACAAAGAAGGCGTCGAACGCGGTCAGGTTTTGGCCAAGCCGGGTTCGATCAAGCCGCACAAGAAGTTTAAGGGCGAAGTTTACGTCCTGAGCAAGGAAGAAGGCGGTCGTCACACGCCGTTCTTCAAGGGTTACCGTCCGCAGTTCTACTTCCGCACGACGGACGTTACGGGTGTGGCCGAACTGCCGGAAGGCATGGAAATGGTGATGCCGGGCGATAACGTTCAGCTGGTAGTTGAACTGATCACGCCGGTCGCCATGGATAAGGGGTTGCGCTTCGCGATTCGCGAGGGCGGCCGTACGGTTGGTTCGGGTACGGTGTCGGAGATCATTGCGTAGTTATGAGCAGCCTTAAAGAACGCATTCGCATCCGGCTGAAGGCCTACGATCATCGCGTCCTCGATCAATCGACGACGGAAATCGTGGACACGGCCAAGCGTACCGGAGCCACGGTGGCAGGACCGATCCCGCTGCCGACGGTCCGCAACTTGTACACGGTTCTGCGCTCGCCGCACGTGGACAAGAAGAGCCGGGAGCAGTTTGAGATCCGGACGCACAAGCGTTTGCTCGATATTCTCGAGCCCACCCAGGACACGGTGGATGCGCTGATGAAGCTGGATCTGCCCGCGGGTGTCGACGTCGAAATCAAGGCGTTCGGTCGCGGTAAGTAAGGCTGAGACAAATAGGTTGACCCGGGTGGCACGCGCCGCTCGTGGGAAGTAAGACCGGGAGTTTGAAATGAGCCCAGGGATTCTAGGGAAAAAAATCGGAATGACGCAAGTCTTCCGGGCCGATGGCCAGGTGGTGCCGGTAACGGTGCTGAAGGCGGGTCCGTGCATCGTGACGCAGCGCAAAACGCCGCAGACCGATGGCTACGACGCCGTGCAGTTGGGCCTGATGGAGTATGCGAAGGCCTCGCGCATGACCAAGCCAGCTGTGGGTCACTTGAAGAAGGCGAATGCGGAAGGCGTGAAGTTCCTCCGGGAATTCCGTCTGGACAAGACGCCTGTCGACGGTGATTTGAAGGCGGGCGACCGTGTTCTGGCCGACGAATTCAAGCCGAACGAGAAGGTGGACGTGATTGGCGTGAGCAAGGGCCGCGGTTTCGCCGGCGTTGTTCGCCGCCACCACTTCCGTGGTTCTGATGCGACGCACGGCTCGATGTTCCATCGCGCTCCTGGCTCCATCGGTGCCTCCAGCTTCCCGTCTCGTGTTTTCCCTGGCATGCGTATGGGCGGCCAGATGGGCAACGCGAACACGACGGTGCGCAATCTGGAAATCGTCGAAGTAGACATTGAAGACAACGTGATCCTGGTGAAGGGTGCGGTTCCGGGCCCCAACGGCGGTTACGTTGTGTTGCGGAGGTCGAAGCGATAGTCATGCCGAGCGTAGATATCATCGATCTGAACAACAAGAAGGTCGGCACGCTGGAGCTTTCGGACGCGGTGTTCGCGGCCCCGGTGAACGAAGACCTGCTGTACGAAAGCGTCCGCCACTATATGGCGGGTAAGCGCCGCGGTACGGTGAAGACCAAGACTCGTCACGAAGTGGCGGGTTCGGGCAAGAAGCTGTGGAAGCAGAAGGGTACCGGCCGCGCTCGTATGGGCTCGATCCGCAGCCCGCTCTGGCGCCACGGTGGTACGACCCACGGTCCCCAGCCGCGTGACTACTCCTATCACCTGCCGCGCAAGATGCAGTTGGGCGCGCTCCGCAGTGCTCTGTCGGCGAAGTTGCGCGACGGCGAACTGCGCGTGGTGAGTGAGTTCGCGATCGCCGAAGCCAAGTCCAAGCAGATGCGCAAGACCCTGGACGGGTTGGATGTCCAGAAGACCGTGCTGCTGGTGGACAATTCGGCCAATAAGAATCTGGAGCTGTCCAGCCGCAACCTCGAAGGGGTGAAGCTGGTGGCGAGCCGCGATGTGAACGTTTACGACTTGCTGGGTCACCAGCAGGTGCTGATGAGCGAAGCTGCGGCGCGCAAGCTGTCGGAAGGGTTGCTGTAAGGGAGCCGCGGAGAAATCACTATGATCAGTGTTTACGATGTTATCCGCCGGCCTCTGGTCACCGAAAAAGGTGTCACCAAGAAGGAATCCGAGCGGACCCTGTGCTTCGAAGTCAACGTGGATGCGAACAAGACGCAGATCCGCCAGGCTGTCGAGCAGTTGTTCAAGGTCAAGGTGGAAGACGTGCGCACCTCGACTACGGCGGGTAAGCTCCGTCGCCGCGGCCGCTTTGCCGGCTATCGCGCGGATTGGAAAAAAGCGTACGTGAAGTTGCAGGACGGCCAAAAAGTGCCGGAATACGCGGAGATTTAAGCCATGCCAGTCAAATCCTACCGGCCCACAACGCCCACCCGTCGTTACCAAACGGTGGTCACGCGCGAAGACATCACCAAGCAGACGCCGGAAAAGAGCCTGGTGGTCGGCAAGAAGCGTACCGGCGGTCGCAGTTCGACGGGTCGTATCTCCTCACGTTTCCGTGGCGGTGGTCACAAGAAGGCGTATCGCGAGATTGACTTCAGGCGCGATAAGGCGGGCATCGCCTGCGTAGTGGCTTCGGTCGAATACGATCCGAACCGCAGCGCGCGTATCGCTCTGTTGCACTATGTGGACGGCGAAAAGCGCTACATTCTGGCTCCGGCCGGATTGCAGGTTGGCGCGAAGCTGATGAGCGGCCCTACGGCTGACATCTTCATCGGCAACTCGCTGCCGCTCAAGAACATCCCGGCTGGTACGATTGTGCACAACATCGAACTGAAGCCTGGCAAGGGCGGCCAGATGGCGCGCTCTGCCGGCGCTCAGGCCCAGCTGGTTTCGAAGGAAGGCGAATACGCCCTCCTGAAACTGCCTTCGGGCGAAGTGCGTCGCGTGTTGGTAGATTGCGCGGCGACCATCGGCCAAGTCGGCAATGTGGAACACGAAAACGAAAGCCTGGGTAAGGCGGGTCGTACGCGGTGGAAGGGCAAGCGCCCGCATAACCGTGGCGTCACGATGAACCCGGTTGATCACCCGCATGGTGGTGGTGAAGGTAAGACCAGCGGCGGCCGTCACCCTGTGACTCCGTGGGGTCAACCTACGCGTGGTTACAAGACCCGCAATAACAAGCGTACGGACAAGATGATCGTCACGCGCAAGGCCAAGAAGCGGTAGGAGAGCAGATAAATGGGTCGCTCACTTTACAAAGGACCGTTCGTCGATGGCCACCTGATGAAAAAGGTGGACGACATGAACGCCAAGAACGAGAAGAAGGTGGTGAAGACGTGGTCGCGCCGTTCGACGATCACGCCCGATTTCATCGGCCACACCTTCGGCGTTCACAATGGCAAGAAGTTTATCCCGGTGTATGTCACCGAGAACATGGTGGGGCATAAGCTGGGTGAATTTTCGCCCACGCGGACGTTCAAGGGCCACGCAGCGAAGACCGCTGAGAAGGGTTCGAAGGCGTCCTAAGGAGCACGTATGCAGGCACGAGCAGAAGCCCGATATTTACGAACCTCGCCGCAGAAGGCGCGTCTGGTCATTGACCTGATCCGCGGCCAAAAGGCTGGCGAAGCGATTCACATTTTGCGCGCAGTCAACAAGCGCGTGGCTCCGTCCATCGAGAAGGTGTTGCGTTCGGCCATCGCCAACGCGGAAAACACCAACAACGATGTCGATGTAGACACGCTGGTGGTGACCGGGGCGTACGTGAACGAAGGTCCGCGCATGAAGCGGTTGCGCGCGGCTCCGATGGGCCGGGCCTATCGGTATCAGCGCAGAATGGCGCACATCGTGGTCGAAGTGGGAGACAAGAAATAGCATGGGTCAAAAAGTTCATCCCTACGGGTTCCGGCTGGGCGTCACCAAGACTTGGCGTTCGCGCTGGTTCGCCAAGCAGGACTACGCCAAGTTGCTGCAGGAAGACCTCGAACTCAAGGACTCTCTGCGCGAACGCTTGAAGGCTGCCGGCGTTAGCTCGATCGAAGTCGATCGCCCCGGCAACAAGCTGCGCATCACGATTCAGACCTCGCGTCCGGGTATCATCATCGGCCGTAAGGGCGCGGAAATCGAAAAGCTCAAGCAGGACCTGGCGAAGAAGACCAAGCGTGAAGTCTTCATCGACATTCAGGAAGTGCACAAGCCGGAACTCGACGCCCAGCTGGTCAGTGAATCGATCGCGCTGCAGCTCGAAAAACGCGTGGCCTTCCGTCGTGCGATGCGTAAGAGCGTCGACTCGGCCCTGCGTTTCGGTTGCAAGGGCATTAAGGTTCGTGTATCGGGCCGCCTGAATGGCGCTGAAATCGCACGTACCGAATGGTACCTGCAGGGTCAGTTGCCGCTGCACACGCTGCGTGCCGATATCGACTACGGCTTCAGCGAAGCGCACACGACCTACGGAATCATTGGCATCAAGTGCTGGGTTTACAAGGGCGAAATTCTGCCCGGCGGCCAGCGCCGTGGTCTCCGGAACGATCCCGAACCGCGCCGTCCGCAGCGTGACCGCCGTGACCGCAACGATCGCGGAGATCGTGGTGACCGCGGCCCGCGTCCGAGCTTCAACCAGGGTGGCCCTCAGGCCATCGTGGCTCCGGGCCAGAGCCGTCCCGCGATGCTGCCTCCGATGGCGGCGCCGCAGGCGAAGCCTGACGGTGAGAACCAGTAGCCAGTTAGGCGAGATATTTAGGAGCGAACGCTTATGTTGATGCCGAAGAAAGTAAAGTACCGCAAGCAGCAACGCGGCCGCATGACCGGGAAAGCCTGGCGCGGCAGCTCGCTTGCGTTCGGCGATTATGGCTTGAAAGTGATGAGCTGCGGTTGGATCACGGCGCGCCAGATTGAAGCGGCCCGTATCGCTATGACCCGCTCCATCAAGCGCGGCGGTAAAGTGTGGATCCGGACGTTCCCGGACAAGCCGATCACGAAGAAGCCGGCCGAAACCCGTATGGGTAAAGGTAAGGGTGCACCGGAAGAGTGGGTTTGCGTGGTGCGTCCCGGCAAGATTTTGTTTGAAATGGAAGGCGTGGCGCTGGATGTCGCCGCAGCCGCGATGAAGCTGGCCGCGGCGAAGCTGCCGTTGCCCACCAAACTGGTTACGCGGCAGGGGTTGGAGTAAACGATGAAACGGACCGCCAAGCAAGCTTTAGAAGGCCTGAGCGTTGCGGAGCTCGAAAGCAAGGTGCGTGAAGGCGCCGAGCAGATGTTCCGCATCAAGTTCCAGATGTCGATGGGTCAGGGCGAAGGGCTCAAGAAGTATCGCGAACTCCGCAAGGAGCGCGCGGTGCTGATGACGCTGCGTACGCAGAAGGGCGCGACCGGACCGGTTGTCATGGCCGCCGCTGCAGCCCCGGCTCCCGCTGCCAAGACCAAGAAGCCCAGAGCGAAGAAGGCGTAACACATGAGCGAGACCAAACCGCAGGGAAACAAAAACGAGAAGGTCGGCACGGTTGTTTCGACGAAGATGGCGAAGACCATCATCATCGAAGTGACGCGTCGTGTGCAGCACAAGCTCTACAAACGCATCATCAACAAGCGTAAGAAGTTTTATGCCCATGATGAAGACGGCAAGGCGAAGCTGGGCGACGTGGTTCGCATTATCGAATGCCGCCCGTTGTCGAAGCTGAAGCGTTGGGAACTCAAGGAAATCGTGCGCGAAGCCGTCCAGGTGACCACCGACCTCAGTGCGATCGGGATTGCGTCGGCGCGTGAGACTCGCGTCTCGAACAAAAAAGGCAAGAAGTAAACAAGCCCAGGCCTGAATTCAGGCAGCTGGATTTAGGCAAGTTTTAGGAGACTACGAACATGATTGGAATGCGGACTATACTCGAGGTGGCCGACAATAGCGGCGCCCGCCGACTGTCCTGTATTCTCCCGCGCGGCGGCGATCTTGGCCTGCGCGCTGGTTTGGGCGACGTCGTCACGGCTGCGGTGAAGGAAGCTTCTCCGGACGGTCAGGTCAAGAAGGGCAAGGTTGTGCGTTGCGTCATCGTGCGCATGCGCAAGGAGACCCGCCGCAAGGACGGCACCTATATCCGCTTCGACTCGAACGCGGCGGTGCTGATCAATGAAATCGGTGAACCGGTGGGCACTCGCGTGTTCGGTCCGGTGGCCCGCGAACTGCGTGACAAGCGCTACATGAAGATTGTTTCGCTCGCGCCCGAGGTGATTTAACAATGGCTAGCAAAATTCCTCAGCGGCATCAGAACGCTCCGCGTCCGAAGCTGAACATCAAGATCAAGAAGGAAGACGTGGTCAAGGTCATTGCCGGCAAGGACAAGGGCAAGACTGGCCGCGTTCTAGACGTCGACCGTGAAAAGGGCCGCGTGTTGGTGGAAGGTGTGGGCATGGTGAAACGCCATACCCGTCCCAATCCGCAGCGCCAGATCAAGGGCGGCATCGCCGAAAGCGAACGCACCATCCACGTATCGAACGTGATGCTCACCACCAGCAATGGCCAGGTGACGCGCGTCGGGACGAAGGTGGAAGGCGGCCAGCGCGTACGCGTGGCTCGCAAGACCGGCGAAGTGATCGAATCCAAAGCGAAGAAGTAAGTAGGGAACAGGCAAATGGCTGCAAGGCTCAAAACGCACTATCTCAACACCGTCGTACCGACCCTCACCAAGGAGTTCGGTTACACGAACATCATGGCGGTGCCCAAGATCCAAAAGATCTCGATCAACATCGGTATGGGCGAAGCGAC
>CANIIC010000045.1 GCA_947467395.1 Bryobacterales bacterium
CGGGTGTATGCTGTGGAGAACATGAAATCACAGCGAATGAGATGGCTTGTCCCAGGGCTTCTTGGGATGGTTGTTGTCATCTGGACGACTTTGGCGTCCGGGCAACAGGCAAAGAAGATCGACGATAAAGTCCTGAAGGCTGCCGGCAAGGGCACCGAGTGGACGATGAACGGCATGGACTGGGGCGAGCAGCGCTACAGCACCATGACGCAGATCAATGCCGGGAACGTGGGCAAGCTGGCGCCGGCCTGGACGTATGAACTGGGCTCGGGCGGCGGCAATCAGCAGGCGACTCCACTGTATTCGAACGGCATCCTTTATACAGTGACGAATTGGAGCGTAGTCGCGGCGGTGAATGCCAAGACGGGCAAAGAGATTTGGCACTACGATCCGCAGGCTGATCGCACGATGACGCAGCCGGGGAAGTCGCGCCTGTGTTGTGGCATCAACAGCCGCGGCGTGGCGCTGTACGAAGGCAAAGTTTTGGTGCCGGTGATCGATGGCCGGATGCAGGCTCTGGACGCTGCAACGGGCAAGTTGCTGTGGTCTTCGTGGGCGATTCCGGAACCGAAGCCGGGTGAGATTTCGCCGTATTCGCTGACGATGGCGGCTCGCGTGGCCAAGGGCAAGGTGTTTATCGGCAATGCGGGTGCGGAGTTTCCGCCGTTCCGCGGATACGTGGCCGCGTTCGATGTGAACACAGGCAAAGAGCTGTGGAAGTTCTACACGACGCCTGCGGATCCTTCGAAGGGCTTTGAGAACAAGGCCATGGAAGCCGCAGCCAAGACGTGGGCGGGCGAATGGTGGAAGCAAGGCGGCGGCGGATCGATGTGGGATGGCATGGCCTACGATCCGGACGAGAACCTGCTGTATGTGGGGACGGGGAATGGGTCGGTTTGGTCGGCGGACGTTCGCAATGGCGGACGGCAGACCAAGCCGATGGACAACCTCTATATTGCGTCGATCATCGCGATCAATGCGGATACGGGTCAGTTGAAGTGGCACTATCAGTGCACGCCGGGCGATCAGTGGGATTACGACGCCATTCAGCACCTGCTACTAGCCGATGTGCGGATCAACAATCGCAATCGCAAGGTGGTGATGCAAGCGAACAAGAACGGATACTTCTATGTGATCGACCGCACGAACGGCGAGTTCATTTCGGGTTCGGAGATGTCGCAGGTGAGCTGGGCGACGGGCCTGGATCCGAAGACGGGGCGTCCGAACGTGCATCCGGATGCGATGTATTCGGAGACGCGGGGCGTGACCGTGTACCCGGTACAGATGCACAACACGTCGCAGATGTCGTTCAATCCGGCAACGGGCTTGGTGTATGTGCCGATCGCGGTGGAGAACACGTTCAGCTTCGTGGCGGCGAAGGGTTTCGAGCCTACGCCGGGCAGCCAGAACTTCGGGCTGAATCTGGGTGGCGCTCGTGGCGGGATTCCGATGGCATCGCCGCCGCCGCATGGTCCGGATCGCAAGAATCCGGACGGCAGCAAGGTGCGCGGCGGGATTCTGAGTGCTTGGGATCCGGCGACGCAGAAGGAACGTTGGTTCGCGCCGGGCGGTGGACAGTCGGGCGGTGGCACGGTGTCGCTCGCATCGAACCTGGTGATCCAGACGTTGGGCAACGGCCGGTTGAAGGCGTTCACCGCGGACAAGGGTGAGCAGTTGCTGGATATCGCGTTGCCGGTGACATCGGGTGTGGGTCCGCCGATGACCTTCATGATGGATGGCAAGCAGTACATCGCGGTGCTGGGTGGAACAGGCGCTTCGGGACGTGGCGGACCGGGTCGCGCGCCGCAGCAGGAAGCGACGGCAGCAGCGGCACAGGGCAAGGATGTTCCTCCGCCGGTGCCGGTGGTGAACAACAATCCGAAGCTGATGGTATACGCGGTGCAGAACTAAGACGCGAGAGAAGTGAAAGGAAAAAGCCCCGAGCTCACGCTCGGGGCTTTTTTGTTGCTCGCGGAGTGGGTTTAGAAGGTGATGCGGCCGACGAAGGTGCCGGTGCGCTGGTTGCCGACGCCGTTCAGCACGCCGTAAGTACCGAAGCCGCCGCTATAGAGGCCGGTGCTGGGGCCGGTGACAAACTTCGTCGGGGTAGTGGCGAAGTTTCCTGCGACGGAGGGATTCGGCAGGATCATGCGGTTCATGATGTTGTTGAACTCCACGCGCACGTTCAGCGTGACGCGTTCCTTCAACCGGAAGTTGCGGCTGAAGTTCATGTTCTCGGTGGGTTGGCGGATGCCGCGGAAGAAGCGCAGATCGCTCTGGTCCGCGCCCCACTGTCCGTTGGGGATGTTTTCCCAGGCGAGCGGGTTCAGCACCTGATTCTTAGTGGGATCGTAGCAGTGGCAGTTGATGTCGATGGGATCGGTGCGCTGCTTGCCATCGTTATCAACCCAGTTTACGGACCACGGATTCATGTAGCTGCCGTCGGCATTCTTCTTCAGTTGTGCATTGCCCGGGCCGCGGCCGAGGAACTGGCTGAGCGGGAGCGTCCCGTTGCTGCTGGGGCGCGCCAAGACGCCGGCGCTCTCATAGGCGAGATACGCACCCAGGCCCCAATCAGACAGAGCGTAAGACACGATGTTGTTGGAGAACATGGGCAGGCCGGACTTTTTCAGCTGCGGGACGACATACTGCAGGGTCATGCGGAGGCTGTGTGGGCGGTCATTGGGGGAGTAGGTCTTGCCCAACGGCCGATTAAACACGTCAAAGGCGGGTGCTGTGGCGCTCAATAGGTCCAGGTTCTTCGAGAAGTTGTAGTTCATATTGAAGCTGAGGCCGTGGCTGAAGCGTTGGGTAACGCTCAACTGGAAGGCGTCGTACCAGGTGTTGCCCAGAGGAGAGCCACCCAGGCCGTTGGAGTTGTACTGCGGGTAGTCACGCAGAGACTGTCGCACAGTCTGGGAGGTGGGGAAGTTCGAGTACGGGAAGCCGGTGATGCCTCGGTTGGCGAGGTTGGTCCGCGCGGCGGTGTTGGTGGCCAAGCCGGAGACCAGACCCGTGAGCAACGCGGCGTCGCTGGCGCTGGTGAAATCATTGAAGCCGAAGCGTCGCAGCGTGGCTTCGCTGATGGAGTTCAGCGTGGCCAGGCCGGGAGACGTCCACCATACACCGCGGTTGCCGACGTAGGAAGCGTCAACAACGAGGTTACGATTGATCTCACGCTGCAGGGCGATGTTCCACTGCAGCAGACGACCAGGGCGGCCGGCGTTAGGATCGAGCAGAGCGGGCATGGCGACCACACCACCGACGGGGTGACCGACGCCTGCGCTGAAGGAAGGCCACACAGCGACGACGCTAGAGGGCATGCCGTCTCGGAACAGGCCGGTGATCTGGCCGGAGTTTCCGGGAAGTGCGCTAGACGCAGCGGAGGCGGTGGAGGAACCGGAATTGGTCGCGGTGGAGTTGTACACGACGCCGACCCCGGCGCGCAGCACGGTCTTGCTGTTGATCTGGTAGGCGACACCGAGGCGCGGTCCCCAGCCGTAGGGATAGTTCTTGGCGAAGTTACATTGGCAGGTTTGTTCGAACTGCATGCCGCCGAGACGTCCGGCTGCGGACGGGTTCGGGACCGCAAGGCCAATGGAGCCGTTGCGGCCGTAGCTTTCCGCCGCGTAGGTTCCGTAGTCCCAACGCAGACCGTAGTCGAGCGTCAACTTGCGGGTGACCTTCCAGGTGTCCTGCGCGTAGACGCCGGTCTGGGATTTGTTGTTGCTGAGGTTGATGGGCGCGACGAGGGCGTTCGAGCTCATACCGCCCAACAGGAACGACGCGAACTCAAAGCCGTCAAAGCCCTGATTCGTGCTGATGCCCTGCAAGGAGGGTTGTTCGGTCATGTTCGCGCCGAATGTGTAGGTGCCATTGGCGCCGCCGTTGATCACGTTCGGGAACTTCTCAATGCGGTAGTCGACACCGAATTTGTAGGTGTGCTTGCCAGTCACATAGTTGAGCGACGCGGTGCCGGAGGGCCTACGTTCATAGGAATTGGTGGTGCCCACCTGCCCGAGGTTCGACATGCCGCCGATCTGGTCGTTGCCATTTACAGCCGTGACAATCCTGGGGAAATCGAGCGGCAACAGGGCTCCCTTTAGGCCCAATTCCTTGAAGGCATCGTAGGGGGATTGTTTGGCGCCCAGCTTGAAGTCGCTGTCGTTCCAGCCGATGCCGATGTGGAAGAGCAGGCGGGAGGTGACGGTGTGATCGTAGTTGAGGCGCACGGTGGTGCCGGAGGAGAAGGTGGTGTTGCCGCCGCTGATCAGGTTCGGCAATGGGTCAGCGCCAGAGGTGCTGGTTGGCGAGCGGGTGTTGGTCTCCTGGAGGTAGAACGAGAGGCGCCCCTTGGCCCCGAGGTTCTGATCGAGCTTAATGGAGGGGATCTTGGAAGTGCGGCTTGTATCGAAGGTTCCGGTGTAGTTATTGGAGACGAGGCCCTGGGCGAAGTTCACGCCCTGCGGCAGGGGAACAAGAGCCAGGACTTTGGCGGCGATGGGATCGAAGCTGGATAGAGGAATCTTGTTGCCCGGGAACGGATCGCGCACGTCATTCTTGCCGGCGACGGCGCGTTGCGTGGTGGGATCGAAGATGGTTCCGCTGGCCATGGTGCGACCGAGGGAATCGACAGCGTTGCCGGTAGCGGTGGTGATGAAGCGGTTTTCGGCGGTGAGCAGACTGCTGAAATCGCCCGCGCGATAGGCGGGGGTGGGAACACTGCTGTTGCCGTTGACCAGGTTGGCCTGCTTGAAGATTTCGATGCTGAAGAAGAAGAAGGTCTTGTTGGTGCCGTTGTAGACTTTGGGGATCTTGAGCGGACCGCCGAGGGTAAAGCCGAAGTCGTTCTGACGGATCTTGCTGCGCAGGCCGGTGTAACGCGTGTGGGCGTTCAAGGCTTCATTGGTGCCGTAGTCATAGGCGCTGCCGTGGAAGACGTTGGTGCCGCTCTTGGTAACCATGTTGATCATGGCGCCACCCGCCGCGCCGAATTCAGCGGCAAAGTTACTGGTTTGGATGGCGACTTCTTCGATCGCGTCGACCGACGGCTGGGTTTGCATCACAGCACTGATGAGGCGAGGTCCGGTGGGGTTCATCGTCATGCCGTCGAGACGCGTGCCGTAGGTATTGGCTGGTGTGCCGTTGATCGACATGCTGGTGGTGACACCCGGAGTGCCTGCGGCGCTATTGGTGCCGTTGGTGTAGCGAATACCGGGGACGAGGCGCGTGGACACGAACGGATCGCGGAAGCCGGAGCCGGTGGCGGCGACGGCGAGGATCGGCAGGTTGTTCAACTGCGACAGAGTGACGTTCTGTGAAACTTCGCTGGATTCCGTTTTGAGCAGAGATGCTTCGGCAGTGACGGTGACGGATTCCGTGCTTTGGCCGACTTCGAGGATGACGTCTTCGCGCATGGTTTGCGCGGCGGCCAAATGGAACTTGGCGTGAGTGTAGGTTTTGAAGCCCGCGACGGTGACGTTCAAGTCGTAATCGCCGATGGGTAGCTGGGACAAAGTGAAGTTGCCTGTATTGGAACTGGTCGCAGAGAAGACCTGTCCATTTTCCAGATTACGCGCGGCAATTGGGGCATTTGCAAGAACGGCCCCACTTGGATCACTCACGGTGCCAGTGATGGTCGCAAGCGCGGTTTGCCCGCAGGCGAGCGCGGCGGATAGCAGAAATCCGGCCGCAAGCCAGTATTTATTCATGGTTCGTCTCCCTCAAGACTGGATGGGAGTCTATCACGAAGACTTAGATATAGCGAGACAAAAGAGCACAATACAGGGGAATTCAAAAATAAATGCGGCGGGGCAAGAACAGGTCCGGCAACGCAAGAAAGGAAAGGCCGCAAGGACACCGAAGTGTACTTGCGGCCTCAAGGTGTTCCCGTTGTTTTTAGAACGAGAAGCGGGCGATGAACTGGCCGGCGCGGGGGACGCCCAGCTGGTTGGCGGTGCGCAGGTTGCCGAAGGTGCCGAAGCCAGCGATGTAGCGTCCGTCGCTCGCCTTGGTTACCGCCGGATTGGTGAAGTTCAAGCCAGAGATCTGCGGAACCGGCAGGAAGTTGCGGTTGAAGATGTTCTGGAACTCCACGCGGATCTGCATGCTGTAGCGGTTTTCCCGTCCGAAGCGGAAGGTGCGGGCTACGTTCGCCGCTTCGTTGGGGGTGCGGGCCCGGCGGAAGTCGGGTAGGATCTGGGTCTGAGCGGCCCACTGGCCATCGGGGACCACTTCCCAGGCGTTGGGATTGAGCACGATGGTCTTTTCCGGATCGAAGCAGTGGCAGTTGATGTCCAGAGGATCGGTGCGGTGCGTGCCGGAGTTATCCACCCAGTCGACTGACCAGGGGCTCATGTAGCTGCCGTCGGCGTTCTGTTTGAGATTCGCGCCGCCGGGACCGCGTCCCAGCCAGCGGCTGATCGGGTTGGCCGAGCCGGCGAGCGGGCGACTGAGGTAAGTGCCTGTCTGGTAGAACAAGGAGGCAGAAATTCCCCATCCGCCGATGGCCTGGCGGGCCCAGCGGCTACCGAGCACAGGGATGCTCGTGGAGGGACGCTGCAGTTCATACAGGAAGGAAATGCGCATCAGTTGTGGCGGATTGAAGTTCGCGCCGTTGGCCACGTCCTTACCGTTGGCGCGGTTGAAGACGTCAAAGACACTTAACTGCTGCAGATTCTTGGACCAGGTGTAGTTGGCGTTCACTTGCAAGCCGTGAGACATGCGCTTCGTCACGGTGAGCTGTAGTGAGTCATACCACGACCTGCCCAAAGGAGAGGTCGGGCTGATCGCATTGGCGAACTGCGGGTAGGGCTTGATGGATTGCAGCACGGTTTGCGCTGAGGTTCCAGCCGTGGGGAAGCTGCTGTAGGGCACATTCACTCCGCGGGCGGCCAGGGTGGAGCGTTGCGTGGCATTCAGCAAGTCGAAGCGCTGGTTGAGGATGGTGGCGTCGTTCAGGTTGCCAATGGTGAACCCATAGCGTGACAGCTGCGCGGGAGAAACAGCGTTGAAGTCCTGGAATCCGGTGGCGGCCAACCACACGGCCCGGTTGGCGGCGTAGGAAGCTTCCACCACCAGGTTGCGGCTGATTTCGCGCTGCAGGCTGAAGTTCCACTGGAAGACCCTCTCCGGGCGGCCGGCGTTGGGATCAACCAGATTAGCAAGGGTGTTGATCACCGCGCCGTTGGGATGGCCGAGCGATGCACTATAGACGGGCCATTGCGGCTGCAAGCTCGCGGGGTAGCCGTCCTTCAGCTTGAAGGACTCTTCGCCATCCTGCACGTCGGGCGTGACCGCGTTGTTCTGGGCGGTTCCGGCCACTGTTCCCGTGGACCCGTAGGTGAGGCCGACGCCACCGCGAATCACGGTCTTGCTGTTTAGAGTGTAAGAAAGACCAACGCGCGGACCGATGCCGAGGGGATAGTTCTTGGCGAAGTTGCACTTGCAGGTGGCTTCGTAAATGAGCGCTCCGGGATGACCACCAGCGGAGGCATTCGGCTCCGTCAGGCTCAGGTTGGCGACGCGCCCGTAATCTTCTCTCGTGTAGGTGCCGTAGTCCCAGCGAAGGCCAATATCAATGGTCAGGTTACGGCGAGCGCGCCAAGTGTCTTGCGCATACGTGCCCCACTGCTGTTTGGACCTGCGGTAGCCCACGGGGGTGCCCAACGTCAGGCTGCGCACGCTGCCCATGAGGAAGTTGGCGTAGCCGAAGCCGATGTTGGTCTGGCCGGTGAAGCCTGCGATGCCCAACAAAGAAGATTGCCAGGTGGCGCCGTTGCCGGAGAACGTCAAGTTACCGGCGGTGTTGGTGAAGGTCCGAGTGGTCAGCATGTCCTGGCGGAAGTCGCCACCAAATTTGAAGGTGTGGTTGCCCTTGACCCAGGTGATGCTGGCGGTTCCAGACGGGCGCTTCTCCGGGGAGGAGCCTTGCGGGCTGGGCCCCATCGCGTTCATGCCGCCCACGGCCGGGGTAGAGGTAAAGTTGGCACCGATGCGAGGGAAGTTGCGATTCAGGGTGGCGCCCTTCAGTCCGATATCCGACAGCGGATTGTAGTCGGTAACCAAAGCATTGTCCGCGAAGTTAAACTCCGACCAGCCGGAACCGAGGTGCAGGTTCACGGTGGGGAGGAGGGTGTAGTCGAAATTCAATCGATAGGTCGGTGAACTTTCGTAGGTGCCGCGGTTGGTGCTGATCACCGAATCGAACCCTTCGGCCAAGCCTCCGAGGGCCTGCACGGGAGATTGCGTGTGATTCTCGGTGTACGTGAATGAGACACGTCCTTTGGTGGACAGGTTGTGATCGAACTTCAGGGCCGGGGTGCGCGTGATGCGCCAGGTCTTGAACGGCTTGTAGTAGTTATTGATCAGGGAGCCGGAATCGGCGCCGGGGCCCAAGGGCAAAGGGATGTACTTGTTCTGAATGGCAAGAGCGATCGGGTCCAGCAGGCTGGTGGGAACGATGTTGCCGGGGAAGGCGGTGCGGACGTTGACCAACGTTCCCTGCGTGCCGCAATCGATGGAGACGGCGGTGTTGCAGGTGACCTGGCGAGTGGATCTGGGGTCGTAGACGGTGCCCAGGCGCGCGGCGGTTCCCAGCGGATCCAAATAGTCGTGAGCGGCAGCCCCTCCCGTGACGGCGGCCATGCGGAGGTTGACGTTGCCGGAGGCCGCGAACAACCCGCTGTAATCGCCCGTGCGATAGGCTTGCGTGGGCACGGTGGGAATGGTGAAACCGGTCAGCTGTCTCTGGACGTCCCGATACTGCTCCCAGTTGGCGAAGAAGAAGGTCTTGTTGGTGCCGTTGTAGAGGTGGGGAATCTTGATGGGGCCACCGACGTTGAAGCCGTAGTCGTGGCGGCGTACGCGATTCTTGGCGCCCACGGTGGGATCGTTGGCGTTCAGGACTTCGTTCACCGTGTAGTCATAGGCGGTGCCGTGGAATTGGTTGGTGCCGGACTTGAGCGTGATATTGAAGAGCGCGCCGGAGACGGAGCCGAACTCGGCGGCGAAGTTGCTGGTTTGCACCGCGACTTCTTCAATGGCGTCCGGGCTAGGCTGGGTGCGCGTGGTGATGCCTGCAGCGGCTATGTTCCCGAGCACTTCGCCATCCAGGCGGTACTGATTGGTGGTGGTGCCAGACAGACCGTTGACGCGCATGGTGGGGCCGGCCAAGCTGCCAGGAGCAGGCACGGTGTACACGACGCCCGGCATGGTCTGCACCATCGCAAAGGGATCGCGGATGAAGCCGCTGACAGGAAGCAGGGGCAGGGCTTGAATCTGGGCTGGCGTAATGTTGTGGGTGAGTGTTCCGCTTTCGGTTTTGAGGAGCGACGATTCGGCGGTGACGGTGACGGATTCCGTCGCGCTACCCACTTCCATGATCACGTCCAAGCGCAACGACTGCGCCGCGGACAGCGTCAAGCCATCGCGATGAAACGTCTTGAATCCCGCCCGCTCCACCGTAATCTCATACGCGCCGACCAGCAATTGCGAGATGGTGTAGTTGCCGGTGTCCGAGGTGTTTCCGGTGGCCGTGAAGCCGCTGTCGATGTGGCGGGCGACGACGGTGGTATCCGCGAGCGCGGCCCCGGTCTGATCGGTCACGACGCCGGTTAACACGGCGCGGGCCGTTTGCCCATAGGTCAAAGCGGCTGCAAGTGTCAGTAACAAGAATTGCGCGCGAAAGTACATGATGCCCCCCCTTTAGCCGAACTTCATGGCAATGAAGTCTTGGATGGTTGAGTATTGGTTGGCAGACTCAACACAATCTGGCCGGGTACTTTTATCAAAGGGTCAAGTGGGTGTCAAGCCCCAAAGAAAAAGGGCCACCCTTGCGGGTGGCCCTTGGTGGTGTTGCGATGCTCGGGTTAGAACGTCAAGCGAGCTACGAAGGTGCCGTTGCGCTGCCCGGTGAGGCCGCTGAGGACGTTGTAGGTACCGAAGCCACCGCTGTACAAGCCGGCGCTGGCGCCCGAGGTGAACTTGGTCGGCGTCGAGTTGAAGTTGCCGGCGATGGAGGGGTTCGGCAAACGGGTCCGGTTGAACACGTTGTTGAACTCCACACGCACATTGAGCTGGATCTTTTCCTTCAACCGGAAGTTGCGGCTGAAGTTGGCATTTTCGGTCGGTTGACGAATGCCGCGGAAGAAGCGCAAGGTGCTCTGATCGGCACCCCACTGGCCGTTGGGGATATTTTCCCAGGCAGCCGGGTTGAGGACCTGATTCTTGGTCGGATCGTAGCAGTGGCAATTGATGTCGATCGGATCGGTGTGGTGGGTGCCGGAGTAATCGGTCCAATCCACTGACCAAGGGCTCATGTAGTTGCCGTCGGCGTCCTTCTTCAACTGCGCGCCACCCGGACCGCGGCCCAGGAACTGGCTGAGCGGCACCGTGCCGTTGCTGGTCGGCCGGTAGACGCCAGCGGTGCCGGTGGTCAGCAGAGACGCGCTCTGATACTGGGCGTAGATGCCCAAGCCCCAATCAGACAAGGCGTAGGAGACGAAGCGGTTGGAGAGGAAGCTCAAACCGCTCTTGTTCAGTTGCGGCACCGTGTATTGCGCGGTGATGCGCAGCGTGTGCGGAATGTCATTGGCGGAGATGTTCTTGCTCAAGCCGCGGTTGTAGACATCGGAGATGGTTGTGATCGTGTCCAGGTTCTTCGCCCAGGTGTAATTGGCGTTGAAGCTGAGTCCATGCGAGAAACGCTGGGTGGCGTTGATCTGCAGGGAGTCATACCAAGTGTTGCCCAGAGGCGAAGCCGTCAGGCCGTTGCCCGTGAACTGCGGATAATCGAGCAAGGACTGGCGGACGTTCTGGGTGCCGGGGAAGTTGCTGTAGGGGAGCCCCGTGACGCCACGACTGGCCAGCGTGGAGCGCTGGGCTGCGGTCAAGTTCGAAATCACAGCGGTCATGAGGTTGGCTTCGGTCTGGCTGGTCAAGTCATTGAAGCCATACTGCGTGAGGGTCTTGGCGCTGAGCTGGTTGAGCGTCGCCAAACCGGGAGCACTCCACCACACGCCACGGTTGCCGACGTAGGAAGCTTCGACAACCAGGTTGCGGTTGACTTCGCGTTGCAGACCGACGCTCCACTGGATCAAGCGTGCCGGACGGCCGGCATTGGGATCGAGCAACGAGTTCTGGGACATCGCGACCACCTGACCGGGCGATTGACCGGAGGCGGGGTTGAACGACGGCCACACAGCGATGATGTCCGACGGCATGCCGTTCTGGAACAGACCGGTGGTCAGGCCAGAGTTGGTCGGCAGGGCGCTGGAGCTCGCGGAAGAGGCGGCCGAACCGGCGGCGGTGGCGGTGGAGTTGTAAACGACACCCCAACCAGCGCGGAGGACGGTCTTGTTATCGATCTGATACGCCAAGCCGAGGCGCGGGCCGATGGCGTACGGATAGTTCGAAGCAAAGGTGCACTTACAGAGGGACTCGTACTGCGTCGCGCCGAGGCGGCCGGCAGCCGAAGGATTCGGGATGTTCAGACCGATCGAACCGTTGCGGCCGTACTGTTCCTTCGTGTACGTACCGAGATCCCAGCGCAGGCCGTAGTCGAGGGTCAGCTTGCGCGTCAGTTTCCAGGTGTCCTGGAGATACAGAGCAGACTGACTCTTCTGGGTGCCCAAGGCGATGGGGGCGGAGAGGGAGTTCGCGCTCATCCCACCCAACATGAAGGACGCGATCTCAAATCCGTTGAAGCCTTGATTGGTGCTGGCACCCAGCAAGGACGGCTGCTGCGTCATGTTCTGGCCGAAGGTATACGTCCCGTTGACGTTCGTGTAGAAGTACTGCGGGTACTTCTCCAAGCGGTAGTCGAAACCGAGTTTGTAGGTGTGACCACCGATGACGTAGTTGAGGGAGCCGGTCGCAGACGGACGGCGTTCAAACGAGGCCGTGGGCTGGAAGGCACCAATGGAGGTCATGCCACCAATCTGGTTGTTCCCATTAATCGCGGTGATGATGCGAGGGAAGAGACCTTCCTGGGTGGCACCCTTCAGACCGAGGGTCTGCAGAGCATTGAAGTTAGGAACCGGAGCGTCCAGGCGGAAGTCGCTATCATTCCAGCCAACGCCCAGGTGCAGCAGCAAGCGGCTGGACAGGTTGTGATCCAGGTTCAGACGCACCGTGGTGCCGGACGAGAAGGTCCGGATACCGCCGGTGATCTGGTCAGGCATGGCATCGGCGCCGGAAGGGCTGCGGGGAGAACGAGTGTTGGTTTCCTGCAGGTAGAACGAGACACGGCTGGCGGAACCGACGTTCTGATCGATCTTGATGGACGGGATCTTCGAAGTGCGATCGGCATTCCATTCACCGATGTAGTTGCCGGTGGCCAAACCCTTGTCGAAGTTCGAGCCGGACGGCAGCGGAACGTAGGAGAGAACCTTGAGAGCGATGGGATCGAAGCGTGCAACCGGGATCTTGTTGCCTGCGAAGGCATCGCGAACCTGGAAGTTGCCGACCGCGCGCTGCGTGGCGGGATCGAAGATCGTACCGCTTGGAATGTTGCGGCCCAGCGGGTCAAGATAGACGCCGGAGGCGGTGGTCACCAAGCGATTTTCGGCCGGGATCAGCGCACTGAAATCGCCTGCGCGATAGGCTGCGGTGGGAACGGAGACGCTCCCGTTCAGCATGTTGAACTGCTTGAACATTTCCATGCTGAAGAAGAAGAAGGTCTTGTTGGATCCGTTGTAGACCTTCGGGATGCGGACCGGGCCACCGAAGGTGCCGCCCATGTCATTCTGGCGGATCTTGGGACGGAGGCCGACATAAGGCTGATGGGCATAAAGCGCTTCATTGGTGCCGTAGTCATAGAGGCTGCCGTGGAACGCGTTCGTGCCACTCTTGGTGATCATGTTGATCATGGCGCCGCCCGCTGCACCGTATTCGGCGGCGAAGTTGCTGGTCATGATGGCGACTTCTTCGATGGCGTCGGTGGACGGCTGGGTCTGCATCTGGTTGGCCAGGAGGCGAGAGCCCGTCGGGTTCATGGTCATACCGTCGAGACGGGTGCCGTAGGTGTTGGCCGGAGTACCGTTCACCACCATGTTGGTGGCCACTACCGGGGCGCCGTTGGCACCGTTGTTGTACTGGATGCCTGCCGTCAAGCGTACGGACGAGAACGGATCGCGGAAGCCGGAACCGGTGGTGCCGACGCCGAGAACGGGCAGGTTGTTCAACTGCGCCAGAGTCACGTTCTGGGTGACGGTAGTCGTTTCGGTCTTGAGCAAGGACGCTTCGGCCGTGACGGTGACCGACTCACTAATGTTGCCGATATCGAGCTTCACGTCTTCGCGCATGATCTGCGCCGCAGCCAAGTGGAAGCTGGTGTGCGTGTAGGTCTTGAATCCGCTGACGGCGATGGTCAGGTCGTAGTCGCCGATGGGCAACTGCAACACGGAGTAGTTGCCGGTTTCGGAACTAGAGGCAGTGAATACTTGGCCGTTTTCCAGGTTACGAACAGTGACCGGAGCACTGGCGACGACCGCCCCCGTGGCGTCGGTAATGGTTCCGGTTATTGTGGCTAATGCAGTTTGTCCCCACGCGATCGGCATTGCCGATAGCGCAAGGAGGAATAAACCCAATCGGGTGGCAGATCGAATGCGACATTGCATGTCCCTCTCCATTCGCGCCGGATCACATCACCAGCGCTCCGGGGGAGTGTAGCGAAGTTTTGATAGAGGGTCAAGGCAGGCATACTCACCCGTGTGCCAAACGGCATATCTTTTAGGCGCCGACGGATCCGGGCGCGGCGATTCGGAAGGGGCGATTTATTGCCGGGATGTCACTACGAGGTACAGCCCGTGGTGCGTCACGTCCTTCGCCATCGAAGGTGACCTTGACGGGGAGCTGTGCACGGACCGGACTAGTTTGAGGTCGGCGACCACATGCGCGGCGAGGCCGCGAAAGAAGCGAGCCATCGAGCATGGATGCTTGCTCTGCCAGCCCGACATATATCCTGTACCGCGGGCGGAGCAGTCGAATATGGGGGGGCCATTCATATCTTCTAGGCAGCAACGGCGGGGAGAACGTTCGGGAGAAAGCTGACCTAGTACCCGGTTGGGCCCTACGACGGAGTTAGGTCAGAGGACTCGGGGACTTTTGCTGATTGTAGTTCCCCGCCGTCACGCCTATTCTGCTTGCGATGCTTGCACTCAAACGATTCACGATGCTGATAGCGGTGGCGGGATGCGCGTTCGCGCAGGGGCCTACGGTCGGGACCTGCGCGGTGTTTCCAGCGGACAACATCTGGAACACACGGGTGGATCAGTTGCCGGTGCATGCGAGTTCTTCGACCTGGGTGTCGACGATCGGCGCGGCGAAGGGACTGCATGCGGACTTCGGCGCGGGCTTGTGGAATGGCGGGCCAATCGGGATTCCGTTTGTGACGGTGCCGGGCACACAGACGAAGTATCCGGCGACGTTCACATATCAGAGTGAAAGCGATGCGGGGCCGTATGCGGTGCCGCTGAACGCGCCGATTGAAGGCGGCAGCGCGAGCACGGGGGATCGGCACGCACTGGCGATCGACACCAGCAACTGCATTCTGTATGAGTTGTATGCGGCGTATCCGCAGGCGGCGAGCTGGCAGGCGGGTTCGGGCGCAATTTATTCGTTGACGAGCCAGGCGTTGCGGCCGATGACGTGGACCTCGGCGGATGCGGCGGGATTGCCGATTTTCCCTGGGTTGGTTCGGTATGACGAGATTCTTGCGGGCGAGATCAGGCATGCGATTCGGTTCACAGTCCCGCAGACCCAGCGGGCGTATGTGTGGCCGGCTCGGCACTACGCGTCATCTTTGACAAGCACGCAATATCCGCCGATGGGAGCGCGGTTCCGACTGAAAGCGAGCTTCGATATCTCTAAGTTTTCCGCGACGAATCAGATCATCTTGCGGGCGATGCAGAAGTACGGAATCATGCTGGCAGATAACGGGTCGGCTTGGTACTTGTCCGGAGCTCCCGATGAACGGTGGAACAATGACGACCTGCATGCTCTAGGGACAATTACGGGCGCGAGCTTCGAGGCGGTGGACGCGACGACGCTGATGATCGACGTGAATAGCGGGCAGGCTCGGCAGACGAGTGTGTCAGTGAGCGTGACGCCGTCGAGCGCGACGGTAGCGACGAATCAGCAGCAGCAGTTCACGGCGGCGGTAGTGGGAAATGCGGATCAGTCCGTGGTGTGGGATGTGAATGGAGTGGTGGGTGGGAACTCTGCGGTGGGATTCATTGATTCGATCAAGGGAGTGTATACGGCTCCTGCGGTGGCGGTGAATGTGACGGTGCATGCGGTGAGCAAGGCGGTGAATTCGGCGGTGGGGAGTGCGGCCGTGAGTGTTGTGGTTCCTACGAAGAAGCGGCGGCGGTGAGGGACTAGATGCCTTGCTCAAAGAGGAAGCGGCGGGGGCGGCGTTTCACGTATTTGAGGCCGAAGCGGGCGGTGGCGGCTTTCTGGATGAAGGCGACGGCTTCTTTGGGCGAGTCTGTGACGAGGAACTGGTCAAGGTCCTGGGGATCGATGGCGGCGGTGGTGAGGCAAGGCTCGCGGAGGAAGGCGAGGAGTTTGGTCCAGTAGTCTGTGCCGAGCAGGACGACGGGGAAGTTTTCGATTTTTCCGGTCTGGATGAGCGTCGCAACTTCGAAGAGTTCGTCGAGCGTGCCGTAGCCGCCGGGGGTCGCGACGAAGCCGTAGGAATATTTCACAAGCATGAGTTTGCGCACGAAGAAGTAGTGGAAGTCGACCCATTTGTCGACCCATGGGTTGGGCTTGTATTCGTGGGGCAGGACAATGTTGCATCCGATGGACACGCCGTTGGCGTCCTTGGCTCCGCGGTTGGCGGCTTCCATTAGACCAGGACCGCCGCCGGTCATGACGGTGAATTGGGCTTGGGCGATGGCGGCGCCGAGTTGGCGGGTGAGTGCGTAGTAGGGATGGGTTTCGGGGAAGCGGGCGGACCCAAAGACGGTAATGCAAGGTCCGACGAAGTGGAGTTGGCGGAAGCCGCGGATCAGCTCGCGGAAGATTTTGAACGCCTTGGCGAGCTCGAAGCTTCGGGATTGGGGGCCTTCCAGGAAGAGACGCTCTTCGCGGGACGGGGATGCTTTGCCCCACAGAGGGGAAAGTTCGGTGGGCATGAGGTTAAGCCACAGATGAACACAGATCAACACGAATGTTCAAGAGGGCGACTGTAACCTCCGGGCAGGAAACGCATCGTAATAGTGATGCCGAACTTGTCTGGAGCGTGGCCGTGGTGGATTGCCGGGCCGGTGATTGGGCTATTTGTGCCGGTTCTGCTGATTGCCGGAAACAAGATGTTTGGGGTTTCCAGCAATTTGCGGGCGATGTGTTCGGCGATTTTACCGAGTGAGTTAGAGCATTTCCGGTATGACTGGAAGCGGACCAGCTGGAATCTGCTGTTCGTGGCGGGGACGGCGATTGGCGGGTTCCTCGCGTCGCAATGGGGCTGGCCACATGAGGTGCAGATCGCCGGGGAGACGCGCGAGGCGCTGCTGGGGCTGGGGATCACGGATTTCTCGGGGCTGGCGCCTCGGGAGGTGTTCAGCTGGGATGCGTTGCTGACACTGCGCGGGTTGGCGTGCGTGGTGGGAGGCGGATTTCTGGTGGGCTTCGGGACGGCGTATGCGGGCGGGTGCACGTCAGGGCACGCAATATCGGGGCTGGCGGACTTGCAGTTGCCATCGTTGGTGGCAGTGGTCGGGTTCTTCGTGGGCGGGCTACTGGGGACGTTCTTCCTGCTGCCGGTGGTGCTGTGATGGGCTACCTCTTCTTGGGAGTGCTGTTCGGGATTACATTGACGAAGGCCGAGGTGCTTTCGTGGTTCCGCATTCAGGAGATGTTCAGGTTTCATTCGCCGCGGATGTACCTGATCATTTGTTCGGCCGTTGTGGTGGCTGCGGTGTCGGTGTGGGTGATTAAGCGATTTCACGTCAAAACGCTGGGGGGCGAGACGATTGTGATTCCGCCGAAGCAGATGGGGCTAGGCGTGCGGTATGCGGTGGGCGGGGTGATCTTCGGGTTGGGATGGGCGTTGGTGGGGGCGTGCCCTGGTCCGCTGTTCGCGTTGCTGGGGGGCGGGATCAGCGTGATGATTGTCGCGATCGGGGCGGCGATGGCGGGCACATGGGTGTATGGGTGGTTGCGACCTCGGTTGCCGCACTAGGTTGGTAACACTGGGGCTAGCGGACTGCGTCTTATATACTCGAAGGGACCTATGAAATTTACGAAGCAATTCTTGATTCTGACTTTGGCCTGTTCCGCGGTATTCGCGCAGGGCTTGGCGAGCGGTTGGGCGCAGCGCGCGGATAGCGGCGCGGGCGCGGACAACAAGTTGACGATGGAAGGCCCGGCCATCCACATTGTGACGGCGGGTCCGCCGACCAACAATGCGACGTTCTTTAACTCGACGTGGACGGCGACGGGAAATCGGACGTATTCGGCGACGTTCACGCAGAACGTGAAGGCGACGCATCCGGATGCGTACGGCCTGATGATCGGCGGGGCGAATCTGGACAAGGACGACCAGAGCTACACGTACTTTGAAGTGCGTCAGGCGGGTGAGTTCTACATCGCGACGCGCAAGGGTGCCACGGTGACTCCGGTGGTGGCGTGGACGAAGAATGCGGCAATCAAGCCGGAAGGTACGGACGGTAAGCAGGTGAACACGTTGTCGATCCAGGTGAACGGCGCGAACGTGATCTTCAGCGTGAACGGCACGGAAGTCAGCAAGCAGCCGACGACGGCGGTGCAGGTGAACGGACTGTTCGGGTTCCGCGTGAGCCATCGTCTGGACATCACGGTTACCGATATCAAGAAGTAGTTTCTTGAGTTGGTTGTGACAAACGGACGGTCCTTCGGGGCCGTCCGTTTTGTGTTTCTGGATGAATGTTTCGGCCACGACGGTGGCGTGTTGTAATAAGCAGCATGAAGTCACTCGTCGCCCGGCTGACCCTACTGTTGACCATTGCCAGTTTCGTGGCGTTCGCTCAGAACAACATTCTGAACAACGGTGGATTTGAAACTGGAACGATGTGCTACACGCACTGGATCTGGGGGAAAGTGGACTGGGCCGGAGACTACAAGTTCGGGCTTTCCAGGGACGCACATTCCGGGACGTATTCCGCGGAAATCGATTGCCGGGGTGCCGACTGTATCAAGGCGGCGATCTTTTCCGACAAGATACCGATTCAACCGGGCAAGAAATACACGTTGAGCGCCTACGCAAAGTGCCCAAAGGGAACGAGTTCGTACATGCACATCCCGGAGAGCACCGATGGGGCCGTCACCGGAAACTTCCAATGCGACGATAAGTGGAACCGGACAAGTGTTAGTTTTACGGCCTCCAGGAAAGCGGAATACGCGTACTACTATTTCTTCAACGCCGACAAGTCGTGGCTGCGGGTAGACGATGTGTCGCTGACCGCCGATCGGACGGCTGCCCAATACCGGCCGCTGCACGCTGGGCAGCGAGACGTCAAAGTATTGGGCTCGAACGTTGTGGTCGACGGGGCGCCGTTCCTGTCGCTTGGGTACTTCGACGTGGGGTATAACGATCTGGTCAAGGTGGCGGAGACAGGGGCGAATACGATCAACGGCGGTGTCAATGAACATACGGCCGCCGACTGTTTCAACACTGGGCAGAAAAGTTACCTGGATCAAGTCTACGAATTGGGGATGAGTTTCGTGCCTGGCTCCTTCACAAGTGCCAGACTGGAATCACCCGCGGTCTTTTCCACGATCGCAAAGACATTTGCACCACACCTTGCCAACATTGCGTGGTTCCTGGCCGACGAACCGGATCATCCGAAGGTCAAATGGGCCCAGGTATCCCCGTCCATGCTGACCAAGGAACACGAATTATTGAAGACAGCAACAACATTGCCAGACATGAGCGACTTCCAGATGGGCGCCTACGGCAACACCGGAGATATTGCTCCGTATGCCGACGCCACCGACATCTGGATGGCCGAACCTTACGGGCCGGATTTCTCCAGCGTCAATCATGCAACCACTCTTTTTCGTTCCATCCGCGCCAAGCCAATCTGGCTGGCCCAGAACGATATTGATGCACCATTGATTGTCCCCAAGGCGTACTGGGCAATTATTGCCGGGGCAACCGGCATACACTATTTCAGCTGGGAGAGCTTCAAGAACAACACCGCGAAGCTGGCAGCCACGACACAGGTCTTTCGCGAGTTGACGCCATTGAAGAACGCCATCTTCGGGAACAAACTGGACGATCTGGTCACAGCACCCCAGGGCATCGCTTCGATGGCGCGCTTCGATTCCACGACGAACACCGTCTACATTCTTTCGGCGAACAGCCGTCCTGAAAGCATCCGTGGCAACTTCTCATTAAAGGGCCTGGGGCCCGGACAAACGATTCGCGTGCTGTATGAAGATCGGTCGATCGTGACTGAAGCAGGTTCATTCTCTGATACGTTCGCGGGCGTCTCGCGACACGTCTACGCGATCGATTGCAAGTCCGAGGCGACGGGGTCGGATTTCTGTCATCACTGAACTCCATCCTGACTATCGATATGCGTTGACTCCCTGGGTGTGACTCGATAGAATCCTTGGCTTGCCTGCCGAACCTGTTCCTTCCAGCAAAGCCACGCCGCCTGAGGCGGAGTCCAAGCAGAGTCTCGCCTACGAGTGGTATGTGGTGGGGGCGCTGACAGCGCTCTACACGTTGTCGTTCGTGGACCGAACCATCCTGGGGTTGCTGATCGGGCCGATCAAGAAAGACCTGGGCATCAACGATACCCAGGTCGGGCTGCTGACGGGTTTGGCGTTTTCGGTGTTCTACACGCTGGTGGGGCTCCCGATGGGTCGCTTAGTGGACACAAAGAACCGGCGCAATCTGATCGCGGCGGGGCTGGTGCTGTGGTGTTGCTTCACGTCGATGGGTGCGATTACGAAGACGTATGCGACGTTGTTCCTGGCTCGCATTGGCGTGGGCGTGGGGGAATCGAGTTTGTCGCCAGCGGCGTATTCGGTAATCGCGGATTACTTCCCGAGGCGGTTGCTAGGCGTGGCGATCAGCGTCTTCTATATGGGCGTGTTTCTGGGATCAAGCCTTGCACTACTGGTGGGCGGGATGATCGTGCAGGCGCTGTCTGCCACTCCGACGCTGACGCTGCCGATTTTGGGGACGATTGCATCGTGGCGCGCGACGTTCTTGTTGGTAGGCCTACCGGGGCTGCTGTTTGTGGCGATGGTGTACACGATCCGCGAACCGAAGCGTCGCGACCTGGTGCAGAGTGCGACCGGCGGAACAGAGATGCCACTGCGTGAGGCGATCGCGCAGATGCAGATGCGGTGGCAATCCTTGCTGGGGCTCGCGGCAGCGATGGTGTTTCAGTCGATGTGCGCGTACGCGATGATTTCGTGGGGTCCGCAGTTCTTCCAGCGCATTCACGGATGGAACGCAGCGGAGGCGGGTCGGGCACTGGCGGGGATTCTGCTGGTGTTCGGATGCACGGGGATGCTGTGCGGCGGCAAGCTGAGCGACCACTGGCATAAGCAGGGCATGGCGGAGAGTCCGCTGCGGGTGGGCGTGATTTCAGCGGTGGGGACGGCGCTGTTCCTGGCCCCGGCGTTCGCACTGAAGGATGCGTGGTGGACGCTGGCGCTGGCGGGTCCGGGGCTGTTTTGCTTGGCGCTGCCGATGGGGATCTCGGTGGCGGCTTTGCAGAGAATCTTCCCCAATCAGGTGCGCGGGCAGGTTTCTGCCTTCTTCCTGTTTGTGCTGAATCTAGGCGGTTATCCGCTGGGCACGATGATGCCCGGGGTGTTCAACAACTACGTTTTTCACGATGAGATGATGCTGGGACCATCGATGGCGCTTACAATTTTGATAGGGGCTGTGATGATGCTGATTCTGTTTCTCGCCACCATCGCCCCCTACAAACGCCACTTCAAGATGATGGCCGCATAGTCGCATGAGTGAACAATCCATTTCTCCCACGACCGCTAAACTTCGAGACATTCGCCTGGCGTCCACCGATGTGGAGTTGACCCGCAAGCCGGACGGTACGATGTATGTTCGTGCCTTGGCGGAATTGGGGCCCTATCCACGGCGGATGACGGACCGGCTGGACTACTGGGCGGCTCTGGAACCGGACAAGACGTTTATCGCGCAGCGCACCCCGGAAGGTCCATGGCGCCGGCTGACGTACGCGGAGGCTGCCTCACAGGCTCGGCGGATCGGGCAGGCATTGGTAGAGCGCGGCTTGTCGCCACAGCGGCCGATTGCGATTTTGTCGGGCAATGACATTGAGCATGCGCTGCTGGGGCTGGGCGCGATGTACGCCGGAGTTCCCTTCTCTCCAATTTCGACGGCGTATTCTCTGGTGTCAAAGGATCACGGGAAACTGAAGCACATCTTCGGTAAGTTGACGCCTGGACTGGTGTTCGCAGCAAGCGGCGAGCAGTATGCGAAGGCGATTCAGGCCGTGATGCCGAAGGACGCCGAGTTAGTGTGCGTTAGAGAGCCGCTGGCCGGGGCGACGATGTTTGCCGATCTTCTGGCGAAGCCGGCGGGCGAGGAGTTGGAACAGGCACACGCAAAGGTGGGGCCGGATACGGTCTTCAAGATTCTGTTTACGTCGGGCTCGACGGGCATGCCGAAGGGTGTGATTTACACGCATCGCATGTGGACCAGCAATCAGGAGATGGTGCGGCAGTGCTGGCAGTTCCTGGAAGATGAGCCGCCGGTGATTCTGGAGTGGTTGCCGTGGAACCACACGTTCGCAGGCAGCAAAGATTTCGGCATGATTCTGTACAACGGCGGCACGTTGTATCTGGATGACGGCAAGCCCGTGCCGGGCGCGTTCGAGGAAACGCTGCGGAATTTGCGGGAGATTGCGCCGACGATCGTGCTGAATGTCCCCAAGGGATACGAGGCCGTGATTCCGTATTTGCGCAAGGACCCGGAGTTCCGCAAGCACTACTTCAGCAAGCTGCGGGCGCTGTTCTACGCGGGCGCGGGCATTTCGCAGGAAGTGTGGGACACCCTGCAGGAATTGTCCGTGCAGGCGTGCGGGGAACGCATCCTGATGCTGTCGGGTTTGGGCGCGACAGAGACGGGTCCGTTTGCGTTGTGGGTGGGCAAGGATACGCGCCGCGCGGGCGAGTGCGGGGTTCCGGCTCCGGGGATGGAGTTAAAGCTGTTGCCTTCGGGGAGCAAGCTAGAGGCTCGCGTGAAGGGACCGAATGTGACGCCGGGATATTGGAATGAACCCGAGTTGACGCAAGCGGCGTTCGACGAGGAAGGGTTCTACAAGATTGGCGATGCGCTAGCGTTCGTAGATGAGGCCGATCCCAGCAAGGGCTTCGTGTTCGATGGGCGTATTGCGGAAGACTTCAAGCTTTCGACTGCAACGTGGGTAAGCATGGGTCCGCTGCGCGTGGAGTTCCTGGCGCACTTCGCTCCGTATGCGAAAGAAGTAGTGATTGCAGGATCGAATCGCGACTACGTGGGCGCGCTGGTGTTTCCGGATCTGGATGCAGTGCGGGAGTTGTCGCCGGAGCCGGGCACGGTGGCGGAATTGCTGGCGCGACCTGAGGTTCGGGCGAAATTCCGCGAGCGGCTGGTGAGCATGGCGAAATCGAGCACGGGCAGTTCGAACCGGATTGTGCGCGCGATTTTAATGGATGTGCCCCCGTCGATTGACGCGCATGAGCTGACGGACAAGGGCTCGATCAGCCAGCGCGCAGTGCTGGAGAATCGCGCGGATGTGGTGGATGAGTTGTACAGCAACTCCGCGCGCGTGATTTCGATTCACGATCCTGCGTAAACCGGACGCGCTCAGCGGAGCCGGAAGGACATCCTGGAGAAGTCCAGGGTGAACGCTCCGGTGGACGTGATGAGTTCGTCGCCGAGGTTGCCCACACAGCATTTTCCGCCGAGCCCAGGATTGGATTGGCGGGAGACCGTGGCGGGACGCAGAGTGGTGGCCTGACCGGCAAGTTCGACTTTGAGTTCGGGCAGGATGAGGGCTTCCAGATGAGTGACGCCGCCGGCTCCACTGATTTGGATGGTCTCCTGTTTCGCGTCGCGCAGAAGGTCTGAGAAGCTGCCGGCAAAGTTGTTGTTCAGGTCCGTCGTTGTGGCGCCGGTGTCGAGCGTGAAGAAGGCTTGACGGTTGGCGATGGTGATGGCGACGGTGAGTTTGTTTTCAACGTATGCAAGATTCACGGGGCCGGGCTGAGATGGCACACCGACTTCGAGTGTTCCAGCCTTCGACCAGTGCAACGTATTGAGCCCCAGGATGACAGGCACGCCGATGACGCCGCGGTGGCCTTCGGGCAGTGTCTCCCATAACTGCGGGTTGTCCAGCACCAGGAACGAGACATTGCGGAAGTGCATGGCCAACGGTGAGATCGCGGGCGACAGCGTACCGTCCTTTCGCACCGAGGCCGGAGGAATCGCTGATGCGCGCCGGTGTGTTGTGGATCTCCAGACCGTAGCGCTTCGCATCGGACTCGCTGATCATCGACACCCAGGCTCC
>CANIIC010000046.1 GCA_947467395.1 Bryobacterales bacterium
AGCGCGAACGGGTAGCAGGCCGGCGGCATCAGGTTGTGATACGCCGAAGTGATGGCATGCATCAGGACCTTGTCGCGGATCAGGCGGCCATTCACGAAGAGGTAGATCGAATTGCGGTTCAGCTTCTGAACCTGCGGTCCGCTGACGAAGCCGCGTAGGCGGAAGTGCCGCGTCAGGGGTGCTTCGTCCGGCTCGATCGGGATCGCAAGATTGCGGGAGTGATCGCCTAGGTCCAGTAAGTCTTCGAGTATCTGGCTGCCGAACACTTGGAACACGCGTTCGCGCAGTGTCGCGACCGGGGCCGCATTCAAGAGTTCAGCCTGATTGTGGCGAAGCTGGAAGCTCTTTTGAGGATGGGCCAGGCTGTAGTGCGTTACCAGCGAGGCGATGTGCGCGATCTCGGTTTGTTCGGTGCGGAGGAATTTTTTGCGGGCCGGGACGTTGAAGAAGAGGTCCCGGACGGTGATGTTGGTGCCTTCGGCGAGCGCGGCTTCATCGCAGCGAAGCAGTTTCCCTCCGGCGATTTCGACCGCTGTGCCGGACTGTTCGCCGCGTGCGCGAGTTTCCAGGAGCAGTCGCGAGACGGAGGCGATCGACGGCAGGGCTTCGCCGCGGAAACCGAGGGTCGCGATCGATTCCAGGTCCTTCACATCGGCGAGTTTGCTGGTGGCGTGGCGCTCGAATGCGAGCATCGCGTCATCGCGCATCATACCGATCCCGTTGTCGGACATGCGGATGAGTCGGCGACCGCCAGCCTCAGTGTCGATGCGGATTTCGGTGGCTCCGGCGTCGAGCGAGTTTTCGAGGAGTTCTTTAACGACGCTGGCGGGCCGCTCGACGACTTCGCCGGCAGCGATCTTGTTGGCGATGTTGTCGGAAAGGATCCGGATGCGGCCCATAGCGGAAGGAACCTCATTATCCCACGCGTCATCTCACGCGATCAGGATTCGGAAACGCCGGAGCGCGCGGGTGCGTCCGAAGGTACAATAAGCAGAGCCGTCTTTTCTGATGAAATCGCCTAATCTTCGCCTTCTTCCCGTTCTTTTCGCCTTCGCGGCCGCCAGCTTCGCGCAAACGGTGCCGACGTACACGATCAGCAACTACATCGGTACGGGCACGTCCGGATTCGCGGGCGATGGAGCGGCTGCCACTTCGGCGCAGCTCAGCTTCCCGATGGCGATTGCGCGCGCGTCCAACGGGACGCTGTATATTGCGGACACGTTCAACCAGCGTATTCGCAGCGTGCAGACCGATGGTGTGATTCGCACGGTGGTGGGGACGGGCACGATCGGTTACGGCGGCGATACTGGTGCGGCGACGGCGGCGTTGATTGCGTCTCCTTATGGTGTTGCGGTGGATACGGCAGGCAACCTCTATTTCTCTGATACCCGCAGCCACATTATCCGCAAAGTGTCGACGACCGGAACGATCACGCGCATCGCGGGCACGGGTGTTCAGGGCTACGGCGGCGACGGCGGCAATGCGGTGGATGCATTGTTGAACCTGCCGACTGGACTTGCCGTGGACGCCGCGGGGAACATCTACGTGGCGGATACGCAGAATCATCGGATTCGCAAGATCACCACGGATGGCAAGATCGCGACCATTGCCGGTACGGGTCAGCCGAACATGACTGGCGATGGGGATCTCGCCACGAATGCGGCACTGAATTTTCCGGAGGCTGTGGCGCTGGATAGCGCCGGCAATCTCTATATTTCCGACACGCTGAACCAGCGGATTCGCAAGGTTTCATCCTCTGGGATCATCACGACTTACGTGGGTTCAGGGACTCAGGGCTTTCGTGGCGATGGTGGCGCGGCTACGGCTGCCCAGCTGAACTACCCGCGAGGACTTTACGTGGATGCTTCGGGCGTGTTGTATTTTGTCGACTCCCTGAACAGCCGGATTCGCGTGGTGACGGAGAACGGTGTGATCCGCACGATCGCGGGGAGTGGCCGGTTTGGCGATACCAGCGACGGTTTGCCTGCGGTAGTTGCCGATCTGCGCTTTCCGCGAGCAATCATCCCAGACGGTGCGGGCGGGTTCCTGGTGCTGGATACGGACAACAGCCGCATCAAGCAACTGACGCCGGTGCCGCAGACTCCTGCGGTGAACAAGGAAGGCGTGGTCAGTTCGTCGTCGTTTGGCGGTTTCCGCACGGCGGCTCGCGGTTCGTGGTTGGAAATTTATGGCAACAACCTGGCGCAGGGAACACGGCAGTGGACGGGCAGTGATTTTGTGGACGGCAAGGCTCCGACGGAGCTGAGCGGAACGTCCGTCACCATCGGCAGCCAGTCTGCGTATGTTTCTTACGTTAGCCCAGGTCAAGTGAACGTGCAGGTGCCGGATTCGCTGGCCGCAGGCACCTACAACCTGGTGGTGAAGAGTCCGCTGGGCAACAGCCAGCCCTACACGATCACGGTGGCGGACACGCAGCCGGGGATCTTCGCGCCCTCGACCCTAACGATCGATGGCAAGCAGTACGCGGGTGTCGTGCTGGCTGACGGCACTGTTGCTTCGATGGTGACGCCTGGTCAGACAGTGACGCTGTATGGCATCGGGTTCGGTTCGGTCACGCCTACGCTGAATGCGGGTGAAATCGTGCGTAGCTCAAACGCGGTGACTCTGCCGCTGCAGGTGTTCTTCGGCGACACGGCCGCAACGGTGACGTACGCGGGTTTGGCTCCGGGCACGCTTGGTTTGTATCAGTTCAACGTGGTGGTTCCCAACGTAACCGCGAACTCTGCGGTTCCGCTGCGGTTCCAGTTGAACGGCACCCCCGGACAGCAGAGTCTCTACACTGCCGTTGGCAAGTAAAGACTTCGTTAAGTAAAGACGGGGTTAAATCCCGGTCACCCCTGTATCTATCGCTCAGGCTGCCTGCGTCTTCCCAGACGTAGGAGCCTTATGCAGACGATCAAAACTCGCAGCCACCTGATTCCCCTGATCCTGGGAGCGCTGTTGGCGCTGTTGGTGGTGGCGAACGCCACCTTTCAGTACCTGAGCTTCACCGAGATGCAGGAGCGCTTCCGTGCACGCTTTGCGTCGACGGGCCGCAAGGGGCCTTCGGCTGCTCCCGTGGAAACCAACCTAGTTGTGAATAGCGCGGCCGCGTTTGCGCTATTGGGCGCCGTAGGAGCGCTCGGGGCGCGTGCCCGGTACCTGCGTCGTGCGCAGCGCTGGGAACAGCAGCTGGAGCAGGGACGCGCCGTGCAGACGCAGTTGGTGCCGGCATCCGGAGTCAGCATCCCGAATGTGGCGGTTGCGGCCGAGTTCGTGCCTGCCTACGAAGTGGGCGGGGATCTCTACGATGTGTTCCCGGCGCAGGATGGGCGCGTGGCGTTTTCATTGGGTGACGTCTCCGGCAAGGGCCTACCCGCAGCTCTGTTGATGGGGCTGATCCAGGGCGCACTTCGGTCGGGTGCGTGGTACCGCGATGCCGCGTCGCATGAAGGCTTCGCGCAGAATCTGAATGACCTGTTGTGTGGCCGTTCCGCCGCAGCAAAATTTGCGAGCTTGTTCTGGGGTTCGTATGATCCGGATCGTGGGCAGCTCAGCTACATCAGCGCGGGGCATTGCCCGGGATTCGTGGTCCGCGGTAATCGCCTGGAGCGCCTGGATTCGAGCGGGCCGGTGCTGGGCGTTTTGAAGCAGTCGCGCTACCGGCAGGTAACAGTGGATTTTGAACCTGGCGACTTGCTGGTGCTGTATTCGGACGGCATCATCGAAGCGACCGATGCGCGCGGCGATGATTTCGGCGAGGATCGGTTGGCGGAGGTGTTAGCGCGCTGCTCCGGATCGTCTGCGGAACACACGCGTCGCGAGATTCTGCGGGCGTATCGCAAGTTCCTGGGGGACAAGAGTCCCGATGATGACGTGACGTTGTTGGTGTTGGAAGCAGCCCCCGCGGTGGTCGCGCTGGGGGCCGCCGCCTAAGCCTTCAAGTGGTCGGGGTTGGTTTTAGGGCGCTGTTTCTGGATTCCTTCGAAGATTTCGTTGAAGTCCCGGAACAGCGCTTTGTAGTTTTCCGGGTTCCGATACTCTTTCTTCTGGTAGCCTTCGCTGAGTTCCGCGAGTTCTTCTACTTGCTTCCAACCATCGGGCAGCGCGTAGGCATAGTAGGGATACTCGGCGGGAACGTTGCGCGCCACCACGACATTCAGGTTGCGACCACGCTTGCGTGCGGCGTAGACGCGATGGATGCCGTCATTGATCAATAGGACTTTGCGTCCGTCAGCCTCGGTGGATTCTTCGATCACCGGCGGTAGAAATGGGATGGGCGCTTCGTTGAGGTCGGCGCCTTCGGGCCACCACAGCAGTGCACCGCGCAGAGCGAACACGTCGATACCGAGCGGCGCGAAGGAGTCGGCGATATCCAGGATCGTTTCGATGCCGTCAGCCAGCACGTACCGTTGGGCAGGCGTCAGGTCATTCGTGTCCACGGATTCGATAGAGAGCGTGGCGTCGCGATACACTTCGGCGCGATCGAAACCACGTAGATGCGTCTTCTTTAGGCGCGCGAGCAGTTCCTGCTCCGGCAAGAGTTCATACTTCTGGATTTTCATGAAAGGTGTTCCGGTTTCAGGTCAGCGATGGAGTGTAGCGTAACATCGGGCCGAGGTTCGGTGTTGTTCAGCACATTCACTAGCGATTCGCGTTCTTTATCGGGGCGGTGAAGCACCCAGATGGTGCGCATGCCGAGGTCGATGGCGGGGCGAATGTCGTTCTTGTAGGTGTCGCCAATCATCACGACATCTTTGGGGTCGGCACCGAGTTCCTTAAGTGCTGCTTCAAAGAACGCTTTGTCCGGTTTGTGGAGGCCCATGCGGAACGAAAGGAACTGCGGCGCGTTCGCTTCGGTGGAGAAGGTGCGCCGGAAGTGTTCATAGAAGGGCGGCCAGATGTTCGAGAGGTAGGCGCGCGGGATGCCTGCGGATTCCAGGCGTGCGACGGCTTCGAGCGCTCCGGGGAGCGTGTAGGCCTCCGTGAGTTGGGAGCGCCACAACTTGCCGCACTGTTCGACCGTGTTGGTGAGATCGACTCCGAGGGCCTCCGCGATGTGTTGCGCCAAGTGCTCCGGGCTTTCGGACGGCGTGCGGAAGAGCAGGGGCTCCAGATCGCGTGCGGCGGACTTGTCGAGTCCCAACATCTCCGCAAGTCGGCGAGCGGGACCGTAGGGAGGGCCTTCGATGAGGGTGGATCCAATGTCGAACAGTGCGATCATTCGCTCTTTGCGGCTCGTGCTTTCTCAGCTTTCATCTCGAATTCCTTGCGTGCGATCTCGCGACCCAGGTAGAGGGCGTGCGAGATCTCACTGAGAGCGACGTCGCGCGCTAGCTTGCGCTCGACTTCTTCGGCGGTCTTGCCGCGGTATTCGCCGATCTTCATGCCGTCGAAGGAGTGCTCGACCAGCAATTCCCAGTTGGTGCGGTCGTAGGTGGTGGTGAAGGTGCCGTTGGGATCGAAGCGCGGGTTCCACTTGCCCGTGGCCGGATCGAGTACCTCATCGGTTTCCTTGGCGTCCACGATGCGCTTGGCCTTCTCCAGAGAAGGCAGGTCGATGCTGATGGAGTGGCTGATCACGGTGATGGGGCCGGGTGGCAGGCCAGCGCGTTCACACACGAAGCGTTGAATGGCGATGAGGCCGTAGAGATTCTCGGGCCAAGCTTCCATAGCGTTATGGGCGCGGAAGGTGGCGGTGAGCGTGAGCTTGCCTTCGCACAGGCGGAAGAATGCGGTCACGAAGCACGGCGTATTGGAACCTTCCGGAAGATCGCGGCTGTTGTCCCACAGCGAAATGTAGGCGTGGCGCGAATCGGGCTTGGCCTTCAGGCGATCCCCGGCGATGACCAGAGAATCGACGAGGTCGCCGTTCTGCGTGAAGTAGCCGCGGAGGCGGTTGCCGTAGGTGTAGCCGAGGTCGGCGGGCTTGTTCGGGTCGAGAATGCGCTGCTGGTAGCCTCGGAATTTTTCGAGGCTGAACCCATACGCAACGAGCGTCTCGTTCGATTCTTCGACGGGTTGCTCGACGATGACCTTGATGTTTTGCAACTCCATGCGGCCTTCGAGCGTGCCCTTCTTCGCGACCATGTTGCGATGGCCGAAGCGGTAGAGGCGGAAGATGAGTTCAGACCACGCTTCCATCGGCGTGCGGCGCACGATGGTGTGGGCGCGGGCTTCCGAGGGATAACGGGTGACGGCCGGCTCCGGAATCTCGGGTGGCTGCACGCGGGCGGCGATGCAGGCCGCGAAGGTGGGCAGGGCGTCGAAGTAGTCCTTGAGGCTGATTTTCGTCGCGGCGTCCCCGATATCGCCGAAGACGGCGAATTCGATCTTCGTCGCGAAGTGTTCGGGGAGCACCAGACCATCGATAGTGCGCGTGGTGTTGCGGATACGATGGGCCTTCGCGCCGAGGAACTCGACTTCTTCGAGGCCGTGCTCAAAGAAGTTCAGCAACCACTCGCGCGAACCGGAGAGATTCTTGCCGACGATCACGATGCGGCGGATCTGCGGGTTCCACAGCAGGTTGCGGAGCATCTGCGGTAAGCCGTTGCCGTACAGATTCGTGACCACCGCGAGGCGCGAAGTCTCCGGTGATAGGTCGATGCCGGCTTCCTCGACGATCTTCAGCGCCGCCTCGGGTTTCGACCACAAGGTGCATAGCGCCACATCGCCCGCGGGGTTGACGAGGTTCAGACGTTCGGCGTAGTAGAGCGCCTCAAAGTGCATGGGAGGGAACCCTCCATTGTATCCTTGGAAGTTGCGATCGTATAGAGTCCAATTCTGGCTGCTCACCGTGGCGGCGGTCCTGTTGCTGATTGCGCCCGTGCGTCTGGGCGATCTTGCGGGTTACGACGATGCCGTTTATGCGCACATCGCGCGGGCCATCGTGAACTCCGGCAACTGGATCGACATCCAGAGCAACGGGTATCCGGCGCTGGAGCACCCACCGGGATTCGTGTGGATGCAGGCGGTGCTGTTCTCGCTGTTCGGGTTTTCGGACTTCCTGGCCAAGCTGCCCTCGGCGGCGGCCGGAGTGGGGACGGTGGTGCTGGTGTTCTGGCTCGCCCGGCGGCAGTTGCGGGATGAACAGTCTGCGTTGATCGCCATGTTTGTGATGCTCGCCACGCCGTACTTCATCAAGTACACCTCGCACGGGATGACGGATGTGCCGTTTACGTTCCTGTTCACGGCGGCGGTCTGCGCGTGGGTGGCGGCGGAGACGAAACCGGTGTGGTTGCTTGGCGTGTTCGCGGCAACCGCGTACGCTTTGCTGACGCGGGGAGTGGTGGGCGTGGTGGTGCCGGTGGCGCTCGGCGTGGATTGGTTCGTGCGGCGACGACAGTCAGCGCTGGCGCTGCTGCCTCTGGTGCTGAGCTTCGTCCCGGTGCTCGCGTGGTATTCGCACTTGATCGGGCTGTATGGGGACTTCTTCTGGACGGTCCAGACGAACTTCCTGAACGACAAGGTGAATGGTGACGTGGCGGGGTCCTATCGCCGATTCACCGGTGTGTTCGAATACGCGTGGATGATGCTGCAATCCTACTGGCCGTGGCTGCCGTTGTTCGGCTACGGGCTGTGGCTCGCGATTCGAGAGAAGCGGTTGAAGTTGCTGGTGATCTGGAGCGCTGTCATGTATGCGGCATGTTCAGTCGGCGGCAGCCGGGTGTTGCGCTACTTGTTGCCTGCGTATCCGGCGTTCTCGATTTTGACGGCGTTCGCGATTGCCCGATTGGTTAAAACTGAGGTGCGCGAGAAGGTCTTCGCATGGGTCGCTCCGGTGGCGCTGGTCGCGGCAGTTGGGGTCGCGCTGTTCCCGCCCGTCAGCATGCACGCCGAAGAAGTACGGCCGATTGCGGAAGCGGCGACGAAGGTGACTGCTGCGACGGAGCGGATCGGGTTCTACGATCAGGGACAGAGCCGTTTCGATGAAACGGGCCAGATCCAATGGTATGGGGATCGCACGATGTGGATCCTGACCAGTGCGGATGGCTTCAAGGTCGCGTTGGCGGAGCCGATTGCGAAGGTGTGGATCGTCGATCAGGTAACGTTCGATCAGTACTTCGCTGCGCGCACCGGGATGCAGGTGGTGGCGCGCAGCGGGCACTTGGTCTTGGTGAAGATTACTTAACGAGTTCGGCCTTCAGAATCGCGCCGTCGTTCTCATCGGTGAGGAAGTAGAGCAAGCCATCGGGGCCTTGGCGCACGTCGCGGAAACGCTGGTGCAGATCCTGGAACAAGGTCTCGCGCTTCTGTTCACCGTTCTCGTTGAATGCGACGCGCTGCACGTTGCCGGTGCCGCCGATGCGGCCGACGGTCATGGAGCCGAGGAACAGGTTCCCTTTCCAGGCCGGGATCTTGTCGCCGGTGTAGAAGGCGATGCCCGAAGCGGTGACGGACGGGACCCAGAATAGCTCCGGTGTTTCGAAGTCTTCACGCCACGGGGTGTTCGATACCTTCTTGCCATCGTAATCGCGGCCGAAAGTGACCAGCGGCCAGCCATAGTTCTTGCCCGGCTTGATGATGTTCACTTCGTCGCCGCCTTGCGGGCCGTTTTCGGTTTCCCACAGCGCGCCAGTGGTGGGATGGAACGTCAGGCCGAGCACGGTGCGGTGGCCGATAGAGTAAACCTCAGGCTTCGCGCCCGCTTTGCCGACGAACGGGTTGTCCTTGGGCACACTGCCGTCGTCATTCAGGCGCAGGATCTTGCCGATGTGCGAATTCGGTGTCTGAGGCGCCTCCGCATTCCGTCGATGAGACGAGCTCATGAAGAGCTTGCCGTCGGGAGCGAAGGCGATGCGCGATGCATCACTGCCTTGCGCATCCTGCCAAGCATCGGCGACGAAGATGTCGGCGACGTTCTGGATCTTGTTGCCATCCCACTTGCCGCGCGCGAGTGCAGTGGTGGCCCAGTAGCCCTTGCCGCTGGGCGGCGCGCCCTTCTTCATGTACGTCAGGTAGACGTAGCCGTTCTCCGCGAATTTCGGATGCAGCACGATGTCAAAGAGAACGTCGACGGAGAGCTTGGAGATGTCGGCGACGGAATCCGCGGTCAGTGCTCCGTTGCGCACCAGGCGGACGCGGCCGGGACGTTCGGTTACCAGCATGTCCCCGTTAGGCAGGAATACCAGGCCCCAGGGGTGCGAGAGATTCCGTGCGACGACCGAGAGCTGAATCTTCGTGTTGCGTTCAGCGGTGTTGTAGGTCCAGGGGCCGGGGCCGAGCGTGTTCGCCGCGGGGGCTTGAGCCAAGGCGGCGGAGGCCACCAGGAGTCCGGTAAGCAAGGCGCATTTCATCCTTGCCATGATACTCCCGTACAAACAAAAACGGGGACCGCCCCGAAAGGCGTCCCCGTCTGGTTTGTACGGATTGTTGTTATTCGCCGAGTTCGAGTTGCCCGGCTGCGCGCAGACGCCGCATTTCGGCTTGCACGACGACGAGGCTCATCAGCATCCCGAGCGCATGGGCTCCGGCTGCCACCAGCGGATGCGGTTTCAGTGAACGCAGCGCGTCGATGTTTTCATCGAGCACGGTGCGCATCAGCTTCGCCTGTTCTTCATTGCAGCCGAATTCCATCGAGACGGCCACTGGATTCTTGAAGAACCGTTTGCGGAGGTCGCTCGAAAGGCGCAATTCGTAGAGGATGCGGTTCAAGCCGTAGGCTGACGGATGCGGGTGCTTGTAGAACTCGAATCCGCCTTGCTGGAACTTGTAGGCCGGCGGGATTTCGCCCGTCGGAGGCGCGGTGCGCTTGTTCGGCAGGAAGCGCATGACGGCGTGGCCGTGATGCCACGTCGGCTGATACGTGATGAGTTCCGCCGGCTGCGCACCGAGAGCACCGAACAGTGGGTACCACGGCAGCATTTCCGTGTTGCCCACTTCGTCGAGCTGTTCGGAACTGAGTTCCATCAGCGCGTCGATGTTGCCACGTTCAAGTTGCGCGATGGCCCAGTAGTCGAAATCGTAGGCCGGCTGCGGATATTTCCACGTTCCAGGGTAGTGCGACATGCCGCCGCTGGCGATAATCACGACGCGTTCCGGACGGCTTTCGACGATCTTCGCGATCTCGCGGCCCAGCTTGGCGCAGCGCTGCGGCGTGGGCAGTGGCGGCAAGTAGGTGTTGAGGAAGATCGGCACCACGGGGATGTCACGATCGGCGATGATCCACTCATAGACGGCGGCGAAGCTGTGGCCCAGCAGCGCGTCCTGCGAGTACGCCATGTCGAATTCCGCAGCTACCAGCTTGTCGAGGATGTCCTCGGCCAGCGGCAAGTGCATGCGCATGTCGTAGCTCTTGTTAGCGAAGTGTGCCTTCGAGGTTTCACCCGCGATGACGGCGAACGTCGGCACCGACGACAGGAAGAACGTCTCCAAGTGATCGCTGCCAATGATGATGACGGCGTCCGGCTTGAGTTCGTCCAGATCCTTGCCGATCTGCTTCATCGCGGCGACGCCGGCGTCCAACTGCTCCGGAATCTCCGTGGGGGGCCGCACGAACAACTGCGGGGCGTGAACAGTTGCGTATGCTCCTACAATTTCACCCATAAAGCCTCTTTCTTGAACTTGTCCTCGGCTACTTGTGGCGGCCTATTTGTCTTCGTCGACCCAAACGACGCCCAGTTCGACGCACTTGGCACGCAGCTTGTTGAAGTCGAGGCTCAGTTCGCCTGCCTTCAGCTTAGCGCGCGAGGATGCTTCCTTCTCCAGACGAGCTTCGCCCGATTTTGCGACCGCTTCCGCATCCTGGCGGCGAACGACGCACACGCCGTCCACGTCGCCGATGATGACGTCACCGGGGTAAATCGTTTCGCCCGCGCAAACCACCGGAACGTTGACAGAACCAGGAGTCGCCTTGACCGTGCCGTGAGCGTGAACCGCCTTCGACCACACCGGGAAGTTCATGGTGGTGAGGTCTGCCACGTCGCGCACACCAGCGTCGATGATCAGGCCCTTCACGCCGCGCGCCATCAGCGAAGTCGCGATGAGTTCGCCGAACATGCCGTCGGTGGACGGCGACTTGCAGGTCACCACCAGCACGTCGCCCGGCTTGCAAACTTCCACAGCCGCGTGGATCATCAGATTGTCACCGGCCTGGCAGCTGACGGTCACCGCAGGACCGGCCACTTTAGCCGAGTTGAAAATCGGGCGCATGTACGGCGCCAGCAGCCCGATGCGGCCCTGGGCCTCATGCACCGTGGCGACACCCTGCTCACCCAACGTCTTGACCACATCCGGATTCGGACGGGGAATGTTTCGAACGACTTTGTGTTCCATAGATCCTTGATCGGCCCCCCTGGGCGGCGAAACTTTTGAGTTTATCATGCGCCTCAGGTGCTACGATATTGCCGAGCAGCGTACATGATCGAAAGTTCCTGGATTCACATCGGTTTACACGGGGGATATCACTGGTTGGAGGTGGAAGGCGCCACGCACATTTCGCTGTTGGTGCGCGCGTTTCCAGAGCTGGTGCATGACCGTTTCATTGCCGCGACATCTTTCGGTGGCAGTATTCCGCAGCTTTCTGAAAGCGAGCAGGAATCAGGGTGGACGGTCCGCAATGGCATCGCCTACAGTCCGAAGCTGAGCGAGGGCTTCCAGCGCTACTACGCGGAAGACCCACCGTCGGTTTTCGATGAGTGGTACGCCCTGGAATCGCCGAAGGATTTGGGCGAACGCGTGGAAGGCGCCGTCTTCGATCAGCCTCCGTCAGAGGGCCGGACGCTCGTGTTTGCGAACTGGCTGGTGTTCCGGTTGAGCGAAGGCGAAGACGATTCGACCGACTTCCTCCGCACCTGGTTCTGGCAGCAGATGGACTGGATTCGGCCTGAGGCCTTTGTGTCGGAAGCCCCAGGCTGCTGGATCCTTGTCACGAAGGACGAGGATCTGATCGAGCGCGTCGCGGACTATCTCTACGACATCGCCTCGTAGACTAGCGCGGCGGCTGCGGCGTCTTCCACCGCGATTCCTAGCGACTCAAATACCGTGATCCGCGCGGGGTCGTAGCCAGGCGTGACGTCCTGCAGTTCCTGAACGTTGTGCCAGTGTTCCGTGCCGCCGTAGGCGAGCAGGAGATCGCCGGCTTCGATGCGCGCTTGTTCCATGTCGTCGACGGCGATCAGGCCTGCGCTCTTCACAAGGTCCGCAGGAAGCTCGCGGCGATTCGCGATGTTCGAACCCATGGCCGCGATGAAGGTGCCGGGTTCGATCCAGTTGGACGCGATCACCGGATCCTTCGCTGTCGTGGCCGTGACGACCACTTGGGCTCCACGGACCGCTTCCTCCGCGGTATCCATCAAGCGGCAATCCAGTTCGTCGGCGAACTTCTTGGCGTTGTCCGGATTGCGGCTCCACACGCGCACCTCGTGGATCGGGAGGGCGGCGCGCATCGCCTGGACCTGTGTGCGAGCCTGCATCCCGCTGCCGATGATCGCCATCGTGGAGGAGTCTGGATTCGCCAGTAGTTGCGCTGCGTAGCCCGAGGCCGCGCCAGTGCGGATCAGGCTGAGATGCAGTGCCTCGATATAGGCCAGCGGCTTGCCCGTCTCGGCGTCATACAGCAGTACGACCATCTCATGCAGCCCGCCGTGGCGAATGTTGCTGGAGTAGATCTTGGTGGCGAAATAGTTGCCCCACGAGCCTGCCATCTGGTGCAGTACGGATCCCGTCGGCAGAATCAGGCGTCGCCGAGGCTGGTTGAGCGTCTTCCCTTCGCGAATCGCGTCGAAAGCGAACCGCATCTGGTCGATGCACGCCCGCATGGGCAAGTGTTGGAGGACGTCTGATTCGGAAATGCGGACCATGAGGTCTATGGTACGGTTACTCCGACCCCGCCGTCTGCTGCAGCATCTTCGCGACCAAGCCGGTCCAGCCCGTCTGATGACTCGCGCCTACGCCAGAGCCGTCGTCTCCGTTGAAATATTCGTAGAACAGGACAAGGTCGCGCCAGTTGGGGTCATGGCCATATTGCGACTCGCGGCCATGCACCGGGCGATGGCCGGCTTCGTCGCGCAGGAACAAGTGCTCCAGGCGGCGTTCGATTTCGAGTGAGACTTCCCACAGCGTGAGGTACTTGCCCGATCCAGTGGGACACTCCACTTTGAAGCTGTCTCCCAGATAGTGATGGAACTTCTGTAGCGATTCGATCAGGAGGAAGTTCACGGGGAACCAAATAGGGCCCCTCCAGTTGGAGTTGCCGCCGAACAGCCCGGTTGAAGATTCAGCCGGTTCGTAGCGGACCGTGTGGCTCGAATGTCCGTTGATGGGTAGAACGTAGGGATGGTCCTTGTAGCAGCGCGAGAGTGCGCGCACGCCATAGGCGGAGAGAAACTCGTTTTCGTCCAGCATGTAGTGCAGCACTCGCCGGAGCTGTTCCTCATTCACGATGGACATCAGCAGCCGTTGCCCTGAACCCTTCTGGCTCATCGAAGCGACGTTGCGCGTGAGGTCGGGGCGATTCTGGATGAACCACTCCATGCGGCGCTTGAAGCCGGGTAGTTTATTGATGATCGCGGGATCGAGTGTTTCCACCGCATACAGTGGAATCAGTCCGACCATGCTGCGGATCTTCAGCGGCAGGGCCGTGCCGTCCTCAAAGTGCAGGACGTCATAGAAGAATCCATCCACCTCATCCCACATGCCGGTGTGTTCGCGACCCAGGTTGTTGATCGCGTTCGCGATGTAGAGGAAGTGTTCCCAGAACTTGCTGGCGACGTCTTCGTACGCCGGATCTTCGTCGGCGAGTTCCAGCGCGATCGCCAGTAGGTTGAGGCTGTACATCGCCATCCAACCGGTGCCGTCGGCCTGTTCCAAATGTTTGCCCGTGGGCAGCGGCGCGCTACGGTCGAACACACCGATGTTGTCGAGTCCCAGGAATCCACCCTGGAACACGTTGCGGCCATCGGCGTCTTTGCGATTCACCCACCACGTGAAGTTCAATAGCAGCTTGTGGAAGATGCGTTCGAGGAATACGCGATCGCCTTTGCCGCGACGCTTCTTCTCGATTTTGTACACGCGCCATGCCGCCCAGGCGTGCACCGGGGGATTTACGTCTCCCAGCGCCCATTCATAGGCAGGCAACTGTCCGTTCGGATGCATGTACCACTCACGCACAATCAGCTGAAGCTGCTCTTTCGCGAACTCGGAATCGATCAGCGCCAGCGGCACGCAGTGGAATGCAAGATCCCACGCCGCGTACCACGGGTATTCCCACTTGTCCGGCATCGAGATCACATCGGCGTTGAACAAGTGATCCCAATCTTTGTTCCGGCCTTTGCGTCGGCTCTCCGGCGGAGGGGGCTGCCCCTTGTCTCCATCCAGCCAGTCTTTGATCACGTAGTGATAGAACTGCTTCGACCACAGCATGCCTGCGAAGGCTTGACGCATCACGTTGCCGGCATCGTGTGAAAGGTCGGAAGGAATCACCGCCTGATAGAACTGGTCAGCTTCGGTGAGTCGTTGCGCGAAAATCTGATCGAAGTCGTCTCCAAGCGATGCCGCCGCAGCTGGCTGATCCGTCAAACGTAACTTGAGTGTGACCGAGGCACCAGCGTCGATCGTCATGCGGTAGTGAGCAGACGCTTTGGTTCCAAAGCGACGTGGATTCACGACACGTGTTTGCCCATGAATGACGTAGTCGTGGATGGAATCCTTCACATACTCGTGACTGTTGTCGAAACCGTGCAAGCGCCGGACGTTGGTCTCGTTGTCGGTAAATAACAACTCGGGTGATCCGCTGCACACCAGTGCGCGATGCCCGTAATAGGACTCGTCCAGTTCGATGACGTTCGACCCACTGGCTCGCAAACTCGGCCGAATCCCGTCATGCCCCCAGGACCACGTATTGCGGAACCAGATGGTCGGCAGCAGATCGAGCATCGCAGGCTCTGGTCCGCGATTGTGCGCCGAGATCTTGATCAGAATGTCCTCGGGCGTCGCCTTCGCGTACTCGATGAACACGTCGAAGTAGCGGTTCTCATCGAAGACGCCCGTGTCGATCAGTTCAAACTCTGCTTCCCCGCGCCCGCGTGCTGCATTCTCCCGTTCGAGTTGTTCGTACGGGTACGCCGCGTGCGGGTACTTGTAGAGGAACTTCATGTAGGAATGCGTCGGGGTCGAATCGAGGTAGTAGTAGTTCTCCTTGCAGTCTTCGCCGTGATTGCCCTGATTGCCGGTGAGTCCGAACAGGCGCTCTTTCAAAATGGCATCGCGGCCATTCCACAGTGCGAGCGCGAAGCAGATGCGTTGATGCCGGTCGCAGATGCCTCCGAGCCCATCTTCATTCCAGCGATACACTTTCGAGCGGGCATGGTCGTGTGGGAAGAACTCCCACGCGGTGCCGTTCGGGCTGTAATCTTCGCGAACTGTTCCCCAGGCGCGCTCGCTCAGATACGGACCCCAGCGTTTCCAGTGCGTATGACGGCCGCGCGCTTCTTCGAGTCGTTGCTGTTCCGCGTTCACTCTCTGATCCTCCCGGCGTTGCTAGGCTGAAGGTAGCGATGCGACCCGCACCCAGCGCGCAGACCGTGTGCCCCGAAGGTTCGGCCTACTGCATCCTCTATGACGCCGACTGCGGCATCTGTTCCCGAGCTATTCTCTGGCTTCAACGCCAGTCTATCGGAGAACCGGTGCGGTGGTTGCCCATCGGTGGCGAGGAGGCGCAGCATCTGCTTCCCAATCGACCGGTGGATGAGATGGCTGTAGTTGGGCCAAAGGGTGAGGTTTGGCTCGGGGCGAGGGGCGTGATCACGTGTCTGCACCTGGCACGCTACACGTGGCTCGCTGCGATTGCGAATCTTCCTCCTCTTCGTGTGATGGTCGAACTCGGCTATGGTCTGGTCGCTCGGAACCGGGGTCGCCTTTCGCGTTGGTTCGGTCTACGGGCCTGCAAGCTGTAACTCCGCGAGATACTGAGAAGATGCAAACCGGAGTAAAGCGCTTGTCCGAGCTGGCCTCGGCACTAGGCTGCGAATTGCGCGGCGATGGGGATCTCGCGATCACGGGTGTGGCGGGCATGGAACACGCGACTCCGTCGCAGTTGACGTTCCTCGCGAATCCGAAGTACGCGCCGAAAGTGAAGCACACCAAGGCCGGTGCGGTGCTGGTGCAGTCCTACCTGGAAGACGTCAGCGCGGCACAGCTGATCTCCTCCAATCCTTACCTCGATTTCTCACGAGCGCTGGCTCTGTTTTATCAGCCGCCGAAGCCCGAGCCTGGCATCCATCCGCAGGCCGCGATCGCCGCGTCGGCGACGATCGGCGAGGGTGCTTCCATCGGCGCATTCGCCGTGGTGGGAGAGAACGTCGTCATCGGCAAGAATGCCGTCATCCATCCGCATGTCGTGATCTACGCGGGCGCGACGATTGGCGACGATCTTCTCGCCCACTCGCACTCTGTGATCCGGGAATATTGCCGCGTCGGGAACCATGTGACGTTGCAGAACGGCGTCGTAGTTGGCGGCGATGGGTTCGGTTTCGCCAAACGTGCGGATGGCACGCATGCGAAGATCGTGCAGAGCGGCATCACCGTTATCGAAGACGATGTGGAGATCCAGTCACTGACCTCCGTGGATCGCGCGACCGTCGGCGAGACCCGCGTGAAGCGCGGCGCACGGATCGATAGCCTAGTCCAGATTGGCCATGCCTGTGTGGTGGGCGAAGACAACATCATCTGTGCGCAAACGGGCCTCGCCGGATCCACAATCCTCGAGAAGAATGTCCTACTCGCGGGTCAAGTTGGCGTTTCCGGCCACCTCACGATCCACGACAACGCGATCATCTACGCGCAAAGCGGTATCGGTCACGATGTGCCCGCTGGCTCCGTGATGAGCGGTTCGCCGGCCTTCGAGGCGCGTGAATGGCTGCGTGCGATTACGGCCTTCCCGAAGCTGCCGGACATTCTGAGGCAGATGCGACAATTGGAGAAACGGCTCGCCGCGTTGGAACCCGGAGCCCCGAAAGCAGAGTGATGGACGAAGATCTCAACGACAATCTGGAACCGATGGATCGGCTGCCTCGCGCGTATCGTGACACCGGTTTCATGGATACGACGGAAGCCCGTCCGATCCGCATCCTGTCGGAATACCTGCATCCGATGCAGCACTTCAAGGAACAGCAGATTCACGACACGATCGTGTTTTTCGGCTCTGCGCGTATCTTCGAAGCGAGCCCCATGGGTCGCTACTACAAAGACGCCCGCCACTTGGCGCAGCGCATGACGCGTTGGTCCGATGGCTTGGGTGGATCGACGCGGCGCTTCGTCGTGGCCAGCGGCGGCGGTCCCGGCATCATGGAAGCTGCAAATCGCGGAGCTTCAGAGGCTGGTGGGAAGACGATCGGGCTGAATATCGGTCTTCCGATGGAACAGCGCCCAAATCCATTCATCACGCCGGAACTGAACTTCGAGTTCCACTACTTCTTCATGCGGAAGTTCTGGTTTGCGTATCTGGCGAAGGCGCTAGTCGTGTTCCCGGGCGGCTTCGGCACCCTCGATGAAATGTCCGAGCTCCTGACGCTGACGCAGACTCAGAAGCTGCACAAGAAGCTGGTCATCGTGTTTTACGGCACCAGTTTTTGGAAAGAGGTCATCAACTTTGATGCGCTGGTGAAGCACGGGATGATTTCGGAATCCGATCTCAACCTGTTCCAGTTCGCCGACGACGTCGACAGCGCGTTCAAGATCCTCACTGAAGGCCTGACCGAACTGTACCTCGGTAAAGAGGGGCAGGCCCCCGACATCCCACACGTCGTAGACTGAGCATCGTGCGCGAACGCATCCAATCCCTGGCGCAATCGTTGGGCCGAGCGGGAGTTGCGTTCGTAGTCATGCTGCTCGCATGGGCGATCCTGGCCATGACCGGGATCCTGCCTGTGCTGCGTTCGATTTTCCTGTTTGGAGCCGTTGTCGCGGGCTGTTGGTTGGCGATCCGAGTTATCCGTTGGGTGGCCGAACGCGCGATTTGGCGACTGCGCCATCGGCTGATCATCACGTATCTGTTTATCGCCGTCGCTCCTGTTCTACTGCTGATCGTGCTGGGCCTCTTCGCCGGGTATTCGTTACTGCTGCAGGTCGCGATGAATACGGTGACCGCCGAGTTGGATGATCGCGAAGAAGAGATCGAATCGCTCGCCGCGTCCATCGCGAAACTGCCACCTGATTCGCGCGCTACAAGCGTCGCCTCTATCATGCAACCTTACTTTACGGAGCGGTACAGCGGTATCGCCGCCGTGGTTCGTCAGCAAGGGCGTGTGCGGAAGTTCCCTGAATCCGCGGACGTCCCCCCACCGATTGCGGCCGAATCCGCGCGCGCTATCGTACAGCGCGGCGAAGATTACTTCCTTTGGGCGTACCGCAAGACGCTGGATGGTGATGTAACTGTGATCGCGCCGTTGACGCATTCGCTTTTGGACCAACTTGCGCCTGACCTTGGTTTGGTGGACGCTGCGCAAAACATGTCGGTGCTACCGGCTCCAGGCACTGGCTCAGCCGCTGCCCTGCCGCCGGGGAGCGGCCGTTTCGATGCACCCTTCTTTTGGTTCGCGCTGCTGCGGTCTTCGGAATGGCAGCATCCTGATCGACCGTCCGCCGAGTTTGTGATCGCGTTGCAGACCCGAATTTCAGTCGTCGTTTCCACGGTATTCAGCCGCAACGCAGACGTTGCACAGGGCATGATTCAGGGCGTTCTCATCGTCGGCGCCATCGTGTTCGTGTTCGTCGAGCTGATCTGCTGGATCATCGGCGTTTCCATGACGCGTACCATCACGCGCACGGTGCATCATCTCTACGAAGCGACCCAATGCGTTATGGAAGGTCGCTTCTCGCACCGCATGGCGGTATCCGGTCGTGATCAGCTCGCCGAGGTGGGTTCCTCTTTCAATCGCATGACGGCGCATCTCGAACAACTGGTGGTGGTTGCAAAAGACAAGGAGCGCCTGCAGTCGGAACTCGAAATCGCGCATGAAGTGCAGAGTCAGCTGTACCCGCGGCTCGACACCTGTTCCACGCATCTTCGCGTGGCAGCTGTCTGTAAGCCTGCACGCGTTGTCTCGGGGGATTACTTCGATTACGCGCTGGTCAGTCAGGGGCAGGTGGCTTTGGCCATCGGCGACGTTGCCGGGAAGGGCATCTCTGCCGCGTTACTGATGGCTTCGCTCCAGAGTTCGCTTCGCACGCAGTTGCAGGGGGCTGCTCCGGATGGTCTTCTGTCCACGTCAGATATCGTGACGCGTGTGAATCGGCACATTTGTGCCAGTTCGACGCCCGATAAATACGCGACCTTTTTCCTGGGGCTCTACGATGAGCATACGAACACGATGGTCTACACCAACGCCGGTCACCTCCCGCCTGTGCTGATTCGCGATGGGCAGGCGCAGCGCCTGGATGTCAACGGAACTGTTGTTGGTGCGTTTCCGATGGTGAGCTACGAACAGAGTTGCGTGACGCTGGAATCGGGTGACTTGCTAGCGTGGTTTACGGACGGAGTGACGGAGCCGGAGAGTGAATTCGGGGAGATGTTCGGTGAAGACCGCTTCATCGAATTGTTGAGGAAGAATGCGCATCGTGACGAGCAGCAGATTGTCGATCTGGTCGTCGAAGCCGTTCGCCAATGGACCGGCTCCGAAGAGCTGCAGGATGACATCACCCTGCTGCTCGCCCGGCGCGTATGAGAACTAGTCGCCCGCGACGCCGGTGGTTTCCCGGGCGCCTTGGATCTGGGTCAGAATCGACGCGGCGTCCGCAGCCGTAAATTCCTGCGTTTTGTTTGAGTGGTTCATCGAGCAGAACTTCGGGCCGCACATCGAACAGAATGCCGCGTCTTTGAAGCCTTCTTCCGGCAGCGTTTCATCGTGATACAACTTCGCCGTTTCCGGATCCAGTGACAGCGCAAACTGCTTGTTCCAGTCGAACGCGAAACGCGCACGGGACAACTCGTCGTCGCGATCCCGAGCACCCGGGCGATGGCGCGCCACGTCGGCCGCATGCGCCGCGATTTTGTAGGCGATCAGGCCCTGCTTTACATCTTCCCGATTCGGCAGACCCAGATGTTCCTTCGGCGTCACGTAGCACAGCATCGCCGCGCCATACCAGCCGATCATCGCCGCACCGATCGCCGAGGTAATGTGGTCATAGCCCGGAGCGAAGTCGGTCACCAGCGGTCCCAGTGTGTAGAAGGGAGCTTCGTGACACCACTCCTTTTCCTTCTCAACCTGCATCTGGATCTGGTCCATCGGAATGTGGCCTGGACCTTCGATCATCGTCTGCACGTCGTACTTCCAAGCGATCTTGGTCAGTTCACCCAGTGTTTTCAGTTCAGAGAACTGCGCTTCGTCGCTCGCATCCGCCAGCGAACCGGGACGCAGTCCATCGCCCAGGGAGAATGTGACGTCGTACTTCTGGAAGATCTTGCAGATGTCTTCGAAGTGTTCGTACAGCAGATTCTGCTTGTGGTTCTTGACCATCCACTCGGCCAGGATCGCCCCGCCGCGGCTGACGATGCCGGTGACGCGCTTGGTGGTCAGCGGGATGTATTGCACCAGCACGCCGGCGTGGATCGTCATATAATCGACGCCCTGCTGTGCTTGCTCCTCGATCACCTCAAGCATCACGTTGATGTTCAGGTCCTCGACGCGGCGCACGCGCGATAGTGCTTCGTAAATGGGCACCGTGCCGATGGGCACCGGGGATTCGGCAATGATCGCCTTGCGGATGGCGGGAATGTCGCCACCCGTGGAAAGGTCCATCACGGTGTCGGCGCCGTACTTCACCGAGTGGCGCAGCTTGGCGACTTCTTCCTCGATGTTCGACGTCGTCGATGAGTTACCGATGTTCGCGTTCACCTTGCAGGTCGAGGCGACGCCGATACACATCGGTTCCAGATTGTGATGGTTGATGTTGGCCGGGATGATCAGGCGGCCGCGGGCCACTTCGTCTCGGATCAGTTCCGCAGTGAGATTCTCACGCTTGGCGACGTACTCCATCTCTTCTGTGATGCGCCCTTGGCGAGCGTAGTGGAGCTGGGTCCGAATCTTGTCGTTCTGGCGCTTTTCTGCCCATTGTTGCCGCATGATGATCTCACTTTAACATGCGGACTCGCGGTCTCTGCGGAAACGAAAAAGGGGAGCGCCAAAGCGCCCCCCTTTTTCCGTACTTCTATAGTGATCAGACGCGGCGCAGCTTGGTCACGCGGCCGATTTCGACCCACTCCGCGACGAAGATGTTGCCGTCCTTGTCGAACGTCGCGCCGTGAGGAGCGACGAACTGACCCGGAACGAAGTCCGCGCGATTCTGCGTGGTGCGGTTCGGGTTCGGCTTGCCACCTTCCTGCGGGCCACCAAAGGTCGCCACGAGGGCGTTGCCCTTCATGATGTGAACCTTCGATCCGAGGTCGGGGATCACGATCAGGTCTTTGTGCTCCTGGAAGTGGCAGAACTGGCCGCGGCCGTCGACGACGTCCTTCGGCTTGTCATCCAGACCGTAGCGCACGATGCGCTGGTTGCCGCGATCGGCGACCAGAAGCACGGGGTTCTTCGGATCACGCATGTCGATCCAGTTGCCGTGCGGGTTGTTGGTCGAATCGATCGGAGCAGGAGGACGAGCGCCGCCCTTCGCCGCACCCGCGCCAGCGGCCAACGGAGCAGGAGCGTCGCCGCCCTTTGCCGCGCCGGGACCGCCCGGGCCACCCTTTGCCGCACCCGGACCACCGGGGCCGCCCTTTGCCGCGCCCGGACCACCGGGGCCGCCCTTTGCCGCGCCCGGACCACCGGGACCGCCTGCCGGAGCAGCCGCCGCAGCCGGAGGACCACCGAACGTGCGCACCAATTCCGGGTACGACGTCGGGGTCTTCTGCTTGTAGTGGAACATGTAGTAGGAGCCGTAGCCGTCACCGAACCAGAAGTCCAGGTGCTGCGCATGTCCCGGGCTGTTCAGCAACGCAATATTCGTCGGGCGATAGTTCAGGCCCGCCGCGCCGCCAGGACCAGTCGAGCCAGGGCCCTTCTGATAGGTCGGTGCGTTCTGCGGGTAGCCCATCGTCCACACTTCTTCGCCCTTCAGCGTGCGCTTGGTGACGATGCCATGCTTCTCGCTGGCGAAGTACAGATACTCGGTGCTGCCTTCCTTCGAAATGTGCATGCCGTGCGCGCTGTCACGGAACATGTCGCCCCAGCTACGAACGAACTTGCCCTTCTGGTCGAACACGACCACGGAGTGGCCGCTCGGGCTGTCCTTGTGGACGGTGTGGTGTACGTAGATCAGACCGCTGGAGTCCTGAACTACGCTGTGGCAGTTACCGTACTTGATCGACGAAGGGAGGCTCGACAGGGCCCAGTCGTGCTCCACTTCGAACATGTACTCGCCTTGTCCGATAACGGGCAGCTTGCTGCCCGACTTGCTCTGTGCCCCAACAATGGCCGGTGCAGCGATCACGGCTGCAGCCGCAGTGCCCGCAACTAGCAGGTCACGGCGCGACAGGGTTTCGTTCTTCTCCATGTGAATCTCCTTGAGTGTAGCTAGGGCACCGCAGTGGCCCTTGCGAGATTATACACTTTACTACACCATTCGTCTTGCGTGAAGACCGCTGCCGTTCGGCAGAGGGAACTCCTTTGAAACCAAAAGAAAACAAAACCCCACGAGCCGAAGCCCGTGGGGTTAAGCGAAGCGGAAATCCCGGACGGCCAGGAACGTTAAGTTCGGTTTAAACGAAGCCGATGGCGCGGCCGGCAGCGCCGACCAGGAACCACATGGCGAAGTTGAGCAGGCCCATGATGACGCCAGAGCCAGCGGAGCGCTGCTGATCGTCCTTCTTGAGGGTGCTGCTGTAGACGGTGTACTGGAAGATCAGTACGGCGAGGAGCGCGGCCATCTTCACTTTGAAGCCATCGTTGGTGTAGTACTTCATCGGACCGCTGGCAAACATCGCGTAGCCGGACAGCAGCATGATCACGACGCCCCAGTTAATGAATGGCTTCAGCGTGCTGGCTAACATCGGCAGCTGCTGGCGCTTCATGGTGAGGCCCATCATCTTGAGGTTCAGGACCAGCAGGCCGCCGAACATGATGGCCATGGCCAGAATGTGAATGGTCTCGACGAACGGAAACAGCCAGATGGAGTTGGAAATCTTCTCGCCCAACCAGCAGCCGTTGTGCCATTCGAAAAACGGTAACAGTGCTTCCCACATAGTGTTTACTGGCTCCGGTCCTTAGAAATTGTAGGCCATGGTGCGGCCGGTGATGATGACCAGCGCCCAGATGAG
>CANIIC010000047.1 GCA_947467395.1 Bryobacterales bacterium
CGCGCTTCACATCGCCCACGATCGGGATATCGGCGGTGCGATTCTTGCTGATTTCGGCCGGATCGATGTCCACGTGAATCACGCGGGCACGCGGCGCGAACGCGGCCAGGCGACCGGTGACGCGGTCGTCAAAGCGGACGCCCAAGGCGATGATCAGGTCGGTTTCGGTCAGCGCCATGTTCGCAGCGTAGCTGCCGTGCATGCCGGGCATGCTGATGTAGTTCGGATGCTCGGAAGGCATCGCGCCCAAGCCCATCAAGGTGCAGACCGACGGGATGTCGGCGAATTCCACCAGCTCGCGCAGGTTCGAAGACGCATCGGCCGCCAGGATGCCGCCACCCGCGTACACAATCGGGCGCTCGGCTTCCCAGATCATCTGGGCCGCACGGCGGATCTGGCCGGCGTGACCGTCCATGCTGATCTTGTAGCCCGGCAGGTGAACACTCGTCACCGGCGTGTAGTGCGCTTGGGCCTGGAAGACGTCCTTCGGGATGTCGACCAGCACCGGACCGGGACGTCCCGAGGAGGCGATGTGGAACGCTTCATGGATTATCTGCGGCAGTTCCGCGATGTTCTTCACCATGAAGTTGTGCTTAGTGCAGGGGCGCGTGATGCCGAACGTGTCGGCTTCCTGGAACGCGTCGCTACCAATGAGCTTGGTCGAAACCTGGCCGGTGATGGCGACAACGGGGATGGAATCCATCAACGCATCGACCAACGCCGTGATCAGGTTGGTGGCGCCCGGACCCGAAGTCGCGCAGCACACGCCAGTCTTGCCGGTGGCGCGCGCGTACCCTTGGGCCGCAAAGCAGGCATTCTGTTCATGACGCACCAGGATGTGCTTGATCTGGTGATCGTACAGCGCGTCATATAAGGGAAGCGTTACGCCGCCCGGGTACCCGAAGAAGGTGTCCACCTTCTCACGCAGCAAACACTCCAGCAGGATTTCCGCACCGCTCATCAACTTCGCCATGATGTTTTCTCCCTAAGAGACACTACTGACAACAAAAAAGCCACTGTCCGGGGTTCGATTCCCCCGCCAGTGGCCAAGTCCGTTTTACCGAATTTGGTCCGTTCAGGCGGGGCCAGCTACGACGACCCCTACAATAATAATGCTCTGAACTAGACCCACTACAGGAACAGAGGTGATGACATTCCGGAGAGCCTGGTGGGGATGCGTAGCGGTCATCATCTGTACCTGCATAAGAGTGTACAGGGTAAGATCGGCAAATGCAACAGGCATCAGCCATGACTTATTGTAATGGCAACATAGTGCCTGCCTAACGGCTCAGTCAGAATCCGCCGATATCTACGGCATAACCGGGATCCCTCCTCAACCGCTCACTCCCGCTGGCGATCTGTTTCTTTTGCCGACAACTCAATGTTAAGAATGGTACTTCTGACCGGGGACGCCTACGCAGCGGCCGGGATAGAGGAGGCTGCGGCCGCCTCTGGCCTGGTGCGCGTGGTCTCCCGAGGCTGCCCGATCCCGAAGGCGCCAGAAGCCATCCGTATCCTCAATATCCAGCGACCCGAACTGATCTTGCTCGACCTCACGCATTGGGAACAGGTCGCGCCGCTGGCCGAGAAGATCCGCGAAGCAAAGACGGACAGCGTGCTGCTGGGCTTCCGTGCGGGTTGGACCGAAGCCGAAGCCATCAACTTTGCCGCCGCAGGTATCCAGGGGCTACTGCCCGAGCCGTTCACCGGCAAGCAACTCGAAGACAAGGCGTTTGAAGTGCTCCACCGGCACCGGCCGGTCACGCACCCTGAGATCCTAGCTTTCCTGCCGGCCAAAGCTGGGAGCGGCTGCTCCACGATCGCCCTCAATACGGCAGCGGCCTTCGCCAACCAGCTGAACCGCAAAACGCTGCTGCTGGAAGCCGATACCCGCGCGGGGGTCCTCTCCATCCTTTTAGATCTGAAGAACCGAGTCGGGATGACGGACGCACTCAAGAACGCTACCGATCTCAGCCCGGTCGAATGGACCCAGCATCGCGTGCAGTCCCACGGCATCAATCTGTTGCTGGGGAACCCGCACCGCGTCTCCGAACTCTCCACATGGACCGGCTACTACCAGTTGCTGCATTACGTACAGCGCAACTACGACGTGATCCTAGCCGACCTGCCAGAACTGGTGAACACAGCTACAGCGGAGCTGGCACGCTCCGCCGACAAAGTCTTCATCGTATGCACGCCTGAAGTCCCCGCACTCTCCATGGCACCTTGGCGGATCGCGGACCTGGAGCGTCACGGCGTCGCCTCTGATCGAATCCACTGTGTGGTGAATCGGTGGGAGCGCCGGGGCCTCACCGCTAGGAAGCAGCCGAGATCGTGGGCCGACCGGTGTACGCCACGCTGCCGAACTCGTACAAAGAGGTGAAGGACGCCACGCTCGCATGGCGCACCTTGCGCCCGTCCTCTACCCTAGCGAAGAGCTGCGAAGCCCTAGCCCGCAAAGCCGCGAGCATCAGCCCTTTTTTGCCCGAGACCAAGCCCCAGCCGCTGCTCCGCAAATTGGGCCTCTCCACCGCCTGAAATCATTGAGTGCTTCGGTGGCCACGTGGGAAAATGGGCTATGTCTTCCGCAGTCGCAGCCAGCCCCTATACGCTGAATCACTTCATCGGCGGCCAATCGGTCGCCCCTTCCTCCGGCACCTATCTCGATAAACTCGATCCCCGCAACGGCGAAGTGATCGCGCGCGTCGCCTCGGGCAGTGAGTCGGACGTCGATCAAGCCGTGCGCTCGGCACATGCTGCGTTCCCGGAATGGCGCGACATGCGACCCATGGATCGCGGGCGCATTCTGCTGAATCTCGCCGCCAAGATTCGCGAAAACGTGAAACTGCTCGCCGCGATGGAATCAAAGGAAACCGGCAAACCCGCCAATCAGGTTCCGAACGAACTTGAGACCACCGCTCGCTACTTCGAGTATTACGCCGGGCTCGTGAACATCAACCACGGAGAAACCATCAACGTCGGCGCGGGCTTCCATTCGTACACGCGCCGCGAGCCCTACGGTGTCGTGGGAAGCATCCTGCCGTGGAACGTCCCGCTGAATCAGGCGGCGCGCGCGATGGCTCCGGCGCTCGCCGTGGGCAACGTGATCGTCGGCAAGCCGTCGGAAGAAACCTCCGCCACCTTGTGCGAATTCGCGCGGATGGCCGTCGAACAATGCGGACTCCCCGCCGGCGTGTTGAACGTCGTGCTGGGACCAGGCCGCACGACGGGAGCCGCGCTCGTCGTACATCCCTTAGTTCGCAAGATCGCCTTCACTGGCAGCCTGCGCGCGGGTAAAGAGATCGGGCATCTGGCGGCTGATCGCATCCTGCCACTGACCCTCGAACTCGGCGGCAAGTCGCCGCACATCGTGTTCGAAGATGGCGACCTCGACAAAGCTGCCGTCAACGCCGCCGTGATCTTCACGCGCAACTGCGGCCAGATCTGTTCGTCCGGTTCGCGCCTGCTGGTGCAGGAATCCGTGCACGACGCCTTCGTCGAGAAACTGGTCGCCGCCGTCGCCAAGATCAGCGTCGGCCCCGAACCCGAAGCCTCCGTCGGACCGCTGGCAACCAAGGCGCAGTACGAGAAGGTTCAAGGCTACTTCGACATCGCCAAGCAGGAAGGCGCCACGGCCGTCATCGGCGGCGCGCCGCCCACCGAACCCAATCTGCAGAAGGGCTTCTTCGTCAAACCGACGGTCTACACCAACGTCACCAACGACATGCGCATCGCGCGCGAAGAAGTCTTCGGACCGGTGCTGTCGGTAATCAAGTTCAAAGACGAAGCTGACGCCATCCGCATCGCCAACGACACGGACTACGGCCTCGCAGCAGGCCTGTGGACCAGTAATATCAGCCGCGCCCACCGCGTCGCCGCGCTGCTTGAAGCCGGTCAAGTCTACATCAACGAGTATCAGACCGGCGCGATGATCGAAGCTCCCTTCGGCGGCTACAAGATGTCCGGCTACGGCCGCGAAAAGGGCGTAGAATCACTGCACTGCTACACGCAGTTGAAGTGCGTGACGCTGAAGCTGTGATCCCCTTCGAAACCATCCTGGTCTGGACCGCTCTGTTCCGCGAACTATGGGTCGCCGGACGAACCTTCACGCGCGTCCAAAGCAGTCTGCTCGCACTTCTACTCGTCTGCAATTTCGCCATCATGGCGTACGAGGCCCGTTACACCGAACCCTCGGGATTGTGGCTTCGCTCTGCGGGCTTCGTCCTGCTGATTCTCGCGCTGTCTCTGCTCGAATGGGCTGCCTTCTGCGTGCGAGGAAAGTTCTTCTCGTACATCGGCAACCCCGATCCGCCGAAGTTCATCTTCATCTCAGGCCCCTACGCGCGCATTCGTCACCCTTTCTACAGCAGCTACATCCTGACCCTCGTCGCCGTAGCGATGATCTTCCCGAACCGTGTCACCATCGCCGTCGCGGTCTTCAATTTCTCGCTCCTGTGGTACGCAGCGGAGTTTGAAGAACAGAAGTTCGCCGCCACGGAGATGGCTGGCTCCTACCGAACTTATATCGCCCGCACCGGTCGCTTCCTGCCCCGCTTTTCCCGCTAGAGCAGCCCATATATACTGGTCAAGCTCTGGAGGCTCGATGAGACTGCTGTTCGCGATCGCGTTGTGTACGTTCCAACTGTTCGGACAAGCGCCTGCGGCTCCGGCGAAGCCCGCCGCGGCAGCCCCGCGCGTGGTGCCGCCGGCCCGCATTCGTGATTTCAAAGCCAGCTCCATTGCGCTGCAACCCGGCAAGTCCACCACGCTTCAATGGAACGTCGAAAACCCGAACTCCACCAGCATCTCAGGCCTCGGCAACGTCACCGCCGTGGGCAGCCGTCGCGTCACGCCGAAAGCGACCACTACCTACACCCTCACCGTAACCGGCCCGAACAATCAGACCGAAACGCGTTCGGTCACGATCACCGTTGCAGGCACAAAACCTGTTGATGCCGCCGTGGCCGAGGGCACGAAGCCGACTCCTCGCCTAGCCGACGGCAAGCCCGACCTCACCGGTATCTACAACCCGGCCTCCTTCTCGCAGATGTTCGGTGGACGCGTCACGCGTGGCCAGAACGATCCGTTCACCGCGAAGCTGAAGCCGGGCGCCGAAAAATACCGAGTGGTGCGCGGCCCCGAAGACACCGGCCAGTTCTCGGACTGCATGCCGACCGCTGTTCCTAACTCCTACTTCGTGCCCTATCAATGGCAGATCGTGCACAGCAAAGACTACGTCGTGATCATGTACGAATACCCGCACGTTTTCCGTGCGATCCCCATCGCCAGCGCGAATAATCCGGCCGAACATGCTGCTGATCCCGATCCAACCTGGACCGGCAACTCCGTGGCGCACTGGGAAGGCGACACCCTGGTCGTGGACGTAATCGGCTTCAACGACAAGACGGAACTCCCCGGCGGCTTCCGCCACACCGAAGACCTGCATGTAATCGAACGCTTCACGCGCACCAGCTACGATGACCTGGACTACGAAGCGATCATCGAAGACAAGAACGTCTTCGTCGAACCCTGGACCATCAAACGCGGCTTCCCGCTGCGCGCCGACCTGCAAACGCTGAACGAATTCGTCTGCGAAAATAATCGCAACTACAAAGAGTTGTTTGAGAAAAAATAAGGATCGTATGAGACTGCTCCCTGCCCTATTGTTCGCCACTGCTGCTGCGTTCGCCCAAGCCCCACCGGCGGCCGCCCCAGCCAAGCCCGCGCGCGTCGTGCCCCCGGCCCGCATCCTCGATTTCAAGGCGGACAAGACCTCGGCCCAAGCCGGCCAGACTGTGATGCTGATCTGGGCGACCGAGAATCCGAACGCCGTGACCATCACGCCGCAGCCCGGCCGTGTCACCCCGCGCGGCAGCACACCAGTGAATCCGACGGAGACCACCACGTACACGCTGACCGTCACCGGTCCGAACAATCAGACCGACTCGCGCACCGTCACGGTGAACATCACCGGTGGAGCTCCGGTTGCCACGTCATCGGCAACCTCGGTGAAGCATCCCGATCTCTCCGGCGTCTACAACTTCGGTGGCGGCGCGCCTGCTCCCGGTGGTCGTGGAGCCGCACCTACCGGCCCCGAACTGAAGCCCGGCAAAGAGAACTTTAAAGTGGTGCGTCCAGCCAACGATCCCGGTACGCTCTCCGACTGCATGCCCATTGCCGGACCAGCCGCCTACACCGTGCCCTATCAGTTCCAGATCATCCAGAACGAAAACTATGTGGTGATCTTCCACGAATACCCGGGCTCGTTCCGTATCATCCCGATCAACGGCGTGCATCCCGTGGACCCCGATCCGACGTGGCTCGGCGACTCCATCGGACGTTGGGAAGGCGACACCTTTGTGGTCGACGCGATCGGCTTCAACGATCGCACCGAACTGAGCGGTTACAAGCACACCGAATCGCTGCACATTGTCGAACGCTTCAAGAAGAACGGCGACAACCTGCAGTACGAAGCCACGCTCGAAGATCCCGAAGTCTTCGTCCGCCCCTGGACCGTCACCCGCAGCTTCCCCCTGCGCGCCGACCTGAAGAAGATCGACGAGTTCGTGTGCGAGAACAATCGCGACTATAAAGAACTCTTCGGCAAGTGAGCCCGCACATCGAAACGCCCGTCCTGATTGTCGGAGGGAGCCTCGTCGGGCTCTCTTCCGCTCTTCTCCTCGGGCACTATGGCGTCGAACCGCTCGTCGTGGAACGCCATCGCGGCACGGCCATTCATCCGCGTGCCGCGCAGATCAGCCAGCGCACCATGGAGATCTTCCGCAGCGTTGGCGTGGAACAGATAGTGACGCGCGCCTCCGAAGAACAGTTCGTGCAGGACGGCGCGATCATGGCCGTCGACACCCTAGCCGGCAAGGAGATCGCGACCTATATCGCGAATCTCAACGAAGGTGTGCGTGACGCCAGCCCGTGCCTGCGTGTCTTTATTTCACAGAGCCTGCTCGAACCTCTCCTGCAGAAACGCGCCCAGGAATTGGGGGCCGAACTCCGCTTCGCCACCGAACTCGTCTCCTTCGAACAAGACAAGGACGGCGTCACGGCCGTCATCCGATCTCGCGATAGTGGCGATCCGCAGACCGTGCGCGCGCAGTACATGATCGCAGCGGATGGAGCTCACAGCCCCATCCGCGAGAAACTCGGGATCCCGATGCGTGGCCGCGGCGTGTTCTCGAACTCCATCACCATCTACTTTCGCGCCGACGTTCGTCCGCTGCTCCGCGGCCGTAATCTCAGCGTCATTTACGTACTGAACCCCACGCTGCGCGGCTTCTTCCGCTTTGAGAAACCCTTCACCTCCGGCTTCCTCGCCGTCAACGCCATTGGCGATCCGCAGCAACCCACCACAGACCTTCGCAACCTCTCACCAGAGCAACATCTCGAACTCGTCTACGCCGCGCTCGGCACCCGCGACGTGCCGGTGACCATCGACAATGTCATGCACTGGCAAGCGTGCGCCGACGTCGCCGAGCGCTTCCAGGGAGGCCGCATCTTCCTCGCCGGTGACTCCGCGCACGTGATGCCTCCCAACGGCGGCTTCGGCGGCAACACCGGCATCCAGGATGCACAGAACCTCGCCTGGAAACTCGCTGAGGTGCTGCGTGGCGAAGAGTTACCCGCGATGCTCCAGACCTACGACGCGGAACGCCGCCCCATCGCGGAGTTCACCGTTGAGCAAGCCTACGCCCGCTACGTCACCCGCACCGCGCCCTATCTGGGCACGGCCACGCTCCCGACCATCGCACCCGATCTCGACATCGAACTCAACTACTCCTACGATCACGGCCGCGTCCGCCATATTCGGCATGCCGATGGCCTCGGCCTGCGCTGGACGACCGCCGTCGTCGACGGCCGCCAGGTTCCGGTCCGTCCCGATGGCTTCGCGGTGGTGGATTAGTACCAGGGATCCAAGATCCAGCTTGTAACATGGGGCGATCTGCTGTAGCCTCGATTGATGCGACCTCTTGGTACAGCCTTCTTACTACTTCTTTCGGCGCTGGCGTGTTTCGCCCAGACACCCACCATCAGCGAACCTCCCCAGAACGCGGCGAGCTACGCCCCGGCAGGGCTCGCCAACGGCAGCCTCGCTCAAGGAACCATGTTCGTCGTCAAGGGCAACGGATTCGGGCCGTGCAACACCAACAATACGGTCATCGCCAGTACTTTCCCGTTGCAGAACACCATGCGCAGTGTGCAGATCCGCGTCACGGTCGGTGGGCAGACCTACAACGGCAAAATGATCTACGTTGTCGTGTGCCGCGGCAATGGCCCTGACCAATTGGCGGCCATTCTTCCATCTAACGTCCCTGTCGGCAGCGGCACCATGTAAGTGGTCTTGAACGGCACCCTGGTGTCTGCTCCCGTCCCCGTCAAAGTGGTCGCCCGCAGCTTCGGCATCTTCACGTGGAACCAGGCTGGCAGCGGACCCATGATCGTCCAGAACTTCATCTCCTCCACGAATACACCGACGAACGGCTTACTTGAAGCCGCGAACCCCGGCCAGACCGAGATTCTGTGGGGCGTCGGCTTGGGCGCCGTGGATCCAGCAGCCGAAATCGCCGGACCGGTTCCGGGGGACATGCCGATCACGGTCGACGTTTACGTCGGGGGCAAGAAAGCCAACGTCATCTATCGCGGCCGCTCCGGCTGCTGCGCCGGTATCGATCAGATCGTGTTCACTGTGCCCGCTGGCGTCGAAGGCTGCTATGTCAGCGTGGGAGTCGTCGTGAACGGTGTCCTGAGCAACGTCGGGACCATGTCGATCGCCTCCAGCGGCAAGGTCTGCGCGGAAAATAGCCGTCTCTCCTCCGCGGACATCAGCAAAGTTCAGAAAGCCGGACCACTCAACATAGGCGACATCCAGGTGGTTCGATTCAATCTAACCGCCGGGTCGATCCAGGGAAGTGTGGACGACGGCAACGGCAGCTTCCGCCGCTACGCCAGCACGGCGGAGTTGATGTCTGCCGCTCCCCACTCCATCGCTGGACTGCGTGGCACGGCCAGCCCCGGTTCCTGCGTCACCACTACGTTTGATTTCGGCAACGGAAAAGGAGCGTTGGACGCGGCCATCCCTGACTTCCAGGACCCGGCTGGATCACAGTTGGACGCTGGAGCAAATCTCACGCTCTCCAACTCCAAAGGAACCAAACAACTCCCGCGGCAACTTTTCAACGGCTTCGTCGATGGCTACTACCTCCCTGACGGCACCTTCCTTGGCGGTGGCGTCCCGGCAGCGGGAATCCCGCTCACTCCGAACTTCCTCGACCCCGGTGCCATCACACTCACCGGCTCTGGCGGCCCGGGCGTGGGTGCCTTCTCCGCGAACCTCACCATTCCGTCGACGTTCGCCACTTGGTCCAATCAGGCTTCGATCAATGGCGTATCGCGTACACAGGACCTCACGATCAACTGGAGTGGCGGAGGTTCGAACGAACTGGTTGCGGTCTTCCTGGCCTCGGCGGATTCCGCCATCGGATCTGGCGCCGGAGTCGCCTGCGTGGAACGAGCATCAGTCGGAACGATGACCATCCCGGCCTTCCTGATGTCGAACATGCCGGCAAGCGGAACCGCCGACGGCCTTCGCGTCGGCTGGATCACGTTTGGCACCACGCTCGCGCAACCCACGCGCTTTAACGCCACCGGCCTCGACCTCGGTTACTTCAACTGGCTCACGGCCCAGATCAAGAACGTCCCGTTCCAGTAAACTCAAAGGCGGTGCTGATCGAAAATACCTGGATCTTCCCCGCCCTCGAAGCAACGCACGTTATCGGCCTCGCCTTGCTCGCGGGGCCGATCGTGCTTTCTGACTTCCGCACGCTGGGCTGGACCAGCGCCTCTCTCTCCGAACGCATCACGCGGAGAGGCCTCTGGCTCATGGTCCTTACGGGCCTCCCGATGTTCCTGGCCGGCTACGAACGCTATCGCGAAAACCCCGCGTTCCTTGTGAAAATGGGCGCACTCGTCGTCGCACTCGGCCTGCATCACACCATCCACAAGCGCGCCACGCGAGCCACCGCGATTCTTTCGCTCGCCACCTGGACCTTCGTCATCTTCGCGGCACGGGCGGTCATCGACTTCGATGTCTGAGTTCTGGACAACCTGGTATCAGCCGCTGTTGGGCGCGCTACACGTGCTGGGGATCGCAGCCTTCGGCGGAGCACTGCTCGCCGACGCACCGGCACTTCGGCGCATTGGCCTCGCGTGGATGCTCGCAACGGGCGTGTTGTTGTATCTGGTGAACGCCGAACGCCTGATCGCGAGCACATCGCTGCGGATCAAGCTGGTGCTCATCGCGCTCGCGGTGTTTGTGAAGGGGCCGCGCTGGCTGATACTCAGTCTATGGGCCGCAGTGATCTTCGCTGCGAGAGGAATCGCCTACTTCTAACGCTGCACAGCCAGCGACTGCACCTGCCACACGCCTTCGGCATTCTTGCCTAGGCACGCGCGATACCCCGCCGGGCTGTACAGATACGCGATCGGGATGTAGCCGTCGATCCCGGACTGCGTGCGGACTTTGGTCCACTCGGGACCACGTTCCAGCACTTGCACGATCTCGTACGACAACGTCGCCACGACCTTCGCGGTGGCCGAGTTCGTCTCGCGCACCTTGACGCTCGGGTTCAACACCACTTGGTGCTTGCTGCGATCCAGATCGGACGGAAACTGCGCGCTCACATACGGAGCGCAATATTGCTCGCCCACCATCACTCCGGGCATCGACAGGATTTGCGCCAAGACCCCATACACGGAACTGTTCGGATCAGAGAGCCCCCAGGCCGTGAAGAACGCGTTGGGACCGACCATGGTGCGCAGCCCGGCATCGATCTCGGGAGCCAGCAGCGCCAGTAGACCATCCCGATCCTTGCGCTTCAGCACATCCTTCAGCTTCGTCAAGAACGCGGACAGAGCCTTGTCTTTTGCGGTTTCGTCTTTCGGAGGAGGCAGCGCACGCCCCGTGGGTTGCGCAGGAACTTCGGCAGCAGGTGGAGGAGCAACAGGAGTGGCCTTGGCGGCCGATTTTACAGGAGAGGACTTTGCAGGAGCCGCCTTCGGAGCGGCCTTCTTTGCAGCAGTTAGGGACTTAGCAGTTTGTGCGGACGCGAGGCTCGCGGCAAAGACAGCTACCGCGAGCGCTCGCATCCACATGACTCAGATTACGCCTGAGCTTCGGGCTTCGATTCTTCGGCGCCCTTCAGCTTTTCGCGCTGTTCCTTCAAGATCGCCTTGCGCGACAACTTGATCTTGTTGCCTTCCAGCGCCAGCACCTTCACCAGAATCTGGTCGCCTTCGTTCAACTCATCACGCACCTGCTTGATGCGGTTTTCGGCGATTTCCGAAATGTGCAACAGGCCGTCAGTGCCCGGGAAGATTTCGACGAAGGCGCCGAAGTCCACAATGCGGACCACCTTGCCCAGGTACGTCTTGCCGATTTCGGCAACGGCGCAAATGTCGGTGACCATCTGGATACAACGGTCGGCCGCAGTGCCGTCAGAAGAGAAGATCTTCACGCTGCCGTCGTCGTCCACGTCGATTTTGCAACCGGTCGCTTCGACGATGCCACGGATGACCTTGCCACCGGGTCCGATCAGTTCGCGGATCTTATCGGTCGGAATCTGCAGGGTGAAGATGCGCGGAGCATACGGAGACATCGTGCTACGCGGTTCGCTGATCGCGGTGTTCATGCGATCGAGGATGTGCAGGCGAGCCTTGCGAGCCTGCTCCAACGCTTCCGTCAGGATGGCGTGGGTCACGTTCGGGACCTTGATGTCCATCTGCAGGGCGGTGATCCCGTCCTTCGTACCGGCCACCTTGAAGTCCATGTCGCCGTAATGATCTTCGGCGCCAGCGATGTCGGTGAGAACGGCGTATTCCTTGCCTTCCATCACCAGGCCCATCGCGATACCCGCCACCGGAGCCGACAGCGGCACACCGGCATCCATCAGCGACAACGAAGCGCCGCAGACCGAAGCCATGGAACTGGAACCGTTCGATTCCAGAATGTCGCTGACCACACGCATCGTGTACGGGAAGGTTTTGTCGTCGGGGATCACGGCAGCCAAGGCGCGTTCCGCCAAAGCACCGTGGCCGATTTCGCGGCGGCCAGCGCCACGCATAAACCCAACTTCACCAACGCTGAACGGCGGGAAGTTATAGTGCAACATCCAGCGCTTGCTGGTCTCGGTCGGATCCAGCAGTTCGATGCGCTGTTCGTCGTCCTTGGTGCCGAGCGTCGCGGTCACCAGCGCCTGCGTTTCGCCGCGCGTGAAGAGCGCCGAACCGTGGGTGCGCGGCAGAATGCCGACTTCGGAGTCGATGTTGCGGATCTCGTCGAACTTACGGCCGTCCGGACGGCGCTTGTTCTTCAGCATCTCGTCGCGGAAGATGCGTTCCTTCAGCGCGTCAAACGCCTTCTTGCCTTCTGCCTGCTGTTCTTCCGGCAGGGCATCGATCGCCTTGTGCTTGCACTCGTCGATGCGAGCGTAGCTGTCCAGCTTGCTGTACTTCTTGGTGTCCAGCGCGTCGGTCAGTTCCACGCGCACAGCCTTTTCGATGGTCGCGGACAGATCCGCATCCAGCACGGCCGGCGTATATTCGCGCTTCTTCTTGCCCGCCAGCTTCATCAGCTCACGGATGCCCTTCGCGATCTTCTTGCAGCAATCGTGGCCAAACTCAATTGCAGCCAGGACTTCCGCTTCGCTCACTTCATTCGCGCCCGACTCCACCATCACGATGCCTTCTTCGGTGCCGGCCACGATGATGTTGACCTTGGACGCCTTAGATTCTTCGTACGTGGGGTTGGCGATCAGCTTGCCGTCCACCATGCCGACCTTCACTCCACCTAACACATGGGCGAACGGGATGTCGGAGATGGCCAGCGCAGCGCCCGCACCGGCAATGGCCAGCGACTGGGGATCACGCTTGGGGTCGGCGGAGAGGACGAACGCGATAACCTGCGTTTCGTGGGAATAACCTTCGGGGAACAACGGCCGGATCGGCCGGTCAATCATGCGGCTGGTCAGGGTTTCTTTTTCCTGCATCCGGCCTTCGCGTTTAATGAAGCCCCCGGGGAACCGGCCAGCCGCGTAGGTGTACTCGCGGTAGTCAACGGTGAGGGGGAAGAAGTTAGCTCCCGGCTTCGGCTTATCCGCGCCACAGGCGGAAACCAGCACGACAGATTCACCGGAGCGCACCACAACGGCGCCATTGGCCTGCTTGGCCATCTTCCCGGTTTCGAGCGTGATAATTTGCCCGCCGCCCAGGTCTACTTCAACGGAATGCAACATGTATTCAATCTTCCTTTAATCAGCAGGATTAAGAGAAGACTTTGGAGGGGAGCCGCGCTACTACGCGCGCGGGGTCGCATCGGCCCCATGGCCGATGCGGAGAACCGATTCGAAGGCTAGGGGAGCCTAGCGGCGGATGCCCAGACTGGTGATCAGGGTTTTGTAGCGCTCAGGGCTACGGTCGCGGAGATAGTCGAGCAAGCGGCGGCGACGCGCCACCATCTGTAACAATCCGCGACGCGAGTGGTGATCCTTCGCGTGCGTCTTGAAATGCTCCGTCAACTCCGCAATACGCCGGCTCAATACTGCGACTTGCACCTCTGGCGAGCCCGTATCCGTTTTATGGACACGAAACTCCGTGATGACATTCTTTTTTGCTTCGCCCGCCAGTGCCATTCGAGACTCGATACTCCTCGTCTAGTCTTAATCGTTTAAGTACTGTTCCAGCATAGCACAGGAACTTTAGGTTCTGTACACCCCACTGAAACATTTAGCGAAGATCGCGAAATTTAGCGCTCTTCGAGGTGCTTTAGCCGCGCATCCAGGACTTCTTCCACCCGGTGCAGCTCCGACCGCCATGTATCCCGCATATCGTCGAACCGCTGGTCCAGGTGGGACTGCAGCTCCCCGATTCGGGCATTCATGTCATTCAGCCGGGAGTTGTTGATCAGGATGCCGATCAGCACCGTAATCATCGTAGGAGCTGTGGCCAACACAATCGTTAAGATTTGAGTTTCACTCATGTCCTACTAGTTCGAGGATACCGCGAATCCTCTCGGGCTGTTAGTCCCCGGTAGCCTGCTGATACGCGCCGATCACTTTGTTCACGTAGCGCCGCGTTTCATCATACGGAGGCAACCCGCCGTACCGGGCGACCGCACCCGAACCAGCGTTATACGCCGCCAGGGCTTTCACCACGTCGCCGTCGTACTTAAGGAGCAGATCCCGCAACAACTGCGTCCCAGCCTCAATATTCTGCCGGGGGTCGTGGGGGTCCGCACCTAAGGCCTTGGCCGTCGCCGGCATCAACTGCATCACGCCAATGGCTCCTTTGGCGGACACGGCCCGGGCCTGGAAGCCCGATTCCACCTTCGCCACGCTAGCGACGAATTCCGGCGGCAGTCCGGCGCGCAGCGCGGCCTCACGGATCATGTCTTTGGGATTGCTGGAAGGAGCCGCAACCGATCCCGGCGTTGCTACGGGCACCTGCACGTCGGCCAATTGCGGCTGCGGATCCTCAAACACCTCAAACTCGGCAATCGCCGCCGCGGGCACTTCGGTAAAGCCGGAGCCTCGGAATAACCGGATCTTATCGCCCACCAGCTCATGCCGATCCGCCTGGATTTGCGCACCACTGGAGAAAATAGCGAACTCGCCGGCCATCGCTGGCAACGAAGCAAGCAGCAGGATGAGAGTCGAGGTACGCATTGCTAAGAAAGTCTGACGACCCAGACCGACCCGCCGTGCAGTCAGAATTAGCGTCCGTACAGCGGGGCGACTGCGATCATCCCCATTCCAACGGCCAACAGCACAAGCATCGCGGCCATGATCGCATTCACTTTGGTCGGTGCCCCGGGCAATTCGCGCCACACTAGCATGCCCCATAAAGCGGCCAGTAAAGGAGCCCCATGATCCAACATATAAGCCACTACGACGCTCGGTTGAGCAGGACCCGGCGCCCCGAGCACCACCAAGCTGCCGAGCAACCCCGCCGCAAACAAGATTCCGCCCAGCAAGCCCCAGACATGTTGTCCCACGGGAACTTTCAGGTACTGCGCCACCGTCAGAGGCTTCCCCTTCACCGGAAAATTCAGGAAGAAGGGCACGAATACCGCCGTCGAGGCGAACAATCCGCCCGCCACCATCAACACCGCACCATAGGCGGACAACCCGTTTTCGTCATGCGTGGCCTCGAACAGCATCGGGAAAAACACGGCGAACACAATCCCGGAGATGGCCGCCAGCACAAACGCCTTCGCACCCATATCCTGAGGAGGCGGTGACGTCTTGGCCCGGGGATCCGCACGGAGGGCCTGTGCCGATTCGTGTGCTCGATTTTCCAGGAACCACCGATAGGCCACCATCGCCATCGCCACACCCAACAATGAGACCGCCGCGCCGCCAAAGGCCAGCATCGGGTTCACGTCAGGCCGGATGAAAAATGTCCACACACTGCCCAAAGCCCACGCCAATCCGAACGCCACAGGGAACGCGATCGACATCCCGGACACAGAAACAGCCGCCAGTAGAAGCAAATTTGCCAAGTTAAAGACGACGCCACTGCCGACACCCCAGGCAATCTTGCGCATGCCGGTCAGCAGGAAATTGTCCTGAAAGGTCAGCTCGGCACTATTCATCGATCCCAGAGTGAAGGCTGCCGCCACCGCGGCCAGGCCCACACCCCACGCAAAATCGTAGGCAAAGAACTCAAACCGGAGTTTTTTCGCCGCTTTATACATAGAGGCCCAGGAGCCCCAGCCGAACAGGCCGATGAGCAGGGCCACCAGGACCGCAGTCGCGGTTGTCGGCAGTAGCATGTGGGTTTAGTGGCCGTCCCCGGCGGATTCCGTGGAAGCCTTGAGCGGGAATTGTGCACCGGTCGGGATCTGCACCAGCATCTGTTCTTTGCGATAGATCAACGTCGACGTGTTGTAGCTGGCGATCTCAAACTTGTGGCCATGTGTGATCGCGTCCGTCGGACACGCTTCCACGCAAAAGCCGCAGAAGATGCAGCGGTTGTAATCGATGTTATAGACCTCGGCGTAACGCTCGCCGCCGCTGATCCGCAGCTGATCGGTGTTTTCCTTGGCCTCAATGTAGATACATTCCGCCGGACACGCCGCCGCGCATAGGAAGCAGGCCACGCACTTTTCGAGGCCATTTTCGTCGCGCTGCAGTTCGTGCACGCCACGATACCGTTCCTGGAAATTGGGAGGAGCTTCGGGATAATCCTCAGTGAGGGTCGGCTTCAGCATCTCCTTGAAGGTGATGCCCATGCCTTTGGCGATAGCTGCAGTCCCGGCCAGTACTTCGGAAATCGGATTTGCCATGGTGATCCTTTCTAGAGTATCGCAAAGAACGTTGTATTTGGAACAGCTTGTGATCCAATAGAAGCTTCCGAATGTCGACCGGCCGCCTCATTTTCTGGATCTCGCTCGCCGCGCTCCTCTGCCTGTCCCGGCTCGCCCACCTTCACATCCTGTGGGCCGACGAAGACTACCACCTGGCGGTCGCCGCCCAGGTCCTGCACGGCAAGATGCTGTATCGCGACATCTGGTACGACAAGCCGCCCCTGAGCGCCATTGTAATCATGCTCTTCGGAGGACTACCCGGCCTCCCCCTGCGCTTGTTCAGTGTCTTGCTGGAGCTCGCCGGAGCCGCCGCCGCCTTTCGTTTCGCCCGCGAGCTATGGGGTGAAAAAGAAGCTTACCTGGCGGCCGCCGCGTTCGCATTCTTTCACATCTTCTTCTTCGCAGGCACCGCCATCCCGCTCGAGCCGGATTCCCTCCTGATCCTGCCTCACCTCCTGGCCCTCTACTGGGCGTGGCGGAAACGCGGACTCTACGCAGGCATCCTAGCGGGACTCTGTTTCCTGCTGAACACGAAGGGAGCCTTCGTCGCCCTCGCTTGCGTCATTCTGCTGCCGGCCGAACTCCCGCTCATCGCTGCCGGGTTCACCCTGCCCTGCCTGATCGCAGGCACCTGGCTCTACGCCCAAGGCGCACTGCCCGATTACTGGCAGCAGGTCTGGCGATGGGGTCTGCTCTACTCGGGCAATCCACTTGATGAGCCGGCCACGGCCCCGCTGTTTCGGCTGGCCGGATGGTTGGGCTTCCATGCCGCGCTGTGCCTCGGCGCGGTCTTCGGACTGCGTCGCCTCACTGATCGCACGCTACGCTGGAAACTCGCAGCCTGGCTGGCCGTCTCCTTCCTGGCCGCGATGATCGGCTGGCGCATGCCACCGCGCTACCTGAGCCAGATGTTCCCCGCCCTGGTCCTTCTCGGCTCAGGCGGACTCGCCGTCATCTTTAACAACCGTTCCCTGTGCAGCGTCATCGCCGTGATCGCCATTCTGATCCCCGTCGGCCGCTTTGGTCCGCGCTATATCCAGCTGTTGACCGACGACGCCCAAGGCCGCGAACACAACTGGGGCGACGCCGCGATGGACCGCGAAAGCCGAGCTGGCGCCGCCATCGTCCGCCAGCTCGCCCAACCGGGTGATTCCATCTATATTTGGGGCTACCGGCCCAACGTGGTGGTCTACACAGGGCTGCCCATCGCCTCGAAAATCTGGGATTCACAGCCGGTCACCATGGTCCCTGCGGACCGTCACCTGGCCCGCAACGAGGTGCTGGACGCAAGCTGGGCCCTCGAACACCAGGACGAACTCGCGCGCACCCGGCCCACCTTTATCGTCGACGGCCTGTCCGCGTATAACCCCGCGCTCGATATCCGGTCATTCCCGAGACTTGCCGAATGGTTCGCGAACTACTGCAAGGTTGGCGAAGCCCAACCCGGCCTGACCGTCTACCGGAAGTGTGCGCCATGACCAGATGGGGTGCCTCGTTCATACTCATTCTGCTGTTCTCCGGCTGCAAGCGGGTGCCCTCTTCCGCCGACGTCGCCCGTGACGATTCCGCGGAACTGGCAACCGGGTTCGGGCTGGGCGAGCTCCCTGCGGCCTCACAGATGCTGCACGGCTTTTACGCACTCGAAGGCGGCACGTGGCGATGGTCGAAACAAACTTTCGGCGTGATCCTGCGTGCTCCTCAGCCCGCCGCGAAATTGTTGCTCCACTTTGCACTGCCCGGACTTGTACTCGAACGGCTCGGCCCCATCACGATTACCGCTACGGTCAACGGATCAGAGTTAGCGGCGGAAACATTCACCAACGGAGGAGAGCAGGTCTACTCGCGCGACGTCGAACTGAAGGATTTGGCGAAGGTCGAATTCCGCACCGACAAGACGCTCGCGGCCGGAGTCATCGATGAGCGCGAGCTGGCCTTGATCGTCTCGCGCGTGGAGCTGATTCCTCGATGAAGCGAGCCGCATCGTACCTAATTGCCCCGCTCGTATGCCTCGCCGTGTGGTGGCGCGTCCCGTTCCTCTTCTTCCGCGACGACGACTTCTCTTGGCTAACGCTCCATAAGATGCCGTTGGCCGAAGCGCTGTTCTCTCCCTTCGCCCAAGGCACCATCCGCGTCTTCAGCGAACGCCTGTACTTCATCCTGCTCTACGACCTGTTCGGCTTCTCCGCCTGGCCATTCCGTGTCGCCGCACTCGGGACGTGGTTCATTGTGCTCACACTGATGCAGTGGATCGGCACCCGACTCACCGGCTCCCGAGCCGCCGGCGTTCTCGCCGCAGTCCTGTGGACCGTCAGCCTCACGCTCGCAACCCCTCTAGGCTGGGCCTCGGCCTTCAACCAAGTCCTCATCGCGTTCGTCGTGCTCGCCGCCTTCGCCGCGCGACTCAAGGGCTGGCACAAGGTTGAGGCAGCGCTTTACCTGCTCGGCTTTGGAGTGCTCGAAATCATCGTGATGTACCCGGCGCTCGTGTTGCTCCACGCACTCACCGATTCCACCGCTCGGGCCCGTTGGCGCGACGCCCTGTGGATGGCCGCCCCCGCCGGGATCTTCACCGCGCTCCATCTGTGGGTCATCCCCAAGACCGACGCCGAAGTCTACCGCCGTATCGTCGACAGCCGCCTTCCCGCGACCCTGTGGCAGTACATCGAGTGGACAGTCGGCCCCAGCCAAATGCAGGTCCGCAACGCAGCGCGCATCGAACAAGGTCTCATGGCCACCTGGATCATCGCCACCGCGCTCGCGCTGTTCGCCATCGTCCGCCTCACCAAGCGCGACCTGCGGCCGTTGCTCTTCCTCGGCTGGTTCCTACTGTGGCTCGCCCCGGTGCTGCCGCTGCCGAACCACATCTCCGACTACTACCTCACTGTCCCAGGCATCGGGCTGGCGTGGCTCGCAGGCTGGGCGTTGGTCGCAGCCTGGCGCTCCAACTGGATCTTCCGTGTGCCCGCGACCGCGCTTGCGCTGATCTACCTGGCAGGCTCTGTGGCCGAAGTTGATGCCGTCACCAAGTGGTTCTTCAATCTCACCTCGAAGGGTCGTGTGCTCGCGCGAGGCATGGAGGCCACCGCCGAAGCCTACCCCGGCAAGGCGATCCTGCTCACGCGTGTCGATCCGGAAATATTCCTGCACACCGCCGCCGGCGGAGCCGACCGCACCATTGGCCTCGAGAAGCTGTGGCTCGCACCGGATCAGGACGCGGTGCTCGACAGCAACCGCCTCCCAAATCTGCAGCGCTTCCGCGTCGCGCCGGACGTATTGTTTGAGGCTTTGAAGAACGACCAAGTCCGCGTGCTCGAAGCCGAAGGCCCCGTCGCGCGCGACATCACCGCCCGCTATCGCGCCGTGAGGCTCGCCAGTGCCGACTTGTCGAAGTAAGTCCCGCGCATCATCACGCCCTGAATCTTGCGCGTGTTGTGGATGTCTTCAAGCGGGTCCGCATCCAGCAACACCAGATCCGCGGCCTTCCCCGCCTCAACCGTTCCCATCAGCGTCAAGATGCCGAAGTACAGAGCCGGATTTCGCGTCGCCGTCTGCAATGCTTCCATCTCCGTCAAACCCGCGGTCACCAACAAAGCGAGCTCATCGTGCAAGCCCGTGCCCATTTCCACACCGGTCGCCACGCCCGCATCCGATCCAGCCAACAACCCCACGCCCGCCCGATGCATGTCGCCCGTCAACTGCTCCAACCTTTGCAACGTCGCCCGCACATGTCCGGCAAACGGACCCTTCTCTTTGTCCGGCAACCCCTCGAGCATCGGCAACTGCTTGTTGCGCTTCGCGTACTCCTGCGAGACGACTAACGTCGGCGTATGCCACACGCCGTAGTCGACGAACGTCGCGAACAGCGCCTGACACTTCTTTTCATCGTAGGTATCGAACAAGCCCGCCTCGCGAGGCCAGCCAAATAGACGTGCGCGTTCCATCACGTTCAGTTTCGGGTCCACCAGCAACTTCTGGCGGTCTTCGCGCAGTTTGTCTTCCCGCTTTGAACAACTGGCCAGGATGTTGATCAAGTGCTCCTGACTCAATTGCCCCGCCTCGGCAGCCTCCGCCGGCGTGACGGATTCCGGCACGTGCCCCGCAAATGGAATCCCGATCCGGCGGGCCTCATCCGCCACCGCGAAATACGCCTCGCGCGACAGGCTGCTGTAGACCTTGATGAACTCCGCCCGGCTCGCAGCCAGCCTGCCGACCGCGTTGCGCGCTTCCTCTTCCTTTTTGACCCAGAACGCGCCCGGAGCGGGAGGCCGCCCTAGCCCATCGATCATCCCGCCGACAATCATGCGCGGCGCGAAAGGAACTTGTCGCCAAGGCGAGTAGGCCGCAGGGTCCACGCCCGAGTACATGTCCCGCACCCCGGTGATCCCGTTCGCCGCCAATTTGCGGAGAGATTCCTCGGGTCCTGAAAGGTGCACATGCATGTCCCACAATCCGGGGATCAGAAACTTGCCACGCCCATCGATCAGGGTGGCGCCTGCAGGCGTCGGCCCTTGCCCCACGCGCTCAATCAAGCCGCCGCGCACCACTACCGACACGTCGGACATGGGAGGGGCACCGGTGGCATCGATCACGGTGACGTGCTCAAAAACAGTAATAGGAGTCTGCGCCGAAAGCGCAGTGAGGAATGCGCAGAAGAGAAGCGGGCTACTTCTTTTCCAACTGCAGGTTGACCGTAACATTCTTCCGCGATTCAAACGAAGACACGCGCTTGGTAGGGCTGTTCAGGTCCTCGGAGGTCGCCTTTAGTTCGTAGTCCGTGTCCATTTTGAGTGCGGCGAAGTGGAACGTTCCGTCTGCTTGGGTGACGAACGAACGGATCTGCAAGGTCTTCAGATCTTTCAGTTGCACGATCGCCTTCGGCACCGGATTGCGCGCCGCATCCTGAACGATGCCGTCAATAGTCCGCTGGTTCTCTTTGGACTTGGCGTCCGGATCGATCTTGCGCGGCGAACTGACCACGCCGGTTTGCTGGGGCTGGGACGGAGGGGCTCCCGTGTTCTGCGCGAACGCCGATCCCAAGGCAATCACCGATAGTAGTGCAACGCGAAGTTTCACAGCAGCCTCCAGTTATTTAGATGACGGAACCAACAACAACGACTTGTGTACTTGCTCTTGTCCCTCAATATCGACCTCTTTCGAAGCCGGCTCGAACCCTTTGAAACTTGCTGTAACGACGTACGATCCCGGCCCGGCGGGGACGCGGAACGCGAATTCCCCGTGCGGGCTGGATGTCTGTTCCTGCAACTTCTTTCCGGGCGCGGCTTTGGCCGACAGAACCACTTTCGCCCCCGGCTGTGCGACGCCCGAATCCAGAAACACCGTGCCACCTACGATCGCGTAGGCCTCCGGTGCCTTCTTTTTCTTCTCGGCGAAAGACGTCGAGGCAAACACGAGGCCCACCAGCGCCCCGCAAACGGCGAACTTAATCTTCGTCGTCCTCGTCATCATCTTCGTCTTCGTCATCGTCGTCGAAGTCGTCATCATCGTCTTCGTCATCGTCGTCGAAGTCGTCATCGTCTTCGTCGTCCTCATCGCCGTCTTCGTCGCCAGGCGACAACTCCAACGGGGACACCCCTGTGACGTTCAGGTTGGCGCCGCAATCTTCGCAGATCAGCGAATCGCCTTCGTCCAATTCATCTTCGTCCACGTCAATGCCGGTATTGCACAGCGGGCACGTAACCATCGCTCAAATCCTCCCTGGCCGCGTCAGAAGTTCACCGTGACGCGCCTTGTACTGCTGCACTCAAGAATCCTGTTGTACCACGCGCGCGCGGCTTATGCCGCAACCAGGCCGGCGGCCTTGCGCAACGCCTGAATCGGCGCCTGAATCAGAGTCTTTTCCAGATCCTCGCCCGATTCAATGACGTGCTTCAAATGCGTCGCCGCCAGGCGTCCGCACCACGGGTCCGTCAACAAATGTCCGGTTTCCGTGCTCAGTTCGAGCAGCGCCGGATGCGGCATCGCGATCACTTTTTCCTGCTGTTCCACTTGTTCGCCATTGGGGCCGGCCATCCACAGGATAAACTTCACATCCACGGTGTCGGCGTGGCGAATCGAGATGCCGGTTTGCAACCAGCGGTATTCGACTTCCCAAGTGCGTCCGAAGGGGTCCGGACCAGCCTGGAAGCGGCGGAAATTGTCGAGCATAAATCACAGAGTAGCAGAAGCCCGCGCGCAACTCACTCAGTCCAGCGTGCATACATCGGGCAGCTGCCGAAAGTCTTCGGCAAAGTCCAGTCCGTAGCCCACCACGAAGCGGTCTTCGATCGAAAAACCGACGTAGTCGACCGGCACTGGGCGCTGCCGTCGGCTCGGTTTATCGAGGAACGCGGCGACACGTAAAGAGCGCGGTTTGCGCTGCGCCAGCACCTGCAACAAGTAGGTCAGTGTGATGCCTGTATCGACAATATCTTCCACGACAATCACGTCGCAGCCTTCGATCGAGGCGTCCAGATCCTTGGTCAAACGCACTTCGCCCGAGGACGTCTGCCCCGCCCCGTAGCTGGAGGTTCCGATGAATTCCAGGCGCACCGGAATCTGAATGGAGCGAGCCAAGTCGGCCAGAAAAATGCAGGACCCTTTGAGAATTC
>CANIIC010000048.1 GCA_947467395.1 Bryobacterales bacterium
CCGCCGCGGTGATTTCCTTCGCCAAGCGCAAGCGGGAATCTGGAGAGTCGAGTAGAGTTCCCCCTAATTTCACTAACAGTCGCGTCATAGAATTCCCGCCGTCTCCTCGAAGCCCAACACCAGGTTCATGTTCTGCATTGCCTGGCCTGCTGCGCCCTTCATCAGGTTGTCGATGATGGAAATCACCACCCCGCGTCCCGTGTGGGCGTCGTATTTCACCGCAATATCGCAATAATTTGTGCGAGCCACCACGCGCAGTTCCGGAATCTGCCCGGCCGGGTAGATTCGCACGAATGGCTCGTGGGCGTAGGCCGCCTGATAAATGTCGATGATGTCCTGCGCGCTCTTCACCGTATCGGACCCGCGGAAGTAGATTGTTTCCAGAATCCCCCGATCGATCGGAATCAGGTGCGCGGTGAAGCTGAACTCAGACTCTTCCAGCCCCGACGTGGTCAGCACTTCCGGCACGTGCCGGTGATCCAGAATCGAATACGCCGAAAAGTTCTCGGTCACTTCGCAGAAATGCGTCTTCAGGCTGGGCTTGCGGCCCGCGCCACTAACGCCGCTCTTGGCATCGCAGATCACGCCCGCATCGCGCCGGATCGCCTTGGCGTCCACTAACGGCTTGATCGCCAGATTGGCCGCCGTCGGGTAGCAGCCCGGATTCGAGATCAGCCGCGCCTTGCGCGCCTTGGCCCGATGAATCTCCGGAACCGAGTACACGGCCTCGTCCAACAACTCCATCTGCGTGTGGTCTTCTTTATACCAGCGGCGGAAGTTCTCGGCCGTACCCAGGCGGAACGCGCCGCTCAGATCCACTACTTTGGCCCCTGCGTTCAGGAAGCCCGGAGCCAAATCCATCGAAATATCCGGTGCCGTCGCCAGAAATACGCCCGCGATGCCGGCCGACTTCACCGATTCCGGGTTGCAAGGCATGCGCCGAGGACCTTGGTAGCCGATCGGTCGCGGCTGGTCCGCCGCCTCGCGATGCTCAAGAAGAATGGGTTCGGCGTTCGGGTGACGCGAAAGAAGTTGAATCAGGTCCGCTCCGCTGTATCCGCTGAAGCCGACAATTCCAATGGGAGTGCGTGCCATGGTGGGTTGGAGTTTTCAGTATCCCACGCGCGCAATCCCGGCAATAAGTCCGCCTAGGAGCGTTGTTCCGCCACCGACTTCTCGGCCAGTTCGCCCACCAATGGCAGCCGGAAATCAGTCCCTTGACGGACCTTCACCAGCATGAAGATCCAGGCCACGAACACCGACAACTTGACCAGGCTCGACAGGAATCCCAGCCCCACGAATGGGCGCCCGAAGCGCAGCGCCGGATCCAGGAACCAGTCCGCAATCAGCCAGATCACGAACAGATACAGCCCCTGAAACGCATGAAACCGGATCCGATCCTGACTCCGGAAGCGGTCACTGGCAATCACCCCGATCGCCGGGATCCAGCCCACCCAGGGGATGTAGCACAGCTGCATCACGCTTCGGTCCGGCAGGTTCGACCAGAAGTCCGCCGTCCCCGTCGTCGGCGCCCCCGCTTGCCGAGCCCCGCAGCCCGAGCAGAATTGGTCCGCCGTGCCAACCTGTTTCCCGCACTGTACGCAGTAGGGCATGTCTCAACATAGAGTACGATAGCGGCATGCGGCTGGTTCGTTCGATTTTTGGACTCTTTCTTCTGGCCTCGGCCAGTTGGGCGGCGAACCCCCTGCGGATCTACTTCGTCGACGTCGAAGGCGGGCAGGCGACCCTGCTGGTCGCCCCCAACGGCCAGACCATGCTGATCGACACCGGCTTCGATAGCTTCGGTGGCCGCGACGCCGTCCGCATCGAGAAAGCGATGAAGGATGCGGATAAGAAGAAGCTCGACTACCTGGTCATTACCCACTTCCATCCCGACCATGCCGGCGGGGTGAAGAATATCGTGGGCCTGTTCCCGGTCGGCACCTTCATCGACCACGGCACGCCCGTCGATACCAACAAATACTCGGACGACTACGCCGCCGCCATCGCCAAGTCCAAACATCAGGTGGTCACGCCCGGCGACAAGATCAAAATGAAGGATCTGACCGTCACCATCGCCGCGGCCGCTGGTAAGGATCGCCCCGGAACTGGCACACCCAATCGCTGGTGCGAAGGCCTCACCCCGCGCGGTGGCGCGACAGGTGAAGATCCGCAATCCGTCGGCCTGCTCATCGAACTCGGAAAGTTCCGCTTCTTCGATCCCGGCGACCTCCCCTACGATCGCCTCCTCGGCGTTTTGTGCCCCACCAACCAAATCGGAAAGATCGATCTGTATCTGCCCGCTCGCCACGGTGCCGAAGGTCCCAAAGCCACCTATGACATGGCCGCTCGCGTGGCCGTCGTCAACAACGCCGCGCGCAAAGGCGGTGCCGCAGCGGGCTGGAAGGTGCTGTCGGAATCGCGCGATATCGATGACATCTGGCAGCTCCACTACGCGGTCGACGCAGGCGGGGAAGGGAACTCGCGTGATGCGGTGATTGCGAACCTGGTGCCTTCCGGCGACGAAGACGGCAAGTTTCTGAAAGTCGAAGCCCTCCCCGACGGCAGCTTCACCGTCACCAATACCCGCAATAAATACTTGAAGAAGTACGGCGCGCGCTAGCGACCCCCTACAATAAAACCTGTGCTGCGATTCGAACTGCAGGCCCAGTGCCCGGAAACGGGTGCACGCGCCGGCCTGTTACACACTGACCACGGAACGGTAGAGACGCCCGTCTTCATGCCTGTAGGAACACAGGCCACCATGAAGGGCCTGCTGCCGCGCGACATGATCCAGGATCTTGACGCCAAGATCATGTTGTCGAACACCTACCATCTGTTCCTCCGCCCCGGCCACGAAACCGTGCGCAAGTTGGGTGGGCTGCACAAGTTCATGAATTGGCCGCGCGCTCTCCTCACGGATTCCGGCGGCTTCCAGGTCTTCTCGCTCGATAGCCTGCGCAAAGTCACCGAAGACGGCGTGATTTTTCACAGCCACTTAAATGGCGATCGCCACGCCTTTACGCCCGAATCCACCATCGATGTGCAGATGGCGCTCGGCAGCGACATCATGATGGTGCTCGATGAGTGCCTGGCGTATCCCGCCACGCACGACGCCGCGAAGAAATCGACCGATCGCACGTTGCGCTGGGCGCGCTCGGCCTACGCTCACTATCGTGAACGCTCCGAGGGCAAGCAGGCCTGTTTCCCCATCGTACAAGGCTCCATGTTTCCGGACCTGCGCCGCTACTGCACTGAAGAACTGCTGAAGCTCGATGCTGACGGTTACGCGATCGGCGGCCTCTCCGTAGGCGAGCCGCGTCCCTTAAGCATGGAGATGACCGAGATCACTGCGCCCCTGCTGCCGAAGGACAAACCTCGCTACGCGATGGGTGTGGGCATGCCGGAGGAGCTTCCCGAATATGTGGCTCGCGGCATCGACATGATGGATTGCGTCCTGCCCAGCCGCAACGCGCGCAATGGGTATTTCTTCACTCGCACAGGGAAAGTGGTCATCAAACAGGCCCAGTACAAAGAGGACCCCGCGCCTATTGACGACAAGTGTTCCTGTTACTGTTGCAAGAATTTCTCGCGTGCCTATCTTCGCCATCTCTTCTTGGCGAACGAAATTTCGTTTTCCACCCTCGCAACACTGCATAACTTGCGTCGCTACCTTGACATCATGGGGGAGATCAGGCAGTGTATATTAGTTGGTCGATTCCCTGAGTACCTCAAGCAGTTTCGGTCCAGTGGAGTCGTGTAAGTAACGGGTTCCCGCATGCACCACCTCGTATTTGGCCTCCAGGCATTTTGGCTACAATCCGCTCCGGCTTCCGGGCCGCTGGGCACGCTGGGCAGTTTCCTGCCCATGCTGATGATTGTCGGCATTTTTTATTTCCTGGTCTTCATGCCGATGCAGAAGCAGAAGAAGCAGCAGGCCGCGATGTTGTCGTCGCTAGCCGCAGGCAATGAAGTGGTCACCTCTGGTGGCATCATCGGAACGATCGTGAGCGTCAATGAGGATTCGTTGATCTTGCGCATCCGGCCGGATAATGTGAAGCTGCAAGTTGCGCGAAGCGCCGTGGCAGATTTAGTCAAGCCGGAAACGGCGAAGGCGGAAGAGAAGAAGTAAGTTCTCCGCATCGGAACTGGTAACAAGTAATGGCGAAAAATCTCAAATTCAAAGCCCTCTCCATCCTGGTCGTCACGCTGGCCTGTATTTATGGCATCATCGGCCTGCCTACGTCGATGGATCAACTCAAGGAAAACTTCCAGAAGAACATTCATCTGGGCCTCGACTTGAAGGGTGGCAGCCACCTTGTGATGCAGATCCAGGTGCAGGATGCGTTTAAGTCCGAAGCCGACACTGTGATCCAGCGCCTACGCCAGGATCTGGTCGACAAGAACATTCCCGTCGGTGAGATTTCCCGCAACGATCCGCAGACGATCCAGGACGCCAACACCATCGCCATCACCATCAAGGGCGTGCCGCTGACGCAGACCGGCGATCTCCGCCAGATTGTCACGGACAACTTTGGTTCCGTCTGGAACCTCGCCGCGGCCGGTGAAGACTACCGTATGACGATGAAGCCGACCGAAGCGCTGGCCCTGATTCGCGACACGCGCGCCCAGACCATGAACACCATTGAGAAGAAGATCAATGGCCTGGGTCTTGCTGAATCCAGCGTGCAACAGCGCGGCGGCACGAACTCGGAAACGGAAATCCTGGTGCAGTTGCCCGGCGTCGAAGACCCGGCCCGCATCAAGCAGGTACTGAAGACCGCCGCCAAGCTGGAACTGTATGAAGTCCAGGGCGGACCGTTTGGAACGCGTGAAGACGCACTCGCCAGCAAGAACGGCGTGCTCGGCTTCGGTTCGCAGATCAAGAGCAGCGGTCGCGGCGCTGGAGAATTTTATGTTCTCGCCCGCATCCCCGTGGTCACCGGTCGCGACCTGCGCAACTCGCAGGCGCAGGCCAGCGCGACCAACCGCTCCATGTGGGAAACCACCTTCGTCCTGACGCAGGATGCGGCCAAGCGCTTTGAAACCTTCACTGGTGCCAATATCGGCAAGCAACTGGCCATCGTCCTTGATGATCAGGTGTTGATGGCTCCCACCATCCAGGCCAAGATCGGGGACACCGGCGTCATCAACAACATTGGTGACCAACAGGCAGCGTCGGATCTGGCGTTGAACCTCCGTTCTGGCTCGCTGCCGGCCGGCTTGCTCTATCTCGAAGATCGTACCGTCGGTCCGTCGCTCGGTGCAGACTCGATTCGCAGTGGCATGATCGCCGGTCTCGCCGGCTTGATCGCCGTCGTCGCCGTGATGTTGATCTACTACAAGGGCGCGGGCGTGAACGCGACTGTGGCTCTGATCCTGAACGCGCTGATCCTGGTTGCGGCTCTCGCCTACTTTGGCGCGGTCCTGACGCTGCCGGGCATCGCTGGCATCATCTTGACGATTGGTATGGCCGTCGACTCGAACGTGCTGATCTTTGAACGCATCCGGGAAGAGTTGCGCGCCGGCAAGAGCGTCGTCACATCCGTCGACCAGGGCTTCGGTAAGGCCTTGCTGACCATCATCGATACGCACCTGACCACCATCGTTTCCTGCGCATTCCTGTTCCTGTTCGGAACCACGCAGGTCAAAGGTTTTGCGATCACCCTGGTGATTGGTTTGTTCGCGAATTTGTTCACTGCGATCTTTGTATCGCGTGTCATGTTCGACTGGAGCTTGAGCGGTTCCAAGCGTCCGGAGACATTGAGTATTTAGTTCTGAAACGATCCCTGAATCCGCGTTGCTGGATTCGAGGATCTGTGTTACTGTAAAACCCTTTGGCACCCCAGTGCACCGAGGGAACTTTTAGAATGGTGCCGGTGTCTATATCTGTAGCCCTGGCCTGAGAACGAATGGAATTATTCAGAGACACAAACTTCGACTTCCTTAAATGGAAGTGGCCGTTCATCGGGGCCTCGCTGGTGCTCACCGTCGTTGGGCTCGCGAGTTGGGCGATGAAGGGTGGCCTCAGCTACGGTATCGATTTCAAAGGCGGCGTGGAAATGCGCGTCCGCTTCCAAAACGATCCTCCTGTGGACCAGATCCGCAAGGCCCTGGAGCAGAAGATCAAGGGCGAAATTACGGTTCAGCAGTTAGTGGCAACCGGCGCGCCCGAGCTTTTAATCGGCACAGAGATCGCCAACGAAAATGCGTTGAACGAAAACCGCGACGTGATCGTGCAGTCTCTGCGCGGCATGTTCGGAGAGGCCGGCGACAAGCTGGACCTGAACAACTCTTCCACGGATGACCTCGCCAACCTGCTGCGCGGCAAGTCTGGTGTTCCCGCCGCTGAAGAGCAAGTGCAGAGCTTAGTCAAGGCCATCGGCGACTATCGCGTTACCAAGGGCGGCCTGCTGGCGTCCATCGATGAACTCTCCGGTGTCCCCGGTGTGAACCCTTCGGTGATCCAGGCGCTGAAAGAAAACGGCAGCGTCAGTAAGTTTACGGTTCGTTCCACCGACGTGGTCGGTCCAAAGATCGGTGCTGAGCTGAAGAGCAAGGCTGTTCTCGCGACGTTGTACGCCCTCGGCGGTATGCTGATCTACCTGGCCTTCCGCTTTGAGTGGATTTATGGTCTGGCTGCTGTAATCGCAGTCTTCCATGACACGTTAATCACTTTGGGATTATTCTCGCTGACGAATCGCGAGATCTCGTTGACCGTGGTCGCTGCGTTGCTGACCCTGGTCGGTTACTCGATGAATGACACCATCGTTGTATTCGACCGTATTCGTGAAAATCTTAAGGCCGGCAGTCGTCAGTCCATGACGGACCTGATTAATGCCAGCGTCAATCAGACCCTAAGCAGAACCATTCTGACCTCCGGTCTGACGTTTTTGACGGCACTCGCCCTGTGGTTGTTTGGTGGCGACGTGCTGGAAGGATTCTCATTCGCACTTGTGGTGGGCATCCTGGTGGGTACGTATTCCTCGATCTTCGTGGCGAGCCCGATTCTGATCTTCTGGCAGGACTACATGGCCTCCCGGAAGGGCGGAGTTGCTCAGGCGGCCCCGGCCGCTCGCGTGAGCATCGAGAAACCGCAGGCGGATGCTCCGTCGGCGGAGAAGAAAGACAAAAAGAAGGTAGTGCGGCGCTAGAGCATAGTCCACCGCAGGGGGAAATAGTGAATGTTTGATCAGACTTTTGTCGATGGAGTTGGGAAGACAAACAAAGGCTGGACAGTCATCATCTCGGCACTGATTCAATTTGCCGTGATTGCGATCCTGGTTGTTCTGCCGATGATCTTCTACGACGTGATTCCCGGTGCGCAGCTGACCTCCACGCTGGTCGCGCCCGCGCCTCCGCCGCCGCCTCCTCCGCCTCCGCCGCCCATGCAGCAGGTGAAGGTGGTCAAGGTTGCGCCGCGTCAGTTTGACGCCGGCCGCCTGGTGGCGCCGAAGGTCATCCCGAAACAGGTTGCCATTATCGAAGAAGCCGAACTTCCGCCGGCTGCCAGCGACGTCTCTGTCGTCGCCGGTGTCATCGGTGGTGTCGGTCCCGCGACTGGTGCTCCGGGTGGTGTGCTCGGTGGCGTTGCGCCGCCTCCTCCTCCCCCGCCGCCGCCGCCGCCCAAGCCGGTAGAAGCTCCCAAGCCGGTTGGCCCGCAGCGCGTCAGCTCCGGTGTTAGTAAAGGTTTGTTGGTCAAGCAGGTGCGCCCGAATTATCCTCCCATCGCGAAGCAGGCGCGCGTGCAAGGTGTGGTTCTCTTGAGTGCGACGATCGGTAAGGACGGTCGCATTCAGAATCTTCAGGTCGTGAGTGGCCCGGCTATGTTGCGCCAGGCTGCACTCGACGCGGTCAGCCAGTGGGAATACCGTCCGTACTTGTTGAACAACGAGCCGGTGGAAGTGCTGACCGAAATCGAAGTCAACTTCGCTCTGCAGTAAGCTGGCTCCGTCCAGTAACGGGTGAAGTAGGGGTTTGTTGGTGTTGGGACGTGGGTGGCACCAGAATGTCGCCCGAAAAAAACTAAATTTCAACTCGCAGGAGAATAAGGATGCTGTTACAAGTTCACACGTTGGCCCTGATGCTGTTCCAGGAAGGTGGGGCCGTTCAGTTCGACTTGCTGTCGATGTGGGGAGCCATGGAATGGCCCGCTCGCGCGGTCGTTATCACGATGTTGATTATGTCGGTGTGGTCGTTCGGTGTGATGTTTGACCGTCTGATCGCCTTTAACGGTGCCCGCGCGCAATCGCGTCAGCTGGTTCCGGCCGTCGCCGGCGCTCTGCGCGAAGGCAAGCTGGAAGAAGCCGTGAAGATCGCCGAACGTTTCCCGAAGAGCCACCTCGCCAAGGTTATGGCGTCCGGCTTGCTTGAATTCTCTGCCCATGCCAAGAGCTCCGAAATTTCCGGTGAACAGATCGAAGCCTCCAAGCGCGCTCTCGAACGCGCCGAAGCTATCGTCCACGCCGAACTGAAGCGCGGTATCTCCACGCTGGCCACCATCGCTTCCTCCGCTCCGTTCGTCGGTCTCCTCGGAACCGTCGTCGGCATCATCAACGCGTTCAAGGGTATCTCGAGCGAAAAGTCCACGGGTCTTGGCGCCGTCGCCGGCGGTATTTCCGAAGCCCTGGTCACCACCGCTATCGGTCTGCTTGTCGCTATCCCCGCGGTCTGGATGTACAACTACTTCTCCAATCGCGTGGAAGCGTTTGACGTCGAAATGGCGAACAGCTCTTCGGAACTGGTCGACTATTTCATCAAGCGCACCCAGGGTGCCCGTAAGTAAGTAACCAACAAGACAGCGAGTTGAAATCCCATTGAGGGGCGCTCTGGAGAGGAGCGCCTCCTCGAAAGGTCAAGCGATATGAAGCGAGAAAAGACCGCAGCGGTCGTATCTGACATCAACGTGACACCCATGGTGGACGTGATGCTGGTGCTACTCATCATCTTCATGGTGATCACGCCCATGCTCAGCAAAGGTCAGACTGTAGAATTCGCCAAGGCTGTGAATGCGATCGCGATGAAAGAAGCCGACGCCGAAGACGCCATTCTGGTGGCTGTCACCCGCGACGGTGCTCTGTACCTGATGCCGGGCAACACCCGCGTGGGTCCAGAAGAGATCCCGGCCAAGGTTTCTGACCTTCTGACCGGTCGTCTCGACAAGACAGTTTATGTCAAGTCCGACGCCCGCGCGAAGTACCAGGCCGTCGAAGAAGTGGTCGACTACCTGCGCGCCGCCGGTGTGGACCAGTTGGGACTCCTTACGGAATCTCAGGCCAAGAAGCAGGGCGAGTAGTCAGCACTGAAGGGGAGATACAAGCTATGGCAATGAATGTTGGCGGGGGCTCCGGACCGCGTGCAGATATTAACGTAACGCCCATGATCGACGTGCTCCTGGTGCTGCTGATCATCTTCATGGTGATCACGCCCTTGACGCCGTACGGCCTGGAGGCGCTGGCGCCTCAGCCGCCGAAGAAAAATCAACCGCCGCCGCCGCCGGACGACGATCGCACCGTCGTGATCGTCATCGATGGACGGGGCAACTACCAGTTGAACCAGGAACCTGTGGCCAAGGAAAACCTCGGTCCGCGTCTCCAGCAGATCTTCGCGACTCGCGCCGAGCGCGTTGTCTTCGTCAAGGGTGACCCCGATCTGGAATTCCAGGTCGTCGCCTATGCGATTGACGTTGCCCACGGTGCCGGTATCGACAAGGTCGGTCTCATGACGCCGAAGATCGAAGCGGGCGAGTAAGGTTAGAGGATACGATGATGCGTAGACTACCGCTAAGCGCGGCCGTACTGGCCGTCACGATGGCGCTGATGGGGAGCAGTTGCGGCTATCTCGCCGCGCGCGACCACCTGAACAAGGGTGTCGCCTCCATGAAGAGCGCCAAGTTCAAGGACGCCGCTGAGCACTTCAAAGAAGCGATGGCCCTCGACCCGAGCTGGGATGTTCCGCGGCTCTATCTGGCCACTTCTTACATGAGCCAGTGGATTCCGGGTGCTGAATCTCCCGAGAATATTGAGTTCGCCAATAACGCTCGCAACGGCTTCTTGGACGTGCTCAAGACTTCGCCTCAGGATAAGACCGCTCTCGCTTCGTTGGCCTCCATGGCTTTCAGCGAAGCCACGACGGGTGTCCTGACGCCGGAAGAGAAGATCAAGAAGCTCGACGAATCGGCCGACTGGCACAAGAAGCACATCGCCGTCGAACCGACCGCCGAACATTATTACAGCTTGGCCGTGATCGACTTCACCAAGTGGGTGCCGGATTGGCTGGCTGCCCGCTCGGCTGCGAAGATGCGCCAGGACGAACCCGGTCCGCTGAAGGATCCGAAGGCCCGCGCCGCCCTGAAGGAAAAGGACGGAGCCATGGTCGACGAATCCATCGGCTACCTCCGCAAGGCCCTGGAACTGGATCCTGAATACGAGAACGCCATGGCGTACTTGAACCTCATGCTCCGCCAGCCGGCCGACTACCTGGACAGCAAGGAAGAGTACGAGAAGAACATCGCTGAAGCTGACCAGTGGTTGCAGAAGTACCTGGACACCAAGAAGATCAAAGCCGAACGCGAAGCCAAGAAAGCGGCCGGCGGTATCCAGCAGGACTCGAAGAAGTAACTTAGGTACATCAGACTCACAAAACGCCGCTACCTTCGGGTAGCGGCGTTCGTGTTTTTAGGTAGAGGCGATACACTAGAGGCAACGGATGTCCCCGGAACCTAGCGACGCAGCCGTTGTCCCGCAAGCTCCCGCACAGCCGTGTCCGCCCATCGGCGACGATGCTGTCGAGGTGATGTATCACGAGCTCGAAGCGCGCCTGCACGAGCTCCGTCCCAAAGAAGACCTAACCCCACTGGCCGACGCCTATCGCTTCGCCGCTGCACAACACACCGGCCAGAAGCGAGCCTCCGGTGAGCCGTACATGATCCACCCGCTGCAGGTGACACGTCTCTTGCTCGAGATGAACCTCGATATGACTTGTCTCCAAACCGGCCTGCTGCATGACGTGGTGGAGGATACATCCGTCAGCGTCGAACAGATCCGCAAGATGTTCGGCGAGGACGTCGCACGATGCGTCGACGGTGTCACCAAGCTGACGAAACTCGATTTCGCCTCCCGGGAAGTTCGTCAGGCCGAAAGTGTCCGCAAGATGCTGTTGGCGATGGTCGACGATATCCGCGTCATCCTGGTCAAGCTTGCCGACCGCACCCACAACATGCGGACTCTCGGCTGTCTATCGCCCGAAAAACAAGCCCGCATCGCTCAGGAAACCATCGATATCTACGCTCCCATCGCGCACCGCCTAGGCATGGGTAAAATTCGCGCCGAACTCGAGGACCTCTCCTTCCAATACCTGGAACCGGAAGCTGCCGAAGAATTGAATCGCGAGTTGGAAGGCACGCGAGCCTCCAACGAAGCCTTCCTCAAAGAGATCAAGCACCTCATCGAAGTGAAGCTTGCCCGCGAAGGCATCCCCGCGCACCTCGAAATTCGCGTCAAGCGCCCATTCTCCGTATTCCTCAAGCTACGCCGCCAGAAGATTGTTCTGGATCAGGTCTATGATCTGCTCGCCGTCCGCATCATCACTGATTCGGTAAAGAACTGCTACGCCGCGCTCGGTGTCATTCACAACGAATGGCGACCCATTCCCGGCCGCATCAAGGACTTCATCGCCATCCCGCGTCCGAACATGTATCAGTCGCTGCATACCTCGGTCATGGGTCCGCGCGGGCGTCACTTCGAAATTCAGATTCGTACCGAAGAGATGCATCGCATCGCTGAAGAAGGGATTGCCGCGCACTGGAAATACAAAGAAGGCAAGGGCGGGGCAGCCGATGACGATCAACGCATCACCTGGTTGCGCCAACTCGTCGAATGGCAGCGCGACATGCGCGATGCCGGCGAATTCATGTCCACCCTCAAAGTGGACCTGTACCCCGAAGAAGTTTACACCTTCACGCCGCAAGGCAAGGTCATCGTGCTGCCGCGTGGCGCCACACCCATCGACTTCGCCTATTCGATTCACTCCGCCGTAGGTAACACCTGCACCGGAGCCAAGGTCAACGGCCGCATTGTCCCCTTGAAGTACGGTCTCCGCAACGGCGACGTCGTCGAGATCCTCACGCAAGCCGGTCACATGCCCAGCAAGGACTGGCTGGGCATCGTCAAGACCCCGCGTGCCCGCAACAAGATTAAGCACGTCATCAATACCACCGAACGTGCAAAGGCCATCGAGATCGGCGAGAAATATCTGGAACGCGAAGCCCGCCGCCTCGGCGTCTCGCTCGGGAAGATTTCGGATGCCCAGATGGTGGCGGTCGCTGAAGACTACGGCTGCTCGAAGATCGAAGACCTGCACGCGGCCTTGGGCTATGGGAAGTTCTCCCCGCGCCAAGTGCTGCAGAAACTCGCGCCGGATGTCGTAGAACCAGAACAAGCCGAGCCCGCCGTCGAAGAAACCCCGCGTGTCCCCTATTCCCCCGACGATACCAAAGACCTCGTCATCAAGGTGAAGGGCGCCGACGATCTGCTGACCTACCGCGCCAAATGTTGCGACCCCATCCGTGGCGAACCCATTGTCGGCTACGTCACGCGCGGCAAGGGCATCGCTGTCCACTCCGTCAACTGCACCAACGTGCAGAACCTGATGTATGAAGTGGAACGCAAGATCGAAGTGGAGTGGGCGCGTCAGGTGCAGGAGACCTTCCAGGTAAAGCTGGTGGTGCGTACCGAAGACCGCCCCGGCATGCTGAGCCAGATTACGACGGCGCTGTTCCAGGAACAGACCAACATCCATACTCTGGAAACCCGCCCGGCGGACGCCCCTTCGGCTGAAGGCGCGCTGATTTCGATGACGTTAGAAGTGAAAGACAAGCGCCAACTGGAACGCGTTATTTCCGCGATCCGGCGCATTTCAGGAATTAGGGATATTGAAAGAGTTCATGAGGGCTGAAGCCGAACACATCGCCATTTCGAAATCGAAAGGCATCAAGATTGACTGGAAAGACGGGCACCGCAGCGAGTATTCGCTCGGCTACCTGCGCGACGAGTGCCCCTGTGCCACCTGCACCGGAGCGCACGGAACGGAACCGCAGAAAACTAACTACGCGGCTGAGGAAGCCAAGCCGGTGAACCCGTTCAAGATGTACACCCCGACTTTGAAAATGTTGAAGGTGGAAGAAGTCGGCGCCTACGCCATCCAGATCCAATGGAGCGATGGCCACGGCAGCGGGATCTACTCTTTCGACCATCTCCGAAAGATCTGCGGCTGCCCGCAATGCAAGACAGTGGTTCAGTAGCACCCCGAGCGACCCCGGGAAACCGCCCTTCGGCATCCAGTCTAGAAGGGATGCCAGAGGCGTTTCCCGGTCCGCTACGATAAGTTGGGGAAGGTGGGGCGTTGAACATTACAGCCTTATTCATCCGGCGACCTGTCATGACAGCTCTGGTCATGATGGCGATCCTATTGGCCGGCGTCCTTGGGTATCGCGGCTTGCCGGTCAGTGACCTCCCAAACATCGATTTCCCCACGCTACAGGTTCGCGCCGACCTCCCCGGTGCCAGCGCCGAAACCATGGCGGCCTCCGTGGCCACCCCGCTCGAACGCCAGTTCTCGACCGTCCCCGGTATTGAGTCGATGACGTCGTCCAGCACGCGCGGGCAGACCAACATCACCCTCCAATTCGGCCTCGATCGCGACATCGATGCCGCTTCACAGGATGTTCAGGCCGCCATTTCGCAGACCATCCGCCGTCTCCCGAACGGCATGCCGAACCCGCCGCAGCTGCAAAAGGTGAACCCCGCCGATCAGGCCATCCTGTTCATGGGCCTGAATTCTGCCACCGTGTCTCCCACGGTTGTCGCGGAATTCGCCGACACCATGATTGCCCCGCGCATCTCGCAGGTGGAAGGTGTCGCCTTGGTGAACGTCTTCGGCGCCGCGAAATACGCCGTGCGCGTGCAGCTCGATCCCAACAAACTCGCTGCCCGCAATATCGGGCTCGATGAAGTCCAGAACTCCATTCAGCGCCATAACTCCAACTTGCCCTCCGGCACCTTGTGGGGACCCCGACAGGCCTTCACGGTGCAGGCCGACGGCCAGGTGATGAATGCGGCCGCCTATCGCCCTCTGATCATCGCCTATCGCAACGGCGCGCCCGTTCGCCTCGACGAAGTCGGCGAAGTGCTGGATGGCGTGCAACAGGACAAGAACTTTGCATGGGTCAACAATCAGCGCTCCATCATGTTCCAGATCCAGCGCCAGCCGGGCACGAACACCGTCGAAGTGGTGGACCGCATCAAAGCTCTCTTCCCCGAATTTGAAGCCGCACTTCCCCCGGCCGTGAAGCTCGAAACTGTCTACGACCGTTCGATCCCCGTTCGCGAATCGGTCGACGACGTAAAGTACACGCTGCTGCTCACCGTGGGTCTCGTGATCCTGGTGATCTTCATCTTCCTGCGCAATTTGTCCGCCACCTTGATCGCCAGCATGGCCCTGCCTCTGTCGATCGTCGGCACGTTTGCTGCGATGAAGTTGCTGGGCCACTCCCTCGACAATCTCTCGCTCATGGCGCTGACGCTCGCCGTCGGCTTCGTCGTCGACGACGCGATCGTCGTGCTCGAAAACGTGGTCCGTCACATGGAAATGGGCAAGAGCCGCCTCCAGGCCGCCTTCGATGGCAGCCGGGAAATCGCCTTCACCATCATCTCGATGACCGTCTCCCTCACCACGGTCTTCATTCCAGTGCTCTTCATGGGCGGCATCGTCGGTCGCTTGTTCAACGAATTCGCCGTGGTCATCAGCGTGGCCATCCTCATCTCCGGCGTCGTCAGCCTCAGCCTGACCCCCATGATGTGCAGCCGCTTCCTGAAGCCTCCCGCCGAGCATCACGGCGCGCTCTACAATTTGTTCGAGCGCTTCTTCGATGGCCTGCGCGACGCCTACGGCTGGACTCTCGCCGGTGTCATCCGCCACCGCATTGTCACCGTGATGGTCGCCATCGGAACCGTTTTCGCCACCTATTACGTCTACCGCCAGCTCCCGATGGGCTTCATCCCCAGCCAGGACACGGACCAGCTCAACGGCACCACCGAATTCTCCGAAGATGCCAGCTTCGATGTGATGGCCGGCCTGCAGCAACGCATCGCGGACATCGTGGCGAAGAACCCCAACGTGGATGTGTTCTTCTCGAACGTCAACGCCGGCAACGCCAACAACGGCTCCAACAGCGGACGCCTACAGATCCGTCTCAAGCATCGCGGCGAAGGTCGCACCGCAACTCCCGAAGAAGTGATTGAGCAGCTTCGCCCGGCCACCGCGGTCATCCCCGGTGTCCGAACCTTCTTCCAGAACCCTCCGCTCATCCGCATCGGTGGCCAGCAGAGCCGCAGTCTCTATCAGTACACGCTGCAGGCGCAGGATCTCAACGAACTCTACACCGCCAGCGGAGACATGGAGAAGGTGTTCCGCGACATCCCGGAACTGACTGATATCAGCAGTGACCTCAAGATCTCCAGCCCGCTTGTTGCCGTCGATATCGATCGCGACCGCGCCTCCACCCTCGGCATCAGTGCCGATCAGATCGAAGGCGCGCTCTACAACGCCTTCGGCTCCCGCCAGATCTCCAGCATCTACTCGCCCGTCAGCGACTATGCGGTGATCATGGAGCTGCAGCCCAAGTATCAGGCCGACCCCAACGCGCTGAACCTCCTTTACGTGCGCGCCAGCAGCGGCCGCCTCATCCCGCTGAATGAAGTCGTGAAGTCCCGTACCACCGTGGGTCCGCTGTCGATCACGCACTTGGGGCAGATGCCTTCGGTGACCATCTCCTTCAACCTCGCTCCCGGCGTCGCGCTCGGCGATGCGGTGCAGAAGATCCAGGAGAAGGCGAATGAGACGCTGCCCGATACCGTCCACACCGCGTTCCAGGGCACGGCCGCCGCGTTCCAGGATTCCATGACTGGCATGGGCTGGCTGGTGTTGCTCGCCATCGTCGTAATCTACATGGTGCTCGGCATTCTGTACGAAAGCTTCATCCACCCGATCACGATTCTTACCGGCCTGCCTGCCGCCGGCCTCGGCGCGCTTGCCACACTCTGGATTTTCAAGAGCGAGCTGAACATCTACAGCTTCGTTGGCATCATCATGCTGATCGGCATCGTGAAGAAGAACGCCATCATGATGATCGACTTCGCGCTCGAAGCGCAGCGCCTGCACAATGCGCCCGCAGCTGACGCGATCTACGAAGCTTGTATCGTTCGTTTCCGCCCCATCATGATGACCACCATGGCCGCTCTGATGGGAACTCTGCCCATCGCGCTCGGCATCGGTGCAGGCTCGGAAGCTCGCCGCCCGCTAGGCCTCGCGGTCGTCGGTGGCCTGGTCGTATCGCAGCTGCTGACGCTCTACATCACACCCGTGTTCTACATCTACATGGAACGCGTGCGCGGCCTGTTCGAGCGCCGCAAAGACCGCTCCAAGCACAACGAAGAACACACCCCCACGCCCGTGCATGAGGGTGCTCTCGGCGACTAGTTACTTCTTCCGCCCGCGCTTCGGCACAAACGCCAGGAAGCGCCGCGGATTGTCGACCATGATCTTGTGCAGCACCGCGTCTGAAGCCCCGGCCGCGCGCAGCTTCGGCAGGAATACCGTCATCGTCTTCGAATACCCGCTCGACGCATCGGCCGAAAACATCAGGTTGTCTTCGAAGCCTGCCTCTAGCAGCGCCATCACCAACGGCACCTGCTGAGCGTCGTTATTCCCGCCCTGCCGGTCAAACCCGACAAACGCCCCGCGCCTACAGATTTGCTTGTGCACGTACACCTGCGGATCGGTGAGATTCCCCAAGTGCCCGATCAGCACCCGCCGAGGATCCACGCCCTGATCTTCCAAAATGTCGAGCTGTTCGATCGCGCCCTTGCCCGGAATCCCCGTGTGCGTGAACACCGGCAGGTTCGTCGTCACATGCGCCCGGCCCACCGCACGGAACACCTTGCGCTCATCCCGGCTCATCTCATCCCACGACCCGATCTCGCCATACACGCCCAAGGTATCGTCATCGGCCTGCTTAAGCAGCGCGCGATAGATCTGATCCTCGGTCATTGTCGAAATCTCTTTGGGGTAATACGGCTGCGAATAGAACCCGCCGCCCGCTACAATCGGCACCCCCGACTTCATCGCCACCTGGCGAATGAAGTTGATATCGCGACCCATGTCCGCATGCCCCGCATCCACGATGCACGCGATCCCATCGGCCTTCACCTTGGCGACCTCAGCCGCCATCAAGTCCGCATCGCGCATGATGTCCGGCCCCTTCGCCGCAGCAGGCTTCGGAGCTGCAGCCGGTAGTGGTTTCGGAGCTTCCACCGCAGGCTTGGGAGCCGCAGCAGGTCCCGGTTGCGCATTCATCGCACGGACTGCCGCGTTGGCCGCGTTGAACTTCGCATTGAAGTCCACGCCCAATTGCATGTGCTCGTGGAACAACGTAGCCCCGCCCGCCAACTCCGCCGGATCCATGTCTTTCAGGAGGGTGCGAATGATCGCGCCCTTCGGGAACGTAGGCCCCGACTGCGCCAGCAACGGTGAAGCCACCGCAGCCCCCAATACCCCCAACGCCTCGCGTCTGCTCAATTGGAACTTAGCCATAGTGGGTCCATTGTGACACCGGCAGGGACCCTGAGACGAGCCGGCCCTTCGCTTCCGCCCTATCCAGCCCGGTCACAGGAATCTCTGCGGCGCCCCCGGGCACCGCGCGGTGCCGGGGGCGCCAATCAACTAGAACGTCAGGCGTGCCACGTAGGTGCCCGCGCGCGGTGTCACGGTACCGCTGAGAACGTTCAGCGTGCCGAAGCCGCCACTATACAAGCCGGTGTTTGGTCCGCTGGGGAACTTCGTCGCTGGCGTGGCAAAGTTGCCGGTCGTGGACGGGAGGGGTAACTGCGTGCGATTGAAGATATTGGTGAACTCCACGCGCAAGTTCAGGCTGACCTTTTCCCGAATACGGAAATTCCGGCTAAAGTTCGCATTTTCAAGCGGCGTGCGAATCCCGCGGAAGTTCCGGATGCTGCTCTGGTCGGCGCCCCACTGCCCGTTGGGAATGTTCTCCCAGGCTGCCGGGTTCAGCACCACGGTCTTGGTGGGATCGTAGCACTTACAATTGACGTCGATCGGGTCGGTGCGGTGCGTGCCGCTATAATCCACCCAATCCACTGACCAGGGGTTCATGGAGCTGCCGTCGGCATTGCGCTTCAACTGCGCACCGCCAGGGCCGCGGCCAAGGAACTGGCTGATGGGCGTCGTGTTGTTGCTGCTCGGGCGAGCCAGCACCACTGCACTCTTGTATTCGAGATAGACGCCCAAGCCCCAACCGGACAGGGCGTAGGACACGAATCGATTGGACACGACCCGCAAACCGGATTTCTTCAACTCCGGAATAACATACTGGCCCGCCAGCCGGATCTGAGTCGGCTGATCCCACACCGAGAGGTTCTTGCTGAGACCGCGGTTGAAGACGTCCGATATAGAGGTCATCGTGTCCAGGTTCTTCGAGTAGTTGTAGTTCAAGTTGAAGCTCAGTCCGTGGCTGAATCGCTGCGTTACGTTGATTTGAAGTGAGTCGTACCAAGTGTTGCCCAACGGCGCACCAACCAACCCGGAGGTCGCCCCGGCGGGTGCGGTGTATTGCGGATAATCGAGCAGCGACTGCCGCACCGTTTGTCCCGTTGGGAAGTTCGAGTACGGGATGCCGGTGATGCCGCGTGCCGCCAGCGTGGACCGCTGTGCGGTCGTCAGGTTCGAGACCAGTGTCGTCAACAGGGCCGCTTCGCTGGAACTGGTGAAGTCGCTGAATCCCCGCGAAGTAAGCGCGTTTATGTTCAACGCGTTCAGTGTGCCCAAGCCATTTGCTGTCCACCATGCGCCGCGGTTGGCAACGTAAGAGGCTTCGACTACGGTATTGCGTGTAAGTTCCCGCTGTACCCCGATGTTGAATTGCAGCAGACGAGCCGGCCGGCCCGCGTTTGGATCCAGGAGTGCCGGCATCGTGATCACGGTTCCGGTGCCCTGTCCGACTCCAGGATCAAACGATGGCCACACCGCCTGCACGCTTGCGGGCATGCCGTCCTTGAACAGTCCCGTAATCTGGCCGGAGTTGGCGGGAAGCGTGTTTGAAGAGGCAGAGTTGCTGGTAGCGCCTGCGGCGGTGGAGGTTGCGTTGTACACCACTCCTATGCCTGCGCGAAGCACCGTGCGGTTATTGATCTGATGCGAGAGGCCCAAACGCGGACCAAACGCCCACGGGTAATTCTTCGCAAAGTTGCAATTGCAGGTGGCCTCAAATTGGCGTGCGCCCAGACGGCCCCCTGCGGCCGGATTCGGAATCGCGAGGCCGATGGATCCATTGCGGCCGTACTGTTCGCGGGTGTAGGTGCCGTAGTCCCAACGCAAACCGTAATCCAGCGTGGTGCGGCGCGAGATCTTCCACGTGTCCTGAACGTAGAACCCGGTCTGGGACTTGCTGGTGCCCAGCGCGATGGGTGCGGCCAGAGCATTCGAACTCATGCCGCCCAGCAGGAACGAAGCGAACTCGAAACCGTCGAAGCCCTGGTTGGTGGTGATGCCTTGCAGCGAGGGCTGCTCGGTCATGTTCGCGCCGAAGGTGTACGTGCCCTGCGTGTTGGCGAGGCCGTAGTCCGGGAATTTCTCCAGACGCCACTCGCCGCCGAACTTGTAGGTGTGTCCGCCGGTGACGTAGCTGAGGGAGATGTTGCCGGAAGGCCGCCGTTCAAACGACTTGGCAGGGAACAGCGAACCCATCGTGGTGAGCCCGCCGACCGCCGTGTTGTCATTGACGCCCGTCACGATTCTGGGGAAGTAGCGCGCCGTCGTCTGTCCGCGCAGTCCCAACTGCTGCTGCGCGTTGAAGTTCGTCACTGCGGCTTCCAACATGAAGTCCGTATCGTTCCATCCCGAGCCCAGATGCAACAGCAGACGGGGGCTGATGGTGTAGTCATAGCTCAGCCGGATCGTGGTGCCTGCGGTCTCCGATGCCGCCGAAGCCGTGATCAGATCGGGAAACGCATCGGCTCCGGTGTTGGTGCGCGGAGTCCGCGAGAAGGTCTCGCCCGTGTAGAACGACATGCGGCCCTTGGAACCCAGGTTCTGGTCGATCTTGATGGACGGGATCGACGAGAACCGGCTGGCGTCATAGGGAGCCTGATAGTTGTTCGTCACCAGTCCACGATCATTGTTCGGGCCGAGCGGCTGCGGAATCAGGGCCAGGACTTTCGTGGAGATGGAATCAAAGCGTGCCAGCGGGATTTGGTTGCCGGGGAACGGATCGCGATAGATGCGTCCGTTGGCGGCGGTCTGCTGCGTGTTGGGGTCGAAGATGGTGCCGCTGGCAATCGTGCGGCCCAGCGCATCCGTGGCGTTCCCTGTCGCGGTTGTGATCAGACGGCTCTCCGCTGAGAGTAGATTGCTGAAGTCGCCGGAGCGGTAGGCCGGGATCGGCACGGTCGTAGCGCCATTGGCGACGATGTTCCGGTTGCGGAACTGCTCGTAGCTATAGAAGAAGAACGTCTTGTTCGTCCCGTTGTAGAGCTTCGGGATCTTGACCGGACCTCCAAAGGTAAAGCCCCAATCTTGCTGGCGCACCTTGTTGCGAACGCCCGTGTAGGGCTGGTGCGCGCCCAGGCCTTCATTCGCGCCGTAGTCGTAGGCGCTGCCGTGGAACTGATTCGTGCCGCTCTTGCTGACCATGTTGACCATCGCGCCGCCGGCAGTGCCATACTCAGCCGCGAAGTTGCTCGTCTGGATGGACACTTCCTCCACCGCATCGACCGAAGGCTGCGTCTCCATGGTGGCGCCCAGCAAGCGTGTCCCCGTGGGCGCGGCAGATGCGCCGTCCAGGCGAACCTGAACCGTGTTCGCCGGGGTGCCATTGACCACCATCGTTGCTACCGAGCCGGCATTCGCGTACCGGACCCCGGGGACCAGACGCACCGCGATAAACGGATCGCGGAAGCCCTGGGCCGTGACGCCCGCCTGCAAAACCGGCAGGTTGTTCAGCTGCGATAGCGTCACGTTCTGACCCACTTCGCTCGATTCCGTCTTGAGCAAAGATGCTTCCGCGGTCACGGTCACAGACTCAGTGGTCTGGCCGACTTCCAATGTGATGTCCTCGCGCATGATCTGCGCCGCGGCCAGATGGAAACCGGTATGTGCGTAGGTCTTGAATCCGGTCATCGTCACGCTGAGGTCATAATCGCCGATTGGAAGCTGCGAGATGGTGTAGTTGCCAGTCTCCGAACTCGATGTCCGGAACGTCTGCCCATTGGCAAGGTTCCGTATCTCGACAGGAGTGTTGGCCATCACGGCGCCCGTTGCATCCGCAATAGTTCCGGTAATAGTCGCGAGGCTTGTTTGACCAAAGCCAATAGAAGCCGAGAGCAGTAACACGGCCAGCTGAATCCGATTCATGGATTCCTCCCTTTTGTTGCTGAACTTAGTTGCTGAACGACCCGGAGAGCATATATCAAAATGGCGATCAGGGAAAGGGTGGGTCCCATTGCGGAGGATCTCAGATGCCCGCTGAAGTTTGTGAGGCGGTTCTCATCAGGAGATCCGTTGGACGCCCCTTACGGCATGATCCTCTTGAATCCACGGCTCGTAAGCCCAGCGGCGGCGGGATGGGGAGAACCCATAGCGGGTATTTCATGCCGACGTATCCGTCCAACCGAATCGTTCACCCGGTTGCGCGGGACCTGCGCCGGCTCGCCAAACTCGAGAAATAACTGGCTGAATAGACCCCGCGTTATCATGAAGAGATACACCCCCATGCCGGAACGCGTCTACGATCATCAAGAAGTCGAAGCCAAGTGGCAGCAGTTCTTTGAGCAGAATCCCTCGCTCTACAAAGCCGAGCTCGATTCCTCCAAGCCCAAATACTACGTCCTCGAAATGCTGCCCTACCCGAGCGGCAGCCTCCACATCGGCCACGTCCGGAACTACTCCATTGGCGACGCGCTCGCTCGCTACAAGTGGATGCAGGGCTTCAACGTCCTTCACCCCATGGGTTGGGATGCCTTCGGCCTGCCTGCCGAAAACGCGGCCATCAAGAACAATCGCCACCCGCACGAATGGACCCACGCGAATATCGCGGAGATGAAGCGTCAGCACCGGCGCATGGGCTTCAGCTATGACTGGGATCGCGAAGTCACCACCTGCGAGCCGGAATATTACCGCTGGAATCAGTGGTTCTTCCTGAAGATGCTCGAACGCGGCCTCGCTTATCGCAAGAAGGCGCTGGTCAACTGGTGCCCCGAATGCGCCACCGTGCTCGCCAACGAACAGGTCATCGATGGCTGCTGCTGGCGGCATGAGACGACGAAGGTCGAACAGAAGGCGCTCCAGCAGTGGTTCTGGAAGACCACTGCCTATGCCGACGAACTCCTGCGCGATATCGATGACAAGCTCGAAGGCGGCTGGCCCGACCGCGTACTCGCCATGCAGCGCAACTGGATCGGCCGCAGCGAAGGCACCGAGGTCGACTTCACGCTCGAAGGCCCCAGTGGAGAAACGACGCAGAAGATCCGCGTCTTCACCACCCGCGTCGACACCATCTACGGAGCCACCTGCGTCATCCTCGCGCCCGAACATCCCATCGCGCAGCAGTTGATGGATGACGAAGGCAAGGCCCGCGCCAAGGCCATGGTCGACGTCCGCAAGCAGCAGGACCCGGGCGACGTGAAGAAGGAAGGCTACTTCACCGGTGGCTACGCCATCAATCCTTACAACGG